>JAQBFG010000235.1:0-39244 GCA_032123495.1 Candidatus Zixiibacteriota bacterium | reverse complement strand
CAGTTTAATTATTTTATATCAATCTAATTCGAGTCGTGCGAAATCTTCCCAGTCAACAACTACTTTATTTTTACCATCTTTTATGATGATACCTTTATTGTCATCGTCAATATCATTGGAATCCCGAAGTTTGAATTTTCGCCCATCTTTTAAGACCACTTCGGCGCCATGCCGAGAATTTTCTCGATCGATTTTATCTGACCAAATTCAATGGCAAAATCGACATCATCAATTTCACCGTCAAGTAATTCCCAGGTATACTCTTCGTCGTCATCCCACTTGATCTCACCTTTGAATTTTTCGCCATCTTCGGTTAGAACAGTTCCTTTTAACAATTTTCCGCCATCGAATTTATCATACGAAGGTCCTTCCGGAGCTTCTTTAAATTCAATAAAATCAAATTCATCCCAATCGACTACGACACGCCCCATGGTTAGATCAGAAACGACAATGCCACGATTACCGCTATCGATATCATTGGTACCTTTAAGCCGGAGTTTTTTCCCGCCTTTTAATCCGACAATGGCAGAATTTGATGAGCGCCGTTCGATTGACTCTATTTTGCCAAATTTAATTTTTCTCTTGCGATTGTTTTCAGATCCGTCGAGGATATCGGAGTCATACGCTTCGTCCATATCCCAACAAATAAATCCGGTATATTCATCACCCCGGTCAACAGTTACAGTACCATAAAGCCTGTTTCCGAATCTTGTATCACGTTTTGGTGTCTTCTCAAATTCGATTTTTTCGATGTCATCCCAATATAATTCAATAATTCCCTCGTCCTCGACATCAATAAGTATTTCACGATTGTCATCGCCGATATCACCGGAACCGTTTTCCAGAAAAACCTCATCGCCTGATTTCAATACCAGTATAACTTCATCATTTCCATCGGGGATCAATGTCTTTATATGTCCAAATCTGATACCTGATTGAGCATTATCGGACCAGTTCCAGCTATTTCTCGACTTACCGCCGCGATAAACAGTGACACCAAAAATGGAGATTTCATCTTCGTCATCGTCATCATCACTATCAGAACGATAACGATATTTTTTCCTGGCTTCTTTCCTCAGTTCCTTATCACCGTCAAGAACATCATCCCACGCCACTTCATTTTTGTCCCACCTAATAAATCCTTCCAGCACCTCTCCATCGTTAGTATAGACCTTACCATAAATTATTCCCGGATCGGCGACCGCCACACCGGTAGCGATTAAAATCAAAAATGAAATAACTGTAATTTTGCCCTTGAGATTCATAAATAAACTCCTTTTATATTATC
Source organism: Candidatus Zixiibacteriota bacterium (assembly GCA_032123495.1). Lineage (GTDB taxonomy): Bacteria > Zixibacteria > MSB-5A5 > GN15 > PGXB01 > JAAERC01. Next base: position 37,956 of record JAQBFG010000235.1, on the reverse strand, counting down.
TTTCTAATAAGAATTAACGAGAAATCATACAAAAGGTTGCGTAATAATTTGTATTCTGTTATAAAGTTACAGAAAATATTGATTTTTTAAATAATAAAATATATTGGTTATTTTAACAGAACCATTTTCTTGACAGCCGTAAATTCTTTTGATTCCAGACGATAAAAATAAATCCCGCTGGGGGCACAATGAGAGCTGTTGTTCATGGTTCCATCCCAATTAAAGCGATGATTTCCTGCTGGAAGTTCAATATCGCCATAATTATAAACGGTTTGGCCAAGAATATTATAGATTATCATTGAGATAGTTGAATTTTGAGATAACGTCAGATCTATCGAGGTGGAACTGTTAAATGGGTTGGGATAATTCTGTGAAAGATAGATATTATCTGGAATGTTTTCCGCCGCGACAAGTTCAATGTCAGTCGGATTACCAATTATCAAATCACCCGGAATGAGCACCGGAACCTTCTTTTCCAATGATTCTGACAAAATATATAATCCTGAACTGTCTGACGATAGTGTATCTATTCGATTAAAAACTTCCTTGCTCCCCGCTGTAAAAAACAAAGAGGCAATTTCATAGTCACCGGCCGGAATTGATTCAGTATCAAAAACTGACTCATTGATTCTCAAGCCGATCTCTGCCTCTCCCCCACTGAAACCGGTAAAGAAATTCACTGATGATGAATAATCTATTATATTGGGAACAATTGAATCTAGAACTGCACTACTATAGTCATAGGTAATCGGCAGATAGATAGCTTTGGCCGGATCAGATAATTTTAGATATAGTGGCACAACAGCCAATTGGCCAAGCATCGTATTGGCATTGGATATTGATATGGTATCATCAGATGAGATATAAAGATAAATCGGCACCGTGATATTTTCATTAAATGACAAGCTGTCATAAACTTGAATTTCTGTGCCATATGAGCCGGTAGCCAGAGAATTATCTACCGTAATAAATATTGTATCATAGTCGGAACCTGTATATTTATCAATATTTAGCCAATCAACGCTTATTGCGGCAGCCCAGTCAAGCGTTCCCGAACCGGGATTTGAAATTTCAATTTGTCCTGACAAGATATCGGCCTCACCACCCTTGATAATCAGTGTGTCAGGATTGGCTCGAATAAATGACATATTTCCGGCTAGTTCCAATAATACCCAGGCGGTGTCAGACAGATTTGCCGCTTCATTTGATTCAAAAATAATCGGTTCCAAATATGTACCATACTCGAGTCCCGAAATATCAATCGAAACATAAATCTTTTCTAATGAAAAACCAGAATATTGATTTAGATTAAGCCAATCGGAATTTTCTTCTGCGGTCCAGTTAAAAGTTCCGCTTCCGCTATTATTCACCTGAAAAGATAAATTATCGGGATTTCCAAGTTCGGCCAGGACCTTAAAATATAAACTGTCCGGCGATATTTCAATTAGCGGAGCCGTCACATTTAGAACAACTGAAACGATTTCAGTGGAGTCGTTAAGATTTAAATTTATCAATCGAATTTGCCCATTATAACCGCCATATAACAAAGTATCGGTATTGATTTGTACCTGAATACTCGCCGGTGTTATACCGGAATCAGGAACGACGCTGATCCAATTTTCAACAGGAGAAACGGCAAAATTTAATTCACCATACCCGGCATTAGTAAGTTGTACTGTTTGTGGCTCAGGTAGAGCTTGTCCTTCCTGCATATTAAACGTTAAGACGGAGGGCTGACTTGTAATTGTCGGATCATTGTAATTTTTTATAGTGACATAAATATCAAAATCGCCATTCCTGGAATCGGCCCAAACAAAAAAGAATTTGTATCCATCGGTTGCAATATCAGGCTGGAGTTGTTTGCCATCGGTATTCTGATGAATCAGAAAACTGCTTCCAGCTTCAGCTCCAATATTATCAATTATTTGTGCCATCGCATCCCATTGACCTGAGGTCGAATCGGCCCAAACCATACCAAGATTACCCATCCGGTCAGAACAGATGGCAATATCCTTTTGGGGCCGTTTATTGGCATCAGAAACCAATTTGTGACACTCTCCGAGTGCGACTCCATTGGCACCATAACGCCGATAATAAATATCAGGGTTTTTGGGATAAGTACCGTTTTGCCAGTCAACCCAGGCGATAAAATACCGACCGTTTCCATCAGCGGCAACAGTTGGAAAAGCTTGCCTGGTTTGTTTACTATCATCATTCACCCTGAAATCAAGCATTGTTGGTGAACTGTCAGAGTTGAATACGCGACCATAAATGTCATCATCACCGGTTCTATTATCATACCAGACAACAATAAATCTTCCGTCTGATATCGCAGCTACCCGAGGCGAATGCTGTTGAAACAGTCCATTTTCTGAATTTATTTGGAAATTGCCGTCAATCGGATTTCCATTTGAATTTAATAACTGACCATATATATTCCAACTGGAGCCGCGCCGATCAGCCCAGACAATAATGACGTTGCCACTTGGCAAAACAGCAATATCGGGAGATTCGCATGATGAGTCGGGACGCGCATCGGTTATCGAGTTGTTTATCCCAGATCCATTTATATCAATGGCCGAATAATAAATATCGGGATCAAAGGGATAACTTCCATTTCGGTAATCGGTCCATACGGTCCCAAACTGACCCAATTGATTTGCGTCCAGAGCCGGACCGTATTGAGGAGAGACAACTGAAAGTCCGGCAATTTTTTGATTGGTGGACAGTGGAGTTCCGGCGCTATCAAAATACTGGAAAAATATTTCACTACGCCCATTTCGTTTGTCTGCCCAGGCAACGACAAACTCACCGGAGAAATTAACTGCTACTCTCGGATTGATCTGTTCAGCCTGACGCGTATCATCATTAACTAAAATATCGTATGAATCACCGGCATAAAGAAATTGCGCCGTCATTAAGAAACAAACGATAGTACCAGATATTTTTAAAAACCAATAATTGTTTTTCATCAATTAGGATATTAGCAATACCAATGCCATATTGACAACAAAGTCTCAAAATGGCGGGCTTCCATCTTATTGAAATTCAATCGGTTGGAAATAAATATTGACCGCAACCTGAGTGCCGGGGAATTATAAAATAAAGAGGAAAACAGTTCCTGAATCATCAGGAACCGTTTTCCTTATAGAGGATATTTTCTATACTTTAAAATAATAAAAAGAAGTTATCTTTTCTTCTTTTTATGACGATCAGCTCTTCTGCGTTTTTTCCGTTTATGAGTCTTAATCTTCAATCTCTTACGCTTTTTTCCGCTCGGCATTCATCCTCCATAGTGGCTGACCGAAATACTATTCAATCGGTAGCTTGGTTATCATGTTTTTAAATTCGTTCGAAGGCTTAAAAACAGGTACCTTTCGTCCCGGTACAGGAACCACTTCACCTGTTCTTGGGTTTCTGGCCTTTCTCTCTTTTCTCACTTTGACCTTAAAGGTACCGAAACCCCTAATTTCAATATTGCTGCCAGTTTCCATTGATTTTTTAACCGTATCAAGCAAGGCATCAACAACAACAGCAACATCGGTCCTGGTAAGACCAGTTCTCTCGGCCACTTTTTCAACCAGATCAGCTTTGGTCATAACATCCTCCCTCGGAAACCGGCTGATTTATATTATTTTGTTTTCTTTTCATAATCATTTACAATAGCCTTATATATAGCCTGCCAAATATATCAGTTGAACATCAATCCTAATAATATTACAACGTGCTATATTAAGCTATTTTCCTTTGCAAGTCAATGCTTTTCTTAGACTAATACAGATACAAAATTTCCGGGCCAAAACCACCCTTGGAGGTAACCTGCCCAACATTCTTTAAAACACCGCCCATTAAATCAAAAAATCCTTTATCCGGTATAAAATCTTTGATAGTTTGAGGTTTTCCGCTGATTCCAGCCAATTCAGCCGCCAGTCTGATCGCATCCTCAAATCCGCCCAAAGTATCTACCAGCCCATTTTCATACGCCTGACGACCGCTGAATATTGACCCATCAGCCAATTTATACACTTCTTCTTTATCCATCCCACGCCCGTCCACAATCGCCTCGACAAACTGCTCATAAGAATCCATAACCATCGCCGATAGCATTTTACGCTCATTGGCAGTCATTTTTCTATCAAGAGAACCAACATCTTTCAGCTCACCCGATTTGACCGTTTCGTATTTTACGCCGACCTTTTCAAAAAGTGCGCCGGCAGTCGGATAACTTAATATCACCCCTATTGATCCGGTTATTGTTCCGGGGTTGGCCATAATCATATCAGATGCGCAGGCAATATAATATCCGCCTGAAGCGGCTACCGAAGACATTGAAGTTACAACAACTTTGCCCTCTTCTTCGCGAACTCTAAGTATTTCGTTGTAAATCTCCTGAGACGGGGCAACTCCTCCTCCGGGTGAATTAACATGTAGAACAATAGCGCTGACATTTTGAGATTCACCCCATTTTTTCAACTGCTTAACGGTCGGTTTTGAATCGTAAATGCCATCGTATACTTCAATAATTGCCACTTTGGAGCCGAAACTACCCCAACCGATATCACCATCCTCAGACATCAGACCGATAAACATCAACCCGAAGAAACCGATTGTAATAAAAAATGTGGCGGCAATAACAATTGCAATTATTATGTCTCTTTTTTTGGCCATATATTCACTCAGTTATTGGTGTAAATTTTAATCTTATCGCCCGGACGAATTTTTCTAAGATTTTCAATATTGTTCCAGGATTTAATATTCGATACAGTTGTCTTAAATCGTGCGGCAATCTCTGAAACTGTATCACCTCTTTTGATTGTATAAATCTGATGGTTATCGCCATTGGAAACCATACCGGGGACCTTCAGTTTTTGCCCGGGATAAATATAGCTTCGGCGACCCAAACCGTTTAGTTTTCGCAGATCCGATACCGAGGTATTAAACTTCTGCGCAATCTCCCAAAGAGAATCACCCCGTTTGACCTTATAATTGCCAACCTTATCGACAGAAACATCGGCCAAAACGCCGGCTGAGGAATATGAATTCCGATTATTATCATCAGTGATAACCAGTTTCTGACCGACATAAATACTCGATTTATTATTGAGATTGTTGAGCATTCTTATCTTATCAGGAGTGGTTCCAAAAGCTCTTGCAATTTCCCACACATTATCGCCAGAACGGACTGAATAAACGTTTCCTTCAAGTTCATAATTTCGTTTTTTGCTCGAATTTGAAGCATAACTTTTATCGTTGGGAACCGGCACAACCAGCGTTTTCCCGGCATATATCTTTGACCTGCTACTCAGATTATTGGCACTGAGAATGGCATATTGAGAAACTCCATATTTCCGCGCAATCGTCGAAACCGCTTCGCCCTTTTTTATTTTATGCTGGACCCAACTGGTCTGTTTTGACGACGGCATGGCATCATAGGCGGCCAGGAATTTATTCTGTGTCCCTTTGGGAATGCGCAGCGAATATTTTTCTATATTTGGTGGTGTGAACTGACGCAGAAGCTCCGGATTATGTATTTGCAATTCCTCAGTCGAAGAGCCGATTGCTTTGGCCACGACATTCAGATCAAGACACTTTTTAACAATAACTTCATCATAAGTCCATTCCGATTCAAACTCAATATCGGTAAATCCAAATTTTTCAGGATTTTTGCAAATGATAGTCGCCGCCATAAAAAACGGGACATAATCTTCGGTCTGTTTGTGAAGGTTCATTTTCCAGAAATCTTTTGTATTTTGCTTTTTTATTGTGCGACTGACCCGACCCGGTCCGCCATTATAAGCGGCCATAGCCAGTTCCCAACTGCCGAATTGATTATAAAGATCTTTCAAAAAACGAGCGGCGGCATGGGTAGCTTTCACCGGGTCCCTGCGCTCATCATACCACCAGTTCCGATGCATATCATACATTTTCCCGGTCGATGCGATAAACTGCCAAAGACCCATTGCTTGTGCCCATGAATAAGCTTTCGGATTGAATCCTGACTCGACCAGAGCCAGATATTTTATATCAGTCGGAATACCATGTTCGGTTAGAATCTTGTCAATCATCGGGATAAATTTTGTTGACCGGGAGAGATACCTTTCAAAGGCATCATGTGCCACTGTCTGATAATACAAAATAGCTTTTTTGACCCGCTCATTCATAATGATCGGAACATTGTAGGCCACTTTTTCCTCAGCATATTTTTCCAGACGTCCCATTTCGGCAGAATCAACCGCGATATGATTGATATCGGAAAAACGGGACAATAAAGCATCGGCTGAAACATCACTGGACAGATGTCCCAGTGAGACCAGAGTAATTTTATAATTGGCAATTATTTCCGACAATATCTGGGTGTATTTAGCGGCCTCGGGAGAAATCGGTTCGGCTTCGACATCGATATCAAGATCACCCAAAATCCCCAGGCTCTTTTCGAAGTAGTATTGCGCTTCATCCCAGATGGTCTCGCTATTGGCGAGAACACCCATCAGATAATATTCATGAGCAAGATTTAACTGTCGCCACACATAATCATCAATCGCAATCGAGATGTCATTTTCATCGGCGTCATCAATTGACATCGATGGCGTCTCACCGAGTTGATCAAGAATAATCCGCCCATCATCGGTGTCACTGGCCTCAGTCTGTTTGGCATAATCCTCATAGGCGGTTGGTTGTTTTTGATTGACTGCTTCGTCACCCGATTTTTTTAGATTCGGATTTGTGCAGGAATTAAACAGGAGCGATAAAATTGTGAGGGAAAGTACCGCAATTGAAGTTTTTGTCATTTGTTTCATGTTATCTTTCAATAGTTTATAAGTTCTTTCTACTCCCAATATTATCGGAGTTTCCTTTTTATACTTTACGCAATTACGCTCTAACTTGTTGTCATATATACTAAAAAAGGAAAATATATGTCAAGTTTTTATTTATTTTATCCAAAACCGCTCCAAATCAGCCATGAGACTGGCCCCAGAATCATAGAAATTAATCTTTTTCATTCCTGTAAACCAGGTAATCTGCCTTTTGGCGTAACGACGGCTGTTTTGTTTTATCAGATTTATCGCTGTTTCAAGTGAAATCTCATTGTCAAAATATCTGAATAACTCATTATAGCCGATAACATTGACTTTCTGTACCGCCTCTTTTTGGCCGTTTTTTATTAGCAGTTCGACTTCCTCGAGCAGACCCGATTTTATCATTTCATCTACCCTGGAGTTAATCTTCTCATACAATTTTTCTCGGGGTGGACTAAGGCAGAATATTTTATAGCAGTATTTGCTTTCACTTTCTTGATCATGTGCCAGATATTCCGATTTTGGTTTTCCGGTAAGGTGATAAATCTCAAGAGCCCGAATAATTTTTTTAATATTATGGGGATGCACCTTTTCTGCTTCAATCGGATCAATCGCCCGCAGCTTCTCAAACAGATATTTTGGGCCTTTAGTTATCGTTTCTTCTTCGAGTTGATTCCTGTACGAAAAATCATCATCAGGTAATTCAACGATACCCTCAACCAGCGATCTGACATAAAGACCGGTGCCGCCGCATATCAGTGGAACAAGCTGTTTTTTTAGAACCGAGTCAATAATTTTATTGCTGTCCTCAACAAAATCAAAAGCGGTGTACCTCTCCCCCGGTTCGACAAAATCAATCAGATGAAATTTATATTTGGTTATCATTTCGGTCGATGGTTTATCGGTTCCAATACATAGGTACCTATATATTTGCCGTGAGTCAGCCGAGATAATTTCAATCTGCGGGTAGCTGTCGGCCAATTCGGTTGCAACCGAGGTTTTCCCCGAAGCGGTCGGACCAACCAGAATCGGTATCAGGGATTGATCCGAATTATTTCCGGCCGAATTTTTTATCGAGTTCATCTTTTGTAAGTTTTAAGGTTACCGGACGGCCGTGTGGACAGCAATGCTTATTATCTACTGTTTTTAATCTGCGATAAAGCCCGATTGCCTCTTCGGCGGTTATAACATCTCCCGACATAATGGCGGCTCGGCAAGCCATCGATTGTGCTACCGCTTTGGTCAACTCCTCACCACCTTTATGAAGGTTTTCCACATCGCTTAAGATCTCTTCAAATATTTTTTCCGGAGATTTTTTTGTTAGCGAAGCCGAAACCGCGGTGAGCATCACCGTTGTTGCCCCAAATGGCTGGGAAATGATTCCGGCGCTGGTCAATATTTCTGACGCTTCTTCATAGACGGCAAACCGTTCGGGAGTTAATTCTATATTAATCGGGAACAATAGGTTTTGTGAAATAGATCTTCCTGATTCAATCGCCCTGAGATTTTCTTCGTACAGCACTCGTTCATGCGCCGTGTGTTGATCGATTATCAATAATTCATCTCCCGAAATAAATACCAGATACAGACGGGAAAGCTGCCCAAGATACCGAATCGTTTCAGAACCAGATTTTATTTCAACCGTATCATTTGCTGCCACATTAATATATTTTACCGTATCCTCAGATTCGTGAGAATTTGATTCCGACCTATCAATTGCTGCTGGAACCTTATGCTCACCATACAGCTTGTCCATCATGTCGGGAGTTTTATTAATATCTTTGTCAGGCAAAAAGCTTTTCAAGCGTCTGATTGCTTCGGCGGCGGTGTAATTTTCTTCTGCTGATTTTATTTCAACTGCATTTGATACTGAGGGCATTCCCAGAGAACCCCGCAAAGATTTTTTTATTACCTGATAGAGCAGATCGTGAATCTGTCTTTCCTCAACTAAACGAACTTCAGCCTTGGTCGGATGAACATTAACGTCAACTCGTTTCGGATCGATATCCAAAAATAGCGCCCCAGCAGGAAAATGTCCGCGCGGCAAAAGTTCGCCGTAACCTGCTGTAATAGCATGAAGCAAGGTCGGTGAGAATATATAGCGCCGGTTGATGTACATATACAAACCGTTACGGTTGCGGCGGCAACTATCGGGGAAACTCAGGTATCCGGAAATATTAAGTTTATCCGAATTATATTTCACCTCCAACAAAGGAGTATTTTCTTTTCCGAATAGTAACTCGGCCACCCTGATTTGCATTAAGTCTGCATTTTTGCCAAGGAGAAAAAGTCTGCGGCCATTAAGAGAATAACTAAATCTGACTCCCGGTACAGAAAGAGCCATCGCCGTTGCCGTTCTGGTTAAATGACGAGCCTCGGTTGTTTCAGTTTTTAAAAATTTTCGACGCGCCGGAGTGTTATAAAAAAGATCCATAACTTCTATTTTAGTACCGACCGGTGCCGCCACCGCCTTAACACTTTGTAAAACGCCGCCTTCAATAATCAATTCACGGCCATCATCAGAATCGGTCGTTTTAGAAATCATTCTGGTTTTTGAAACCGATCCGATGGACGGCAGAGCTTCGCCTCTGAATCCAAAACTCATTAATTCTTCGAGATCATTGAAATCTCTAATTTTACTTGTAGCATGGCGTGAAAAAGCTATCTCAATCTGATCGGCATCTATTCCACAACCATCGTCCACAACTGTAATAGATTTCAGCCCGGATTTTTCAACGGCGATATCAATTCGGGTCGCTCCGGCATCAAGCGAGTTTTCCAGCAGTTCCTTTAGAACAGCTGCTGGTCGTTCAATCACTTCACCGGCCGCTATTTTATTTATTAATCTCTCAGGAAGAGGTCTGATCCATCTTTTATCAGTTTGATTATTACTGGTCATTATCAAGCATCTCCTTTAGCTTTCCCAGCAATCTCAGGGCATCCATTGGGGTAACATTGTTGATATCGACCTCTTTTATTTCATCTTCAACCGGAGAAACTTTCTGCTCGAACAATGAATGCTGCATAATATTTTTATGCACACCGCGGGCAAGTTCCGATTGTGAAAATTTTCCCGATTCAAGAAGTTTTAATATTTCCCGTGATCGGCTGATCGTTTTTCGCGGAATCCCGGCCAACCTCGCCACCTCAATTCCATAAGAGTCATCACATCCGCCCGGAATTATTTTATGCAAAAAAACAATTTGGTTTTCATATCGTTTCACCGCTACCTGAAAATTGACTATTTTGTCAAACAAATCAGCCATACCGGTCAATTCATGGTAATGAGTCGCAAATATTGTTCTCGCCTTGATCTTCTCATTAAGATATTCCACCACGCCCCAGGCAATAGACAAACCATCAAAAGTTGATGTCCCGCGACCGACCTCATCGAGAAGTATCAACGATGATTCAGTGGCGTTGTTAAGTATATTAGATGTCTCTATCATTTCAACTAAAAATGTCGATTGTCCCCTGGCCAGATTATCAATAGCTCCCACTCTGGTAAAGACCCTATCAACCAGACCGATATTGGCCGAATCGGCCGGAACAAAGGAACCGATTTGTGCCATTATGGAAATCAATCCGATCTGCCTTAAATACGTTGACTTTCCTGACATATTGGGACCGGTTAGAATCATTATTCTATCTTTATTATCAGAAAGTTTCAAATCGTTTGAAATAAAACTACCTGGGGGTAATAGATCCTCAATTACTGGGTGCCGTCCTCCAACAAGTTCAATCTCCGTCCCCTCATTCAACGTGGGACAGCAATACATTTTTTCATGAGCAAGATTAGCCAAAGAAGTGATCAAGTCGATCTCCGACAGACATTCGGCGGCTAACAATAGATCCTCAAGTGATTCGGCCACTTGATCAACTAATTTAGTATATAGTTTTTCCTCGAGTGAAAAGATCTTCTCTTCAGCGGCGAATATCAGATCCTCTTTTTCTTTAAGCTCCTGCGTGATATACCGTTCGGCATTAACCAAGGTCTGCTTTCTGATATAATGATCCGGCACTTTATCCTGGTGCAGCTTGGTTACCTCGATGAAATATCCAAATACTTTGTTGTATCCGACCTTTAATGAAGGTATCCCTGTTTTTTCTTTCTCACTGTTCTGGAGCGATGCAATATAATCTTTGGCACCCGAAATCGATGCTTTTAATTTATCAAGTTCCTCGGAATACCCCTTTTTCAGTAAGCCGCCTTTATTCGAAACCAGTGGCGGTTCATCGGTCAAAGCTGATGAAATCAAAATAATCAAATTGCTGCAATCGGGATAGGTTCTGGAAATATTAGCAAGTATATCAGATTTTAGACCGCCTAGCTTCTCGATAATTATATTACCTGAACTCAAACCAATACTGAGATGAACCAATTGCCTTGGATTTATTTTCCGCATTCCAAGCCGCCCGGACAATCGTTCCATATCGGGCAATTTTTTCAGGAGAGTCGGCAGCTCAACAGCAAGATGACGCTTCTTGAAAAGTTCTGCAACACCCTGCTGACGAAAGATAATCGGTTGTAATTTTTTATATGGATGTAGAATATTCTCTTTAAGCCGACGTGCTCCTCCGGGCGTGTTGGTTCGATTCATCGAAAAGTATAACGAATCCCTCTCGCTGTTTTCTGACAGATTTTTAACTAATTCAAGATTTCGAATACTGTTATAGTCAAGCATCATATGATTATCAGAATCAGATATTGTAATTTTTCTTATATGATCTAATCTGGTTCTATTATTTTCCAAAAGATAGCGGTAAATCGCTCCGGCGGCGATCAGCCCATTTTTAAATTCAGAGACTCCGAAACCATCAAGCGTATTGACACCAAAAAAATCAGATAGTTCACGAGTTGCAGTTTTATAATCAAAATTCCATTCTTCATAACCGGTCAGGTTAAAATCAGATTGTTTCCCCAACAGAAGAATGATCTCATTTTCTTTGTGTTCGTTTGAGAAAAGGATTTCTCTTGGCGACAGGACCCGAAGTTTCTCAAATATTTTATCAGGTGTGCCCTCATCAATAATAAAGCGACCGGTTGACAAATCAATATGAGCCAAACCTATTTCTGATTTTTTACCAATATTCAGTGAGGCGAGATAATAATGACTGGTATCATCGAGGGTACCCTCAATAGTTGATGTTCCCGGCGTAATAATTTCAACTACATCTCGTTTAACAATTCCTTTGGCCAGCTTGGGATCTTCCACCTGCTCGACAATAACAACTTTTTCTCCGGCATTTATTAGTCTGGTCAGATATTTTTCGGCCGCATGATACGGAACCCCGGCCAACGGAATTTTTTTGCCATTAATATGCCCGCGAGTAGTCAAAGCGATATTAAGGATCGGTGCCGCTTTGACAGCATCATCGCCGAACATCTCATAAAAATCACCCATTCTAAAAAACAGGATTTTGTCGGGATATTGTGTTTTGAATTGATTGTACTGGCGCATCAGAGGCGTAAGGCCGTCGCCGTTTGGCGCGGATGGTGTCATCTCGCTACAACCTGATACGCTTCATTTTCCGATTTTTCTAAAATCGCTTTGAATCCGATTGCTTCATCGGTCGATTTAAAACGGCCGACATAAACAACATAATAATTTTTATCAGAAATTTTTTTATCTTCGATGTCCACTTTTTTGCCATATTTTTTCATAGCTTTTGACGAAGCTCTCGCATTCTCTCTCACTGAAAAGACGCCCACCTGAACCGAATAAAAAGTACCGGTTATCTCCTCGGCTGTCTGGTTTTTATCCTTCCTTTCAATTCCGGTAAACCTATCAACCAGATCATCCAAGCCAATTGCATTGGGATAACCTTCCTTAAGAAGATTATAATAAAGAATGGCGTCATCGGTTCTATTTTGTTCTATGGAATAATATGACAACATATACAATGCAGGCGCAACCACATCTTCGTAGCGGCTGTTGGCTAATTGACGACAGATTTTCTGGGCCTGAATATAAACTTTTTTATCATACAATGATACGGCCCGATCAAGTAGACCTATTGCGCCTATTGGTGTCCCCTCATTTTCATTTATCAGATTTCCCAAAAGTCGGTTGGCTCGCTCTTTATCATTCCCATTCTGATTGGCATAAGCCTCTGCTCTGAGCATATCGGAACGATAACTACCGTTCTCCCACCATTGTAAATATGCTGCTGCAGTTGTCTCCATTTTTTTATAATCTCCATCAGTCAAATAATACAAAGCCATTTTATAAGTATTTTCCTCTAAAAATTCAGGAGATAATCCGGCCCCGGCAGCAGCCTCAAGAAATTTGAAGGATGACTCACCATCTTCTTCAATAAGCGCCTGGAAATGAAGTAGGTTACCGTTACGCAACGACGCCGTCGAAAGCCGGTCGATTTCCTGCCGCGCTTCTTCAATCCGGCCCTTCTTAATCATATCATCAATTGGTGAGGATAAAACAGAAGAAACTAATACAATCGAGACGAATAGAATTATTAAAACCTGAAACATTATCTTACAAAGCTATTTGTGGTCTGACAAGAAGGGCAAAGCCAAATCTTTTCTGTAGATTTATGATCGCAAACCTGACACCGAAATTCAAGCTCTCTTGATTCCCGTCTCTTTGACCAGCCATTCAATAATTGCTTTATATTCTCTTTTTCATTGTTTAGCAAATAAAGCCGAACTAACTCGAGAACTGGCCGAAACGAATCGGGATGATTATCTGTTGCTACGCGGAGATGCTCACTGGCCAATGAGTATTCTCCCTTTTTATTGTGATATTCAGCGAGCGTTAAACGGGCATCGAGATTATTGGTTGAAACTGACAGGATGTCCCGACAAATATCTGAGATTGCCCCGAATTTTCCCAATTCAAAAAGTGTTTTTTCAAGCCTTTCCAGAACCAGATAAGCCTCCTCAGGAGCCGCCTTTAACATCTCGTTCCAAATGGTCACCGCATCCTCTAACCTGTTCTCGGCAACATATGAGTCGCCGATCCAGATATAGGCCGGGACGCACCCGGAACTAATATGAATTGCCTCTCTGAAAGCTAAGCGGGCATCATGATATTTCTTCTTATCAAACAGTTTACGTCCTTGAAAAAACTTATATACTGCAAGTTTACCATCATTTTTTTCTTCTGCTGACGATTTGGCAAGTTTCTGCTTAATTTCAAAAGCTGCGTCCCAATCTTCCAGTTTTAGCAAAACTCTGATCAGCTTCTTGGTTAGACGCAGGTCTTTGCCATCAATCCTGATAGCCTCAAGCAGAGCATCTTTAGCCGACTGATAATCGTTTAATTTAATTTGATCATCAGCCACCGATTCAAGAACGGTTACTTTTTGAGAATTATCCAGCTCGTGCCTTAAAGTCAAATCTTTATGAATTTGCAGGGCATTTGCATACTTTTCATACTTGCGGAGAATATTTCCGATTCGGATATAGGCATCAATATTGGAGCTGTCTTCGGAAACAACATCACGGAACTTGCTAAAAGCCAGCTCGTCCTTGCCTTCCAATAGGGCTCTCAATCCCTCAATATAAGGCTGTGGATCCTTCCCCTTTTTTTCTTTGCGATATTTATCCAAATAGAAATAAATAATTATCAATGCCAGAATAGCCAGGAGAAATACAATAAATAAAGTTTCCATTCGCTACTCCCTGAAACCGTTCTTTTTATCAAGCAGGTTTTTTGTTTCCTCTATGGGCCTGTTTCTTAGTGCCGTAACTTCATCTTTGTAACCTTTGATCTCCCGGTTGGCCTTATTTAACTGCGTTGATTGTTTAAGATAGACGGAAACAAACAGCAGCCATGAAACCAGCGCGCCTAGAATAAACGACCAGAGAACCACCGTCAATATTGGAACATCATATCTTTGGGTCCAGATAAGATCAATATCGACTTTCTGTTCCAGCCCGCTATTCGACAACGCAAAGCCAAGAATGATAACAATAATCACCAATATAAGAAAGGATCTAAAAACCCACATATTTCCTCCTTGGAGGGTTCATGAAAATTCGTTGCCGCCGGTAGCTAATTATTATTTCCAATTAATAAAACTAATCTAACGGCTATATTCAATTTTTATTCTTTTTCCTGAGATTCACCAAATTTGAAGGTCTTGATTATTTTTTCAAAATCAAGATCCAGCATTTCAAAATATCTTGATTCGCATATAAAATGCATCATAACAATTGTATTTTCATGTTTGGCAAAAAAGACTGAACCTGCAAAAAAATCGGAGACAACGTCATAATCTCCGAAAGAGCCAGCCATTTCATCGCCACCGGCACCAGCCGTAGAGACCCTGACTGAATATTTCTGTTCACCTGAAATCTTATAGCCAACCAGATCGCCGACTACTTTTTTTGAATTCTTTTTTGAGGTATAGTCGCCATATAGCAACTTAAATTCTTCCATGATGGCTTTTTTCTGGGAAGTTTTATACTTATCGACCAGCAAAGAATCAACAAACTGCTTTAGGCCCAAAGATGTGGTATCGGCATAAACGGTAATTTTAGGAATTGTTGTATAGGTCGCGGCATGCTGGAAATGCATTGGAATATCATATTCCTTTTTAATAAGAGTAATTCGAACCGGCTTCTTTCCCTTTTTTACTGACGTGTCCCAATCATCACTAATACCGAAGCTAAAATTATACTCAGCATCGGTATAGATACCGCCTACAATTTTACCCGCCTTGCTAGTTTTCCTGGCACCGGCAATATTAACGGCTAACACCAAAACGATAAAAGTAATCAATAGCTTTTTAAACATCTTATCTCCTCCAATATTCTTGTTTTCCAAATATTTATAAATTATACACCGATAGTCAATATTTAATTGTTTTTTCTTTACCTAAATTATAAATGGCAAAAACTTAGGAATTTTTATATTTTTTAAACAATTGTCCCCATTCGGTCGATGAAAAATCTCTTATTATTGATTTTCCGACAGTGGGATACCACAACCAGTCATGATAAATATTACTCGCCATAGGTGCCCAAACAACCAGCGGAGAATGTAAGGCGATTTTTTCCAGAAACTTGAGCGGTCCCTTGCGCAGCAGCTGATCTCCCCAAATAACAAAAGAACGTTTGGTTTTGAATCCAAAATCAACCTTTGAGACATCATATCCAACAATTTCGATCTCAGAAGGTTCTCCAATCCCGAGTCCGCGTTCATGGCACATTCTAATATAAGGAATGCTCATTGGATCAAACCCCATCATTTTTGCCGCAATCGAATCAACCGCAACCGAATCACTTGAAGCAAGAATGAAGTTTTTTGAACGTGGAATCATGGTTCTTGGCCCAGCGCCATCGCCGCAAACAGTGCCATCCATTACCGCCAAAATATTGGGATGAAGCTCTTTTTGCATAATCATCAGATCAACCAGAACCTCATGCATATATTTATGGGCGTAGTGACGAACCTCTTTCAGCAGTCCACCAAAAGAATTTTTTATAGCGCCGGTTGTTGTTGAGTGACCATGCGTTTTAACTGTCGGCAGATGAACGATCTGTTTGCCAATATACATCTTCGGGATCTGGATTCCCTCCGGAAATATATCATTGAGCTTCATTAGTTTTTCTTTGAAATTATAGACTGTCCACTCGACATCCGGCAGTGGTGTAAAACCGAGACCATACCTTTTTAATATTGGCATCCAGAGATTATTTTGCGCGCCTTTTATCGGATTGGTAACCACCGTTTTATTTTCTACCGGCACAATTTTTTCGAGTGGGAAACCATCTTCAGTAAATGTTTTAACAACTCCTTCAACCTGCCAGGGTTGTGAAGAACATGCCGGAAAATATTTAGTCCATGATAAATTTAGTTTTATTATAACTTCTTTGTCAAAATCCAGAATTGATTTATAATCAACTAATTCAAGCAGTTTCCTGTAATCATTTAAGACATTTGCTGAATCGGTTTTTAATACGGCAACTTTCCCAAATGCGGTCATTTTTCGAATCCTATCTTTCTTCTTGCAATTATATTAACATAATCAGCCGCTGTAATAAAATCAAATTCCCCAAGCAATTTTTCAATTTTTTTTCGCAGAATCGATATTGAGCCATATTGTCTGAATTTCTGAAACATACTCAATCCTCCCACCCGCGGTTGGTCCTCATCGATTTCCCAGGGATGCATATATACTACAGCCGGTTGATTATCTTCGTTAAGCTTCCTTACCATTTTAGCCGTGTACCAATATGGAGAATGTCTTAGATAACCGCCACCGCAGACCGGTAAATTTTTTCCAAAAAATTTAATCGTTGAAGCCGGTATCTCAAAAATGGTTCGCCCGCTTTCCAGTTTTTTCCTGAATATTCTACGGGGGGCCGATGATTCACCATAGATATCATGTTTTATCGGGAAAATCGAAGAATCATATTTGAATCCAAGTTCGGCCAGAACTTCAAAGGCCCAAGGAATCGATGAATTAATTGACCAACTCGGTGCTCGATAACCTATTGGTACAATACCGGTGGCCTTGGTAATGGCATCCATTGCCCGCCGCGTGTCATCCCTGAATGCTTCTTCGCCAAGCTGATCGACCCGCGTGTGGTTATAACTGTGACAGGCGACTTCATGACCAAGCCCGGCAATTTCACTAATCAAATTCGGTGATCTATCAGCTATCCAGCCAAGAACGAAAAATGTTGCCCGAACATTATAATCGCCGAACATTTCCAGCAAGCGGTGGGTAGTATTTTCAATTCTGGATGGCAATTGGTCCCATTGGTCGGAACTTATATTTTGTTTTAAATTCTCAACGACAAACCAATCTTCCAGATCTACTGTTAGAATATTAGTAAACATTATATTGCGATATTTCCAATACTGGATTGGCCAGAACTGTTACTTTTCCGAAGATTTATAATTATAGCCATAATAATTTTGGTTATAATAGTAGGGCAGCGAGTTTTTCATATTATTCATGATAACACCAACCAGCTTCCCATTATGATGGGCCAACAGATCGCGAGCCCGGCTGACAATAGCTCTTTGGGTAACTCCGGCCTTGACCACAAGTAAAACGGCGTCAAATTCCTCGACAAATATTAAGGTGTCCATCACCGGAATTAGAGGCGGCGAATCAACTATAATAGTATCATAATAAAATTTCATCTCTTCAATAATTCGATGAACGTTAGATACTTTTACAAGTTCCGAAGTATTGTTAGAAAATTTTCCGGCAGTCAACAAATCGAGTTTATCAAAATTGGTTGGCTTGACAGCTTTTTGGGGAGCAAGATCATTAAGTATAATTTCTGATATACCGCCGACACGACTCATTCCAAAAAGCTTGTGAATTGTTGGTCTTCTTAAATCAAAATCAATCAAAAGCGTTTTACTGTTTTTGTATGATGCCGAGGTCATGGCCAAAAATGAGGAAGTCAGCGACTTCCCTTCGCTCAAGGTGGCCGAAGTTATCAGGATTACCTGCTTATCGCCGCCTTTTTTTGATTTATCAAGATTAATCAGAATTCTGCGAAACTCGGTAGATTCTGGAGATTCCGGATTAAAAATATCCTGGATTGAAATTAATTTTGATTTTCCAGTCAAAACAGCCTCGCTTATATGCTTTTGTCCGAGATATCAAAAACCGCATCGGATAATTTCAGGAATTGATCCTCAGCGAGTTCGCGTGCTCTAAGCGCTTTTTTCAATTTGGGATTAATTTCCAGTGCCTTTTTGAAACAATCGGTACTACGCTCCCAATCAAATTTTGATTGATGCAAATAACAAATGCCCAATTCATAATAAAGATCTACATAACCCGGGTTTTTTTCAATTTCCTTTTTTAGGAAATCTATTCTACCCAGGATATTATTTTTATTTATCCAATCAGTATACATCAAAAATCGTTGATAATAGGATGAATTTTCACGGCGGTGTCTTTCTTCCTTATCACGCCGAATCTCCATTAATAAAGCATGTGCTTTTTTGGGATTACCATCTTTTACAGTTGCAATAGCGTTATCAAAATTTTTACTCTTAAAGTATGGATAAATCAATACTGCTTTATTGAGCATATCAACTGTTTGCGTAACATAATCTCCCGAAAGACTGTAATCCTCACGATTGATTTCATTTAAAATATAGGTTAATGCTAAATTGAAGTAGGCATCAGCATAATAAACATTTTGCCTGATCGACTCTTCAAATTCCATAATCGCCCTTCGGCAGGACCCATTTCCCTGAAAAGCCTCGCCAAGACAATTACGATAGTCGGCATAGGACGGTTTCAATTCGACTGCCTTACTTCCGGCCTCAACTGCTTCATTATAATTTTTTAGGGCCAGCTCAGTTCGACAAAGATAAAACCAACCCTCGTCGAAATTCTGTTTCATCTTTACCACTGATCGAAATAGCCGCTCGGCCTCCAAATATAATTTTTTATAGTACAGAGCAATTCCAAGCTGCTGCATCGATTCCGGTGAACCTTTTTCGATAATATCATTAAAACATTTAAGCAGATATTCAAGTTCGGATTTTTTTTCGCCGTGCGCCGACTTAACCATATTAAGAATTTGATCTTCTGATATCTCTCCGGAATGCGGGAGAATATCAGCATCAACAAATTCTCCGTCGATAAAAATAGAAGTCTTCACAACACCCTGCTCAGTATCATTGAGGGTTTGTATCATAAATTCCTTTTCGCCCTCAACAATTCGGCTATTTAATCGATATGATTCCATAAATCATCTCCAGTTTATTCACTGTTAAAAAATCGCCTTATTCAAGTCAAACCAATTACGACAAATTCTCCTCTGGAATGTATAATAATTTTTATACAATAAAGCTATTATTCTCCCAACCTAATAATTCCCATGGCATCAGCCAATAAAACGGCAGTGCTGATTCCACCAATAACTGTGACCCATTCGGTAACTCTTAATCCTAAGAATCCACCGCTTCTCCTTGAAAGGATAATTACATCCTCCGGCCTGATAAATACACGTCCGGCAATCGCTTCATTTGTATATTTCACTAAATTTACTCTTTTTATTTGAGTACCTGCTCCGGCTTTAGTAATAATTCTTACATTTTTTAGATTTGCATCAGGAGTCTGCCCACCAGCCAATGCAATCGCATCTAAAATATCTATATTTCTTTCAAGATTGATAGCACCCGGCACATTGACTTCACCAATTACATAGAACAGATTTCTCAATTCATGTGACTGGCTTATTGTTGATGACAGAAGTCCGGCCGGGGTCCGGGGTAACTCGATAGTGTCGCCGGAACGAATCTGGGGCAGTTCTTGAAGCTTTCCGCCGGCAACCAATTCTTTGACATTGACCGTCACCACCTCACCGGCGTTTTCACCGCCTCGAATTATAAGAACGCGACCCAGATCACCCAATTCGGTCGCTCCTCCTGCTTCGTTGATAATCGTCCATAAATCCGGAATAACTTCGTAGGTGTATTTCCCCGGTGCAAGAATCTGCCCGGAGATAAATACTTTCTGATTATTATATTCGGTGACGCGAACCACCGCCTGCGAGATGGAACTATTATAACGGCTCATCTGGCGGATTATGTCACGTTCCAATTGGGCAGTTGTCTGACCGGCAGCTTTAATTTCGCCAATAACATCCAGAGAAATTTTCCCATCACTTGTAACCTTGACGATGGCATCAAGATTATTATCCTGCCAGAATTGAATTTCTAAAACATCTTCGGAGCCGATTACGTATGGCTGCTGGGCATATGCGGAGACGGAAATCAAAATCGCCAAAAATAGAAAAAATACAGCTATATCAAGCGACTTTTTATGGATATTGGTTTTTTTACAATCTTTTATCACTTTTCACCTTCCCTGGTCTATCATTATTAAAATCGGCTTATATCCTTGTTTCATTAAGGCCGATTTGACTAAAACTTAATTATAATACAGTCTTTACGTCCCATCGGATGATTTTAAATCATATTTTGATTCAAATAATCGAGAACAATTTCTACCCTCGGCTTTCGCCTGCAAAAGCGCCTGATCGGCCGCTTTGATAAGATCTTCTACCGAGTTGGCATCAATTGGATAAACAGCGCCGCCAATTGACACCGAATATTGTTGTTTAACAGATAGACCGTCAAGAATTAATGGACTGGATGCGATTCTGCTTCTGATTCTGTCCATAGAAAGACGAGCCCGATTACGGCTGGTTTCAGACATTATCACGCAAAACTCATCGCCACCATATCTCGAGATCAAATCAATCGAACGGACCGAATCGGATAAAATATTTGCCAGCGAGATCAGCAGCTTATCTCCTGCGGGATGACCATAATTATCATTGATTATTTTTAAATCATCAACATCAAGAATCAATAAAGCGAGTGAACGTCCATATCGGGCGGCGCGTTGCAATTCTTCGGCAAGACGTTTCTTAAAGTACCGATGATTATAAACTCCGGTCAGGCCGTCGGTATATGACATTTCCTTAGCCCGCTCATATCGTCCAACATATTCAATCAAAGGAATGGCATTGCGCCAATAATCCTGAACATACTCTTGAGAATCATCTTCTATATTATTGTCATTATTGTCGTTCCACGCAATAACTGCTTTTTGATTATTTATCCAGGGAATCGCGGCAATGTTATCGATCTCGCCATTTACGTCACCTAAGCGCTTGCTGATTTTGGGGAAATCCAGTGGGGAGTTATCTTTATCGTAAACTTCGCCGGGTCGAAGCTCATTTAAAATCAAATCATAGTTTTCTCTCAATGCCTTATCAATACTATCTTTAATTTGCAGGTTGACAGAAATAGACGAATCATCCTTGGATGATGAATTGACATATAAAGCAATCTTATCAAAATTGCCCTCTTTTTTTAATGTCTTTGTTAATTCGGCAACAAGCTCCCTGCTGTTTTTGATCTTCAAATATCGGTTTAGATCCCGTCTGGCAAACACCTGCTCAGGTTTGTCAGATTTGGTAGTGGCGATCCCGTTTTTTAATTGGTTTTCATATCTTTTAAGTTTTTTCTCTTGTTGTCTAATATGGTATGCGGCAGATAGGCTAAATGCCAAAGCTGTGGTCAGGAACCTCAAAGATGCATTTGTAGAGGACAACTCAGTTTCCACAAAATATATCCCAAAAAGATTGTTTCTCAGAAAAACCGAAAAGAAATAATTGAAATTTTGCTCTTTCAAAATAAATATTACTTCCGGCGATAATATTGTGTTCAGTTCCGATATTTCGGTTACTTCGGAAATCGACCTTAATCGCTCCTGTAATTCGGGAGTCAGAGTTATTGAAAATCGCTTTGGGCTTTTATCATTTACTCCAATAGAATGATTAGTGCTAAGCGTTGATTTTTTAAGTTTGAGAAAAACGATTTTTGAGCATTTCAGATAATCTCTCAGAATATGAGAAACCCGTTCGGCTATATCGGGCAAACGCCCTGCTTTGGCATTATCAACTACTGATGAAATCAGCTCATTAATCGCCTTTTCATCGAGAAGAATAGCACCTTTGGTCCGACGCCATCTGATAAGAATCGATAGCGATAAACCAACCACCAAAGTGGCCAAAACCAATATTAAAATATGCTCTAACATACAGTTATAAAATAATTTACCTCATTATAAAGGTAATAAATTATTATAAAATGTCAAACAAAATAAGTTTTGGGGGATATAATATATTAGGGGACAATTATTTATCAATTTCGCCAAAAAAGCGCCGGGCATCCCTGGTAGTCTCAAACGATTTAATTATTTTGTCAAACTCCAGAAGATAATAGTTTTCAGAGACATTGGGAATCATATTGGTCAGAACAATTTCTCTCTCTTTTTCCTGCATTTGCGCCGAAGCAGTTATCAAAGCGCTCCAACCGGCGGTTGAAATATAATCAACCGATGATAGATTTAGGATCGCCCCCCGGCTTTGCCCGGCAATTATACTGACCATCACTTTCTCAAGCTCCGGCACTGTCAGAGCGTCAATGATTCCGCCGATATTAACAATTGTTATATTGGACGGCATCTCTTCCGATATGGAAATTTTTAATTCAGCCATAATAATTAGTAATTAATTCTTTTTTGTGGAAAATCCTATTAAATTTTTGCTCTTATATAATCGTGGGACGAAATGTAATGTCGGCATTTTTCATTATTCCTAACAAATCTCATATAACTCGATATTTATTTCGGTTGCCATAAATATTTTTTCAAATCAATTGAATCATCGGCGGCGAATATCACTTTTTCATCCTCAAGCATCGCCTTTTGAATCTCATAACCTGAATTCGGTTTTAGCGATATTTTACCCTTGCTGTTTATCACCCGGTGCCAGGGAAGTTTTTCTTTGTCTGACGATGTATGCAATGCCCTTACAACCTGCCGCGCCGCCCGAGGACTGCCGGCCAACGCCGCGATCTGGCCATAAGTGGCAACTTTCCCCCGTGGGATATTTTTAATAACTTTGACGACTTTTTGATGAAAAGAAATATCCATTATTGCACATTCAAATTTGTTAAACCGACAAGACTAAATATGCACCGCAAACTTGCAGACTTCACCGCCCTGCAATACCGATTCGACTATTTCAATTTCAACCGGCCGACCCAATATCCCTTCCCAGATTCTCTGGCACCATCCGGCGCCGCAATAACAATAACTTGGCGATAATTCACTATCGGCAGCGCGAGCATACTCGCAATGGCAGAAATAGTATCTTTTTTCGTCCTGAGTTTTTGCCTTTTTATACTCATCGGGAAATGCCGGCGCTTTGGTAATGTAAATAGTGTTGCCTTTTCTCTCAGGTTTAATCAGAA
This sequence comes from Candidatus Zixiibacteriota bacterium, assembly GCA_032123495.1. Classification (GTDB taxonomy): domain Bacteria; phylum Zixibacteria; class MSB-5A5; order GN15; family PGXB01; genus JAAERC01. The sequence continues at coordinate 14,378 of JAQBFG010000235.1, read as the reverse complement.
ATGCTTTCCCATGCAGGTAATCGATCAGCTTATCAATATCTTTATGCTTATCATATTCAGTCTTATAATCAGCCATCGAATCATCCTGACAGCTGCAGGAACATTCTTTCATAATTTTCCAGCGATCTTTTTCATCAGGAATAAGCCGATCGAATTTTTCCATCACGGTTTTCACCCAGGCTGCTTTTTCTTTGGGATCTGCCTTTTCAATATCATCACTCCCCTTTAGCAGCTTTTTCCGCTCAGCTTCATCTATAAAATCTTTGAGATTCTTCTTAAGTTTTTCGTGCCAGGGTATCTCTTTCATCTTGTTGCTCCATCAAAACGTTTATCTATTTTTATAAATAATCAATAATTCGTTTTTTGGCAATCGATAATATTCTTAGTAATTTTCCCGTCCGAGTTTTTTATTTTTAAAATAATTTGCATCGTTTTCTCTGATCTCTTTCGATAAATAAGCCCGTCAAAGTGTAATTCGCCGTCACTGGCACTAATAAATGGAAAGGTTACAATCTCATCCTTCTCTTCCCATCCGGTAAAATCAGCATTAAAATGTTTTAATCTTAGAACCGGACCGGTGGAATCAATTGTAATAGTAAAAATCTCATAAAAGTTGACATTGTTATTAGTCATTAGTTTGAAGGTTCCGCACATGCTCCCCCCCGATGCCGGTAGCCACACCTCTTCAAAATTTCCGCCAAACGCTTCGCCTTCCCAAAAACCAACCAACCATCCAAAATCATCAAATGAAACTATTTTCTCTTCTTCATTATTCATACTGTTCTCCGAAAAACCGGTTTCCACCAAAACCCAACAAAGTGTTACTAGTATCAAACAGAGCAGGCATTTTTTTCAAAATCATTTTACTTCCTAAATCTAATTAAACTTATTCAAATATTTAGACAATATTTTCATGATAATGTGACAAATATCAAAAAAACAAAAAAGTTGCCGAAATAAAAGACTTTGATAAATGCAGGAGCGCCGTATATTTAATAAGTACTAACAAACTATGACACGAGGGAAAAATGTCTCATATTCTCAACTTATTTAATGTTCGCACCAGTCGCTTTTTTGTAGCCGCAATTATAATCGTTATTATTTTTGCGTTTTCGTCCAATTCGGCCGGACTATTTAATGAAACAATTAATGCCGATACGCTTGGCCCCAGCCAGATTCATCAGTATATGTCGCAGAAAAAAATTGAGGCATTTAGTCGCCAGCGATCATCTGCGATCGACACCGAACCATATCGCTACGACCAAACCGAATTCAATGTCAATTTTTATAGTGTCGCTATCGCGATTGACGTTCCGAATGAAGAGATTTTTGGGACGGTGACAACCGAGGCCAAATCGTTAACTGCTGACCTACTCAATATTGAAATCGACCTGGTTAATGTTTTGACAATTGATAATATCGTTTCCGGCGCTACCAGCCTGAGTTACGCTCGTGCTGGCGATCGCGTTTTCATTGAGCTTGACCAAACCTATCAGCCAGGAGAGTATTTTTCGTTTACAATAGATTATCATGGTCATCCTGAGGCGGCCGGACTCGATGGTTTCAGCTTTGGCACTAATGACGGCTATCCGATTGTATCTTCTCTATCCGAACCTTATATGTCCCGAACCTGGTGGCCATGCAAAGACAGAAATGATGATAAGGCCGACTCAATGGATATTTCCATCACCTGCGCCACCAACCTTTTTTGCGCCTCTAACGGGACTCTGATCGACACCATTCAGAATGGCGACGGAACCTGGACCTTTAATTATGAGGTCCGTTACCCGATTGTGACTTATCTTTTCTCAGTTGCAATTTCTGAATATCAGATTTGGACCGATTGGTACCATTATATCCCGACTGATTCAATGCCGATTGTGAACCATGTTTACCCCGATTATTTTAATTATTCAAAGACGACCGATCACTGGGGTGCAACTCCATACATTCTGGAAGTTTTTGGCGATATATTTGGAGAGTATCCCTTTCTGAACGAAAAATATGGACATGCCAATTTCCAATGGGGCGGCGGGATGGAACATCAAACCTGCACCTCGATGGGTGGAAGCTCCTTTGGATTTTCCGAACCGGTGGTGGCGCATGAAGCGGCTCATCAGTGGTGGGGAGATATGATAACCTGCAACAACTGGCATGATATCTGGCTGAATGAGGGATTTGCTTCATACAGTGAGGCGCTTTATTATGAGGTCAAAAATGGCGTCAGTTTTTATCATGATTATATGGATGATATGGCTAATGGTGGCGGAAGTTATTCCGGACCAATATATGTTTATGATACGACCAGTGTTGGCAACATTTTCAGTCTAATTGTTTATGATAAGGGCGCCTGTGTTTTACACATGCTTCGTCATGTTGTGGGCAACGCAACCTTTTTCGATATTCTTCAAACTTATTACGGCAGCGTTTATCAACATGCCGACGCAACTACCGAACAGTTTAAGAATCTTTGCGAATCGGTATCTGGAATGGAACTCGATTATTTCTTTGATCAATGGATCTACGGAACCTATCGACCACATTATAATTATTCCAGTTATTTCGAACACGACAACAGTGACGGACTCTACTGGACTTATCTCAATATTGAACAAACACAATCTTCCTCTCCTCAATTTTTCACCATGCCGCTTGATATAATACTCAACTACTCACCCTTTGTTAAAGATACATTTAATATATTTAATGATACTAATGACATCACCTATATATTTAAAACCGACCAGTTGCCATCAAGCGTTACGATTGATCCCGATGATTGGGTATTGAAATATACCAGTCAGAAGACTTTTTTCCAGCTGATCCCTTTCCCGTTACAAGATGCCGATCAATATGCTGAATACGAAGATACGGTTATTGCCAGAGGAGGAGTTGGACAGAAGAATTACGAAATATTATCCGGAAATTTACCTGACGGTCTTGAGCTTGGCTCTACAACCGGGATCATCTCAGGCATCGCGACTGAATTCGGAGCGTATTCAATCCGTGTCCGTGCATGGGATATTCTCAGTTCGTATGAAGACACCCTTGATTATGATCTGACCGCAAACGAATATGCCGGTTTGCCCGGTGATGCCGACCTTAATCGTTCGGTAGATATCCTGGATATCGTTTATATCATCGATTTTAAATATAAATCAGGGACACCTCCTCAAAGACCAGATCTGGCTGACCCTAACAATGACTGTTTAATCAATATTCTTGATATCGTTTATCTGATAAATTATAAGTACAAGTCTGGTCCTGATCCTGTAATAGGATGCGCCACAATTTAGAATAAGATTTTGCGTTTTTGGGAATAGATCAAAAATAAGTTATTGTCTTGGAATATCATTTCTGCTTATAATACTCCAAATATTATTTGATGGAGGTCGAAATGGATAAATGGCAATGCGAAGCATGTGAATATATCTATGATCCGGAATTGGGCGATTCTGATGGTGGTATTGCTCCCGGAACAAAATTTGAAGATATCCCTGATGATTGGGAATGCCCGATATGCGGTGTCGATAAAAGCATGTTTTTCAAAATTGAGATATAGGCCAACTTTTCATAAAAATAAAAACTGGCGGCGGGAAAATGGGAGTATTCCTGACACCGCCAGCATATTTTGCCTGTTAAGGCAAAGAGCACATATATTAAAATACGTGGCGAAATCGAAATTGTCAAAAATAATGTGAAAATATTTTCAAATAGTAATTCTTGAAATAATAATTCTTGAAAATTTTTTAAGAGATGCAGCGCTTTTACAATTATAAGCGTCTTTCTGCCGATTTAACCGTATTGGTTAAAAGCATCGCAATTGTCATTGGACCAACACCACCCGGGACCGGAGTAATAAACGAGGCCTTTTTCTCACACTGGTCATAATCAACATCACCGCAAAGCCGATACCCTTTTTCATTAGAGGCATCCTCAACCCGATTCATACCAACATCAATAACAACCGCACCATCCTTGATCCAATCACCTTGGACAAACTCAGGTTGGCCAATAGCGGCAATAAGTATATCAGCTCGCCGACAGATAGCTGGAACATCAACGGTCCGGGAATGTGCCGTTGTGACTGTTGCATTGGCTCCTTTTGCCTTCTGTACCAGCATCGCCCCCATCGGTTTGCCAACAATATTGGAGCGACCAAGAATAACAACTTCTTTGCCGGAGGGGTCAATCTCATAGCGTCGCAGCAGTTCCATTATACCATAAGGAGTGCATGACTGAAAAGTCGGCTGACCAATCAACGTCATACCAACATTAAACGGATGGAAACCATCGACATCTTTTTTGGGGTCAATAAGTAGTGTCATTGCCGGCTCATCAATATGTTTTGGTAACGGTGACTGCACCAGAATTCCATCAATATTTTTGCGGCTATTCAATTCTTCGATGATACCAATTAATTCTTTTTCGGTAATATCTGCTGAACGTCTGATAACTTCTGAATAAATACCGATTTTTTCGCAAGCTTTGGCTTTGCTTCTGACATAAGTAGCCGATGCCGGATCTTCACCAATCAGGACTGCAGCCAATCCGGGTGTGACACCTTTGGCTTTAAGGGCATCAACTTTAATTTTTAGTTCTTCTTTTATTTCTTTGGAAACTTTTTTACCATTGATAATAGTTGCCGCCATTACCACATTCCCTCTTCATTGAATCATTATCATCCATAATCAACTACGAATCTTTCGATTTTCTCCGCAGAACCATTTTCTCCATTAATAGTCAGAACCACTCCGCTGATTTTGATATCATCGCTGGCGCAGGTGAATCGTTTTGGCATACCGGTTAGAAATCGTCCCAGTGATGGTCCAATCGCCATTCCAATAATAGAGTCATGCGGCCCGGTCATACCGACATCGGTAATATAAGCAGTATTGCGATTTGTTATCCGTTCATCGGCGGTTTGAACATGCGTATGAGTTCCGATAATTGCCGATACTTTACCATCAAGATAAGCTAACATCGCTTGCTTTTCAGATGTTGCCTCGGCATGAAAATCAACAATAATGGTATCGGTCAACTGTCTGAGTTTGCTCAATTCACGATCTGCAACTTGAAATGGGCAGTCCAAATCTTTCATATAGGTTCGTCCCATCAGATTGAGAATACCTATTTTGACTCCATTGGCCTCATCCATATAACTACCTGTACCGGGAGCACCGAGCGGAAAATTAGCTGGTCTTATCAGTCTTGGTTCTTCATCGAGATAAGGCTGTATATCCATTCTATCCCAGATATGATTGCCGGAGGTCTGACAATTGACCCCATAAGAAAATATTTTACGGCTCATCTCCGGCGTGATACCGAAACCTCCAGCAGCATTCTCAGTATTAGCAATAACATAGTCGGCTTCATATTTTTCTTTTAGAGATTTGCACATCTCTGCCAAAACAAATCGGCCCGGTTTCCCAACCACATCTGCAAAAAACAGTACCTTAATTTGAGCCATCACTTCCTTCTATTTTGCATACTCTATCGAGCGCGATTCACGAATAACGGTAACTTTTATCTGTCCAGGGTATTCCATCTCTAATTCAATCTTACGGGCAATATCACCGGCTAATATCGATGCGGCCAGATCATCAACCGATTCATATTCAACAATAACTCTGATTTCCCGACCGGCCTGAATGGCAAATGCCTTGGAAACGCCCTTAAATGAATCAGCCAGTTCTTCAAGTTTTTCGAGTCTTTTAATGTATGCTTCCAGCGGTTCCCTGCGGGCACCCGGTCGGGCGCCTGAGATAGCATCGGCAGCCTGAACCAAAACAGGATATGGCGTCTCAGGAGGAACATCGCCATGATGAGATTCAACCGCATTAATTACTATCTGATGTTCATTCAAACGCCTCAGGAAGCTGGCCCCGATTTCGGTATGCGTTCCCTCGGTTTCGCGGTCAATAGCTTTTCCAAGATCATGAAGCAGCCCGGCTCGTTTGGCCATCATCGGGTCCAAACCAAGTTCAGCTGCCATCAACCCGGCCAATGCGGCAACTTCCTTTGAATGCTGAAGAACATTTTGTCCATAAGAAGTACGATAATTCAGTTTGCCAAGTAATTTGATCGCCTCAACATGGACTCCCTGAATCCCAACATCAAAGCAGGCCTGTTCACCGATTTCACGGACGATCACTTCCATCTCGCTCGTGCTTTTTTCAACTACCTCTTCAATACGAGTAGGATGAATTCGGCCGTCTTTGATAAGTTTTTCCAGGGACATCTTTGCGATCTCCCGGCGAATCGGATCATAACCGGATAAAATAACCGCTTCAGGAGTATCATCGACAATAACATCAATTCCGGTGGCGGTTTCAAATGAGCGAATATTGCGGCCCTCGCGTCCGATTATTCGACCTTTCATTTCCTCATTAGGTAAATTTACAACGGAGACAGTGGATTCAACAACATGATCGGCTGCACATCTATATACAGCACCGAGAATAATTTCTTTGGCTTCTTTGTCGGCATTGCGCTCAGCAGTATCTTTTATTTCCTTAACCATAGCGGCCGCTTCAATTTTAGCCTCTCCCAGCAGATTTTCTTTAAGCTCGCTTTTTGCTTCTTCTGCAGTCATCTGAGCAATTTTTTCCAGTTTTTCATTCTGTATCTGTAGCGCCTTGGCCAGTTCCTCCTCGCGAAGACTTATTCCTTTCTCGCGGCCGCTTAAATTTCTCTCGCGGAATTGAAAATCTTTTTCCTTATTTCCGAGTATATCAAGCTTCTTATCGAGATCTGATTCTTTATCAGTCAGACGCTTTTCTATTCTCTGAATTTCATTTCTTTTAGTCTGCTGTTCCCTCTCAAGTGAAGATTTTGCCTTGTATAGCTCTTCTTTGGCTTCCAGAGCGGCTTCTTTTTTTATAATAACAGCTTCTTTATTTGCCTCTGAAACTATTTTTTTGGCGTTTTCATCGGCATTGGCGATTTTGCTGTCGCCGACACGTTTTAAGACTATCCAGGCTGCGACAAATCCAACCCCCGCAGCAATTATAGAAGCAAGAACAGTAACCAGAGTTCCGTCCATAGGTCCTCCTTCCCCTCCTAAATAATGAGGGAAAATCTATATCAGTTTATGTCAAAAGAGAAGATTGAAGAAAGTCAGAAAGGCAAAAGCAAGAATAATTGGCCAGTCTAATCTAAAGACAGCTTCTTATCAAGCATTTCAAGGATATTTTTTGCCCGGGAATCTACCTCTGAAAGATCATCGCCGCTTTTTCTTTTAATATCAAACAGCTCCCCGGCCAGATTTAAGGCGGTCAAAATTGCTATTTTATTAGGCGACATACTTTTATTTTTCGCCGCAATATCACGCATTTTTTTATCCACATATTCGGCTACACTTAAGACATACTCGTTGTCATCAGAACTTCTAACCGAGTATTCTTCGCCAAAAATTACTACCTTTGCAACCTGGTTTTTATCAGAAATATCGGGCATTTTCTAACCAATGTCCTTAATTAAATAATCTAACTTGTCTTCTTTATCTTCTTTATAAAAGAATACGATACCTCAGCTTTAATTGTCAAGGAAATAATATCTTTTATAATTGTTCCATATTTTCAAGTTTTATCAAAATACTGTTTAATTTTGTTTTTACTTTTTCGGATTTTTTTCTATCGCGGTCCTCAATTTCACTCATTTCGATCCGAAGTTTACTCAATTCGGCTTTAAGCTGTTCATTCTCCCGAATGAAGCTATCGTTCTCTGAAGATAATTTATCAACCAGCTCAATCGCCTTGCCTATTTTTTCTTCCAGCAATTTCATACTATCCGACATATCAGGCCTCGCGAATTTGCGCTTTAAATTTCTTGTTTAGATTATCAGCAATTTTTTTATGAACTTTACTGACTTCATCGCTTTCCAAGCTTTTCTCAGCGGAACGGTATATCATCGAAAATGCCATCGATTTTTTGCCATCACCAACCTGCTTACCAGTGAAAAGATCAAACAGCTCCACTTTTTCCAACAACGGTCCGCCAGATTGCTTGATTTCATCCATAAGCGAACCAACTTCCACCGATTCATCAACAATCACCGCCAAATCACGCGGAGCGGCTGGGAAACGAGGTAGTGATTTAAAGGTCGCTTCCTGTTGGATATTTTCAAGAAGCAGTTTGAAATCGAGCATTGCAGCAAAAACATTCTGTTTGATGTCAAAATGTTTGGCAATTTTTGATTTTATCAGTCCGGCATAACCAATTATATTATTGTTAAGCTGCAACTCAAACGAGCAGGATTCATCAAGGCTGAAATGTCGTGTCGCGACATAGTCAATTGGCGATATATGACTTAATCGCAAAAAGGCATCAATTGCCCCTTTTAAATCATAGAAATCAAATGTTCGACCCTTATTATACCAATGGTCATCTACTTTCCCGGTAATTGTCAGACCTATCTTTTCTTCTTCATAAGGCGGATTACCCGGCAGATAAATACGACCCATATCAAACAGTTGCAAATTAACATTACGATGCGAAATATTATGAGAAACTGCTTTTAATAAAGAATAGAACAAATTGTTTTGCATAACGGTCAGATCATCGGCAATTGGATTGAGAACTTTTAATTGCGGATTATCGCCAGATACTTTTGAAAGAAGTTTTGCATCTGCCATACCGGGACTATACATCTCATCAAATCCCAGCGAAGTCATAATATTTCTGCTACTGTCATAGAAATTATCGTCGGCATGCCGAGGCGTGAATAGCGGTCCGGAATTATGAATTGAATCTGGGACTGAATCAAACCCCTCAATTCGAATTATCTCTTCAATTAAATCAACTTCGCGAGTTACATCGGCAGTAAAGGTCGGCACCATTACTTCAAGTGCCCCTTTATCTTTTACTCCGAACTCAATTCCTTCCAATATCTTAATCATGCGCTCTTTTGAGATATTAGTACCCATTAAAGCATTCACTCGTTCTGGTCTGAGAGTCAGTTTAGCCGGTTCAATTTTATTGGGATAACAATCGACGATCCCGGAAAGAATCTCGCCGCCGGCATACTCGGCCATCAATGATGCCGCCCGATCGAGAACCTGACAAACGATATTCGGATCGGCGCCGCGTTCAAAACGATGCGATGATTCAGAATTTATTCCAATAATATTCTTGCTTCGCCGAACCGTAACCGGATTAAAATAGGCCGCCTCAAGCAAAACGGTTGAAGTTGTCGCTTTCACTTCAGAATTCAGTCCACCCATCACTCCGGCTGCGGCGACAGCCTTCACGCCATTTGTAATAAGCAATACATCCGGTGTCAGCTCATGCTCTTTATTATCAAGAGTAGTAAATTTTTCCTTATCCAGGGCGCGCCGAACAACTATTTCTTTGCTGCCGAGAAGGTCATAATCAAAGGCATGCAGCGGGTGCCCCATCTCAAGCATCACCAGATTAGTTATATCAACAATATTGGAAATCGGCCGGACACCGCTCAGTAGCAGTTTGCGTTTTATCCACCATGGTGATGGGCCAATTTTTATATTCTTTATAACCCGAGCGGCATAGCGTGGACAGGCATCGGCATCATCAATCGATACTTTTATAAATTTATCTGCAGCGTCGGAGGATTCTTTCACTTCATATTGAGGACGAATAATTTTTTTATCAAACAAGCAGGAAACATCTCGGGCAACACCGATTAAAGATAGTAAATCAGGCCTATTCGGGGTCAGATCAAGATGTAAAATAGTATCAATAAGTTTTAAATATTCAATTGGATTTTCGCCGAGAGGAGCATTTTCGTCAAGAACCATTATTCCACTGTGATCATCAGAAATTCCGAGTTCCGTTTCCGAGCAAATCATCCCAAATGATTCAACTCCGCGAAGCTTGGCCTGTTTTATCTTAAAGCCGCCTTTTAATTCGGCGCCGATTTTTGCGAGAATAATTTTCTGACCTTTGGAAACATTGGGAGCGCCACAAACTACCTGAAATTTTTCACTGCCGTCATCAACAATAGCTTTTCTCAAATGATCACTGTCTTCAATCGGCTCCAATTCCACCACCAAACCGATAACGACATTCTCAAAGTTGCCTTCCAGAAATGGTTTGGCATCGGCCTCAGCTCCGCAAAGAGATAATCTGTCAGCCAGCTCTTCGGGCGATATGGAAATGTCAACCAGCTCTTTTATCCAACTATATGGCGCCTTCATTATATGAACTGCCTTATGAAGCGGATGTCATTATTATAAAATAGTCTGATGTCATCAATCATATATTTCAACATCGTCACTCTTTCAATTCCCATCCCAAATGCAAACCCGGTATATTTTTCGCTATCGTATCCGGCATTCTCCAGGACATTGGGATCGATCATGCCGCAGCCAAGGATTTCCAGCCAGCCGGTATGCTTGCATAAACGGCAACCTTTACTTCCGCACAAAAAGCATGTAATATCAACTTCAGCCGATGGTTCAGTAAACGGGAAGAAACTGGGACGGTAACGAAGTTTCAATCCTTCACCAAAAAAGTCACGACAAAAGGCATTTAAAACGCCTTTCAGGTCAGCCATACTGACACCCTCGTCAACCAGAAAACCTTCAATCTGATAAAAGGTATAATACGCTCGCGAAGAGATCGCTTCGTTACGGAAGTTTTTCCCCGGCGCAATAATTTTAACCGGCGGTTTGGAGTTTTTTAGAGTGCGGACCTGAACCGGCGAAGTATGCGTTCTTAGAAGCATATCGCCTTCGACATAAAATGTATCCTGCATATCACGAGCAGGATGATCGGGCGGGAAATTCAACCCCTCAAAATTATAATAATCAGATTCAATTTCCGGGCCTTTGGCAATTTCAAAACCCATTCGCTCGAAAGATTGATTAACTTGCTTTAAGACTTTTGTTATTGGATGAATCGCCCCGATACGATGAGAGACTCCGGGAAGCGTTGGATCAAAGTTAGCTATTTTTTCACCCTTGCCAAATTTCTCCGCCGCTTCTTTAAGCTCATTTTCTAGTTTGACGCGGGCCTTATTGGTGGCAGCACCAAGCTCTTTTCTCTGATCAATCGGGACCTCTTTTAATGAGCGCAATACAGCCGTTATCTGGCCCTTGCGGCCCAGATATTTTATGCTGATTGCTTCCAGATCATCGGGAGAATTTGCCACCGAAATGGCGGACTCTGCCTCAGCTAAAAGAATACCTATATCTTTGATATCAGGCATAGAAATGATCAGCCTTAGGCATTTTTGGCCATATTGGCCAGCTGATCAAATGTAGCCATATCGCGCGCGGCAATATCAGCCAGCATTTTGCGATCCAGAGTAACTCCGGCTTTTTTCAATCCTGAAATAAAGGTTGAGTAATTCAGTCCACTCAGTTTGGCAGCGGCTGAAATTCTAACTATCCAGAGACTTCGGAATGTTCTCTTTTTGTTGCGACGGTCGCGATAGGCATAAGTTAATCCTTTGTGAACCGTCTCCAAAGCTGTCCGGTACAAGCGGGATCTTCCGCCATAATTACCGCTCGCCTTTTTTAATACCTTTTTATGTCGTCTATGTGCCGCAACATTATTTTTTGCTCGTGGCATCAGTTATACTCCTGAAAATAATTTATATCCTAATTAATACGGTAACATCGCGTTGATACGCTTGGTATCAGCGTTATGGACCAGACCTGATTTACGCAGGTGTCTTTTCCTCTTGGGACTTTTTTTGGTCAAAATATGCGAATGATAAGCCTTCGCTCTTTTTATTTTACCGGAGGCGGTCTTCTTAAATCGTTTGGCCGCCGACCGATTTGTCTTTATTTTCGGCATTTTGCTCCTTTAATTCTTGGCTTTCGTTGCAGCAGCTTTAGGATTGAGAATCATTGTCATTCTTCTTCCTTCCAGTTTCGGCTCCTGTCCAACAGTACATATTTCTTCAAGTTCGTTGGCTATTCTATCTAAAATAATTTTGCCATATTCAGTATGGGCCATTTCACGGCCGGCAAATCTCACAAAGAGTCTGACTTTATTTCCCTGCTCTAAAAATTCGCGAACATGGTTGGTTTTAAATCGATAATCATGTTCTTCAATTTTAGGCCGGTAGCGCATCTCTTTCAACTGAACGACATGCTGTTTTTTCTTGGCCTGCTTCGCCTTCTTGGATTGTTCATACATAAACTTCCCGTAATCCATAATCCGGCATACCGGTGGAGTACTATTCGGCGAAATCTCAACCAGATCAAGATTGGAATCGGAAGCGCGCTCTCTCGCTTCGTTAAGCGGCAGAATTCCTATCTGCTCACCACCGGGACCGATTAATCGTACCGGTGAACTTTTGATCCTCTCATTGACCCGAGTGGTCTGTTTGGCTATAACATCCTCCCTTATTTAAGTTCAGACTCAATCTTTTTTTCGGCAATTTCGGTTTTTAATAAATCAATGACTTCAGTAAGTTTAAGGCTGCCCTTATCACCTACTCCATGAAGTCTAACCGAAACCGTCTCATTTTCAATTTCTTTCTTCCCTATTATAAGCATATATGGGATTTTCTGCAACTCCGATTCGCGAATCTTATGACCAATTTTTTCAGAACGAATATCGAGTTGAGCGCGAATATTGGCCGCCTTCAGCTTCTCACAAACAGCTTTGGCATATTCATTTTGATCATCTGTGAGCGCCAAAACCATAGCCTGAACCGGCGCCAGCCAGAGAGGGAACCGTCCGGCATAATGCTCAATCAGAACTCCAAAAAATCGCTCGATCGAGCCTAATAGTGCCCGATGTATCATAAACGGCCGCTTCATCTTGCCGTCGGTGTCGGTATAGGTCATATCAAATCGTTCCGGTAAACTGAAATCAAATTGGATAGTCGAACATTGCCAGCTTCGGCCAAGAGCATCTTTAATCTTAATATCGATTTTGGGGCCATAAAAGGCGCCCCCGCCCTCGTCTACCAAGTAATTCAACTCTAAAGTGTCCATTGCGTGCCTGAGACCGTTTTCGGCCTTTTCCCAATCGGCCGGATCGCCGATAGCCTTTTCAGGACGGGTGGACAGAAATATTTCATAATCCTGGAACTTAAAAGTGTCCAAAATATGCAGACAAAATTTTATCAGCCAGATCAGTTCGGTTTCCATACCCTCAGGTGAGACAAAATGATGAGCGTCATCCTGCGTAAATCCGCGAACACGCATCAAACCATGTAACACGCCAGGTTTCTCATAACGATAAACCGTACCCAACTCACCCCAGCGCATTGGAAGATCGCGATAGCTCCAACGCCGTGATTTATACATCGAAATATGGAATGGACAGTTCATCGGTTTGATCTGGTATCTCGCTTCATCTATTTCAATCGGCTGATACATATCATCAGAATAAAAATCAGTGTGCCCCGAACGGTTCCATAAATCGAGATGGGCAATATGCGGAGAGAAAACCAATTCGTAACCGTTTTTAATATGCTCTTCGCGCCAGTAATTTTCAATCTCATTTCTGATAATCGCCCCTTTTGGCATCCAGAGAACAAGACCGGCTCCAACCTCATTAGTAATATGGAACAGTTCCAACTGCTTGCCAAGCATCCGATGATCCCGTTTTTTAGCTTCTTCCAAACGGTAAAGATAATCCTCAAGCATACTCTTTTTCGGGAAGGAGACTCCATAGATCCTTTGTAGCATTTTCTTTTTCTCATCACCTCGCCAGTATGCACCCGAAGAAGTTGTCAGCTTATAGGCTTTAATAATAGATGAACTCGGGATATGCGGACCGCGACAGAGATCTTCGAAATTTGAATGACGATAATAAGTAACCATCTCGTCGGCGATATCATTTTCAATGATTTCTGTTTTATATATCGCTCCGTCTTTTTTATACTTCTCAAGCATTTCCTCGCGAGAGATATCGATTCGTTGAAAAGTAACTTTTTCTTTGATTATTTCGCCCATGCGCTTTTCAATCTTTTCCAGATCCTCCGGGGCAAACGGCTTTTCAACATCAAAGTCGTAATAAAATCCTTCTTCAATCGCAGGACCAATGGCAAGTTTTGCATTTGGAAAAATATCAAGGACAGCTTGAGCCATAATATGAGATGAAGAGTGCCAGAAGATCTGTTTTCCCTCTTGACTATCAAAGGTCAAAATCTCTACTGAGCAATCAGAGAGGATCGGTGCCAAAATATCTTTTGCAACACCGTCAACTTTAATGGCAATCGCAGCTTTGGCCAAGCCCGGAGCAATGGCATGAGCAATATCATAGCCGGTTGCACCCTTAGGATGGATGACCTCGCCACCATCCGGTAACGTTACTTTTATTTTTTCTTCTTCACTCACTATCAAAGCCTATAACTACAAAAGGGCATAAACCTAACAAATATAACGGCTTATAACCCACTATATTAATGGTGGGCGATACTGGATTTGAACCAG
>JAQBFG010000234.1:0-3337 GCA_032123495.1 Candidatus Zixiibacteriota bacterium | reverse complement strand
GTGCGCTGTAAATTTTCAGTTGATTTGGTTGCTGCTGTAACCACCGGTTCAGCTTTCGTATTTGAAGGTGTCTCTTCGACAATTTTGAAATATGCTTTAGGTGCACCGCAAACCGGACAGACCCAGTTATCGGGAAGATCTGCCCATTTGACTCCTTCTATCTCTTCGTCATATGGGTAGTCACAAACATCGCATTTGTAAACAGCCATTCAGGACTCCTTAGATATCAGTTTCCATATCAGCCGGCTCGTAATATTCCTTTGGGTGTTTACAACAAGGGCATTTCGGGGGCGGTTCGGTACCTTCGTGGAAATAACCACAGACACTGCATTTCCATTTAATCGATTTTTCGCGGGTAAATACCGTCCCGCTTTTCATTCTGTCCAGCAATTTCTGATACCGATCGCGATGATGCTCTTCGACTCTGGCAATCATTTTAAAAAGAGCCGCTGCTTTCATGTTGCCTTCTTCTTCCGCATCTTTGGCGAAATCGGGATACATCGTGATGGTTTCGTAATGTTCACCATCAATTGCCTCTTTCAGATTGGCCGCGGTATCGCCAAGGCCATCAAGAAGTATGAATTCGTCTTTTGCATGACGGCTTTCGTTATCGGCTGTTTCCTCAAAAATTTTGGCTATGTAATGGTATCCCTCTTTTTTTGCGACTTTGGCAAAGTAAGTATATTTGTTTCGCGCCTGTGATTCACCCGCGAAGGCAGCTTTTAGATTATCTTCTGTTTTGCTCATTTTATATCCTTTCTTTTTTATTTTATATTCAAATAAAATATAGTCACTTACCCAATATACCGTCAACAATAATCTAATTAGGGTTATAAATAAGACGGGATTAATTTGAATGAATTATATGGTTCTAAATATTTTGATTTATATAATAAGTTTTATTTCGTATATAAATGAATCTAACAAAAATCCAAGTTTCCGAATGGAGGATAATATGGCAGCAAAAAAACGAGATTGGTCAAAATTTAGGTTACGCATTTTTATCAACCAGCCGGTATCAAACGTATTTGATGCCTGGACCAACGATAGTATTGTCTCAAGATGGTTCACGGTGAAAACTATTATTGAGCCGAAAAGAAACGGCAGGATTTATTACGAATGGCTTGGCGGTGACAAAATGGATGATAAAATAATTTCTATCTCAAAAAATAAATCATTCACATTTCCATTTGGCAGTAAAGGTGAGCGTGTGACGGTAAAATTCAAAAAAGATGGTAAAGGATGTATTTGTGAACTCCGGCAGTATAATATGAAAACAACTCCGGTAGAAAAGTGGAATATGCATCGCGGTTGTTTGCAGGGATGGACATTTTTTATGACTAACCTGAAATCGTATCTGGAGTTTGGAATCGATCTGCGCGGATGGGATAAGAAAAAAAGTTATATACAGGATTATATCAACAGTTGATCAGGGGTTGAAACAACTCTGAAATATATTCTAATAATAAGTAATTTTTAATACAACAATATTATTGTTATTTCGTTACTTATGGTAAATCTTAGTAGGAGCATTTTATGAGACGGATATTTGAACCGATTTGTATTGTTCTGTTTTTTGCCCTTCTGATAAGTTTGGGTTGTGTTTATGAAGTAGACCAACCTGCCAAGTCCAACCCCAATGTTGTTATTAAAATTCCTCAGGGTAATGGCAATCCTGTCTTATTAGATGGGATGTTTTCAGAAGGTGAATGGGAAGATGCCTTGATGGTGCCGATGAACGATTCAATAACGCTTTATTTCAAAAAATATAGAGGGCATTTTTATCTTGGCCTCTATGCTCCGGCATATGCAGTTTCAGCTCCCAACGTCTACTTTCAACTTAATGACAGTAATATCTTACAGCTTCATGTCTCGGCTCAACTTGGCGAGAGACTATTAAAACCGGGTTCGGCCGATGAGGATGACCCCCGATTTAACTGGGGATATTCTGACGGATGGTACGCTAACGAATCGCGCTGGGATCAAAATCTCAGAAATCATCTGATTGATTCTATCGGGCAGGACAATAATGAAGCTTTTGAGCTGTCGATGTTTCCCAAGGAAGGGACCGAGATTCAAATATTACAGTCAAAATTACGGTCTGATAGCCTGAAATTCCGTATAGAGCTAATGATTCCTCCTGATTATGACGGACGCGATCATTTCCCCGGTGGTACAACGAAGAAAAACACGGAAGGCTGGACGACTTTAGTATTTTAGTGAGATTATTATAATTTAATTGGCCTTTAATACAACACTATGAACAATTCGGTTCTGGTCCTGATTTATATTTAAAATTGATCAGATAAACCACATCCAGAATATTAATATTAGCAATACCATCGACGTCGGCTGATTCCAGCGGTTCGGGTGGCGGTCCGTCCTTGTATTTATAGTTTATGATAAAAACAACGTCGAGAATATTAATACCTTCATCGCCGTTGGCGTCGCCGCAAATAAAAGAGCCAATTTCCACTTTTGTTACAAAAGCATCAGCATGAACCATATCGGTCTGATAAGGATTAAGCGTAGTGAAGTTGGTTGAAAAGGTATAACCGGTAATATATGCATTGGCATTATTATCAAGAGCAATCCCATAGGCAATGTCATCAGCATTACCTCCAAGGTAACTGCCGAAGCTCAGCGCATCACCACCTGGGCCCAGTTTACTGATAAAGACATCCAGGCTGCTCTGATAGTCTTGCAATGACCCATTGGTCGGGAAATTATCACTTGATGTCGAACCGGTAATATAAGCTGAGCCGTAATTATCGATATCAATGGCACGCGCAATTTCATCGCCGCTGCCGCCAAGATAAGTACTATAAATTGTACCATTGCCCAAATTATTAAATTTTGTGACATAAACGTCTTCGCCGGTCTGGTCGGGCTGATATGGATTGTTGGTAGGAAAATCGGTCGATTCTGTACTGCCGGCGACATAGACGGTGTTGTCGGCGTCCACAGCCAGTCCATATGCATAATCATCTCCATCTCCTCCCAGGTAAGTACTATATACCAAACTGTTTCCCGAACTGTTTAATTTGAGCAGGAAAGCATCCCATGATCCTTGATCGGTTTGATATTGATTTTGAGTTGGGAAATCCGTCGAAAAGGTCTCGCCAGTGATATAAACATTATTGTCGTTATCGAGACCTATGTCATATCCGGATTCGTCCTGTCCACCTCCAATATATGTACTAAACACCAGATCATCCCCGGTAGCATTCAGTTTTGTAACAAAAATATCATAATATAGCTGATTTAACTGATATGGATTTGATGTCGGAAAATCGGAAGAAATAGTTGTCCCGGTCAGGTAGGCGTAGTTGTCGGC
>JAQBFG010000233.1:0-2893 GCA_032123495.1 Candidatus Zixiibacteriota bacterium | reverse complement strand
GCGCAGATTCTGGCCGATCTCGGATTAAGCTCAATTAAGTTGATGACAAATAATCCAAAGAAGATAATCGGCTTGGAAGGATATGGCTTAAAAATTGAGGAACGGGTTTCGATTGAAATTAAAGCGACCGAACATAATGCCAAATATCTTAAAACTAAAAAAGATAAAATGGGACATATATTTAATATTATTTAGGAGTGATTATGAAATATCAGGAAATAGTCGGCACTCTTGATGCCGCCGGATTAAAATTCGGGATCGTGGTCAGCCGTTTTAATGAGCTTCTGACCAGTAAGCTTCTTGAGGGAGCGGTTGATTGCCTTGTCAGGCATAAAGCAAAAGAATCAGACATCTGGGTTACCAGAGTTCCAGGTGCATTTGAAATTCCATATCTTGCCGCCAAAATGGCCGATTCAAAAAAATATGATTGTGTTCTCTGTCTTGGTGTTGTCATCAAAGGTGAGACTCCTCATTTTGATTTTATCGCGAGTGAAACAACCAAGGGGATAGCCAAAGCGGCGATGGATTCCGGAGTACCGGTTATCTATGGTATCGTTACGGCCGATTCGCTGGAGCATGCTATTGAACGGGCCGGTACCAAAGCTGGTAACAAAGGCTGGGATGCTGCTCAATCGGGGATCGAGATGGTTAATTTGTATAAACAGATAGATAAATCATGAGCAATAGACATCGCGCCCGTGAACATGTCCTAAAGGCATTGTATGCGCTTGAGCTGGGGGAGCAGTCAGTTGAAGAAATCAGCATGACTTTACTTGAGAATGGCGGTGTTGATGAAGCCGTTCTCGATTTTGCCAAAGATCTGTTTGTCAAGGTTTCTCAATATATGCCAAAACTTGATGTTTATATATCCCGTCTGGCGACCAACTGGGATATCGAACGACTGGCGGTGGTTGATAAAAATATTCTGCGGATGGCGATTTGCGAAGTGGAACATCTGCCTGATGTCCCGATTAAAGTTGCTATTAATGAGGCTATCGAACTGGCCAAAAAGTATAGTACACTCGAATCGGCTTCGTTTGTTAATGGTGTCCTTGATAAGGTGATGCAGGATAAGGAAGTTTTGATAAAAGAGGAAGAGGCCGCAAAGGCAGAAGATTTGAAAAAAGTGGAATAAGTTAAAATTACAAATAGTCATTTCTGTTTTTTTATGATTGTCTGTCAAACATAGATTCTGATAAGCTGATTAGAATATGATGCCAAATATATTAAATCTTCTTAGTAAATATGCGTCCGGTAAAAATGTAATTATATTACTTATAATTACATTTTCCGTTTATGGTTTTATGCTTATGGTTACGATTCCAAATATAATGAATTATGCCAACAATATGGAACTTTTGGATATGCAACCAACCGGGTATGATGCAAACTATGCAAAAACCTTGTTTGATTCTCTTGGTGAAGAGGGAAGAGATGCTTATTTGTTTCGGCAGATCCCGGTTGACATGATATATCCATTTCTATTTGCTTTGACATATTCGCTTCTGTTGATTTATCTCTTTCAGAAAGGATTTAATTTATCAAGTAAAATAAAATACTTTGCCCTGGTACCGATTCTGGGCGGACTGTTTGATTATCTGGAGAATTTTAGTATTATATTTATGTTGTTTATCTATCCTGAATTTTCAGATGCACTGGCTAATACATCTAATATATTTTCCATTTTAAAAAGCCTATTTACGACCCTCTTTTTTATTCTGCTGCTGATTGCATTAGTCTCGATTTTAATTAGGAGGTTGAGGGTACGCTAAATTCACGGCAAAGAATTAATATCTTTTTAAGAATAATTATTTATTTGTCTGATTGGCAGAGTATGATGATTGTTTCGAGATTTTTCTTTGACAGATCTTCGAAGTGAAAGCCGCATCGATAATAACCGGGATCATCATCTTCTTCGCACCATATTGACTTAGCAATCAGAGTCATATGTTTGCGGTCGTAGATAGTTTCCGGCAGAGCCATTTTAAATTTGAAAAGTCTGTCTTTGGCAATTGGATCTTCGCAATAAAGGGTCATACCGTCGCAGTTTAGATTAACGACCCGTCCGTTTATTTGGCGATTAGAAATATCGAAAGCGCGCAGGAAATAAAACGGATTTTGTCGTTCTTTTTTCCTTTTCTCATCCATCCATCACCTCCGTGATTTGAATGGTTCGTTTATTTTAGCTCAACAGATAAATTTATGCCATAATAATAGTTGACGATGTTTTGCGAAATTTCATCCAAAGGCAGTCTAAAATGAATTCCAGGCCGGATGGAATTGATTAATACATTGGCACAGAGTCCCAATTGAAAAACAAATCGTTGGCTAAAATTAGTCATCGGTTCCGAAAGCCAATAATTTCCGGAAACACCGATTCCAAAATTAAGTATTTCACCTTTAACCCAGAGCTCGGTTTGAAGATCAAGATATAATTCTGTAATTGCGCCGCTTGCCTTATTTGTCGGGATTACAAGAGTTGGTCCGATTAATATCGATGAGGTGGTTTTATAACTGGGAATGTATCGAGTGCCGCCAAGGGCATGTAGTATAACAAAATCAGAAGAATTCGAATAATTAGTATTTGATGTTATAGGCAGACGAAGACCCAATTGAAACAGCGGGCCATAATCATCGGCGGCGTATTCAATCCCAATATAAGGATAACCAATATTATTAATGGCATAGGAATTATCATATTTTTGATCAAAATGAGAATAAAGTATTTCTGTTTGGAGAGAAAGATATTCGCTCATTTTGAATTTCCCAGTAAGGGACCAGTCAGATGATAAGAATGAGATATTTTGATAATTTTTATAATGTGCCTTAAAGCCTTCGAACGATATGCCAGTTTTATCGATCGAATTGAGCCATCCGATTTGCCCAACAGCCG
>JAQBFG010000232.1:0-2992 GCA_032123495.1 Candidatus Zixiibacteriota bacterium | reverse complement strand
GCGTTTCTTTTGATGTATCTGGGTAAAGCCGAAATGATTGAAACTCATAACGGGGTTAAACTCCGCTCAGTTTTGAGTTCGTATTCCCTGCCGTCGATAGTAAGGCTTGATCGGTATATCAAAACCCCGCGTAAAAATGTTGTTCTGACGCGCAAAAATGTTCTTATTCGTGACGGTCATACCTGCTGTTACTGCGCCTCCACCAAGGGACCGATGACTGTCGATCATATTATTCCCAAAAATAAAAAAGGGGCCGACAGTTGGGAAAATCTGGTTTGTGCCTGTGACAAATGTAATAACAAAAAAGGGGACAGGACGCTGAAGGCAGCCGGGATGAAATTGCTTCGGAAACCGATTCGTCCTAATCATATAACTTATATCCAGCGTTTTATCGGTAATGTTGACGATCGCTGGAAACCTTACCTTTTTATGGAGTAGTCGATGAAAGACGAAACGATCTTATCGGGAATGCAGCCGACCGGTGCCCTTCATATCGGCAACCTTGAGGGTGCGTTAAAAAACTGGGTAAATCTTCAAAATGATTATAATATGTATTGTTGTATTGTCGATTGGCACGCCCTTACCGAATGCTATAAAGATACATCTGTTTTGAAGGAACGGATATATCAGGTGGCGGTTGATTTTCTTGCTGCCGGATTAGATCCCGAAAAATGCGCTATTTTTATTCAGTCTAATGTTAAGGAACATGCCGAGTTGCATTTGATTTTTTCAATGCTGACGACCGTGCCGACTTTGACTCGTCTGCCGACTTATGCTGATAAAAAAGAGGATCTCGGCCTTGACAGTTACGGTTTTCTCGGGTATCCGGTTTTGCAGGCGGCTGATATTTGCGTTTATAGTGCTGATAAGGTCCCGGTTGGAAAGGATCAGGAAAAACATATTTGGCTGGCGGCTGATCTGGCTAAACGATTTAATGGTCTATACGGCGAGACCCTTCGCGAACCTCAGGTGCTTTTGACCAAAATTCCACTGATACCGGGAACCGATGGCCGGAAAATGTCCAAGTCACTGGACAATCATATCATGATTTTGGATACTGAAGAGGCGACGGCGAAAAAGCTGAAAAGAATGTTCACTGATCCTGATAAACTCCGGAAAGACGATCCTGGCCATCCCGAGGTCTGCCCCGTATTTGCCTTACATAATGTTTACTCCGACAACCCGAATGAAACAATTGCCCCACCTTGCCGGACCGGTGAACTCGGTTGTGTCGATTGTAAAGCGAAATTAATAATTAATCTTAATAATAGTTTGGGGCCAATTAGAGAAAAAAGGGTTGTTATTGAGAATAATAAAGATTATATCTGGGATGTATTAAATAGTGGTGCGACCAGAGCAAGGGAAAGAGCCGCTTCCGTGATGGAGTCGGTTCGTTCCGCAATGAAAATGGAATATTTTTAATTATGGCGTTAGCTCAGGATAATTATACAGTCAACCTTGAGATTTTTCAGGGGCCGTTGGACTTGCTGCATTATTTAATCAGTAGGGATGAAATCGATATTTACGATATCCCGATTGCCCGTGTGGCCCAGCAGTATATGCAGTATATCGAGATGATGAAGGTCCTCAATCTTGAATTGGCCGGTGAGTATATTCTGATGGCGGCTACTCTAATCAGAATCAAGGCGAAGATGCTTCTTCCTCGCGATGAGGAGAATGAGGAACCGCTTGACCCTCGTGAAGAACTGGTTGCGGCCCTGCTCGAATACCGCAAGTTTAGAGAGGCCGGAGAGATACTTAAAGATAAAAGATTTCTTGAAGAGCGCCTGTTTGTTCCGTCGGGTATTAACACCGGTATTGAATATAAAGATAAAGTTGTATGCGCAGACAATGCCACTCTTTTTGACCTATTGAGTGCCTTTAAAGAGACCATTGACCGGATCAACGAAGAGCAGCATTACGAAATATCCCCGGAGGAATTATCGGTCGAAGACAGGATCGAGAGAATTTTATCAATCTTAGATCAAAGCGAATCGGCCACCTTCAGGCAGCTGTTTGCCGATATTCCCAGAAAAATTGTCGCGGTGACGACCCTTTTGGCAATTCTGGAATTGGTTAAACTGAGAAGGATCAAGATTCGGCAATCACTTCCGTTTTCGGAACTGCGTGTTTATCGGGGCCAAGAGTATAGTAGTACATTATCGGTTATGGAACAGTTAGAGAGATCACATACTTTTTAGATAGGGGGAATCAATGAACGACAATGGAAATAGATTACCAATAATTGAGGCGTTAATATTTTCTTCCCCCGAACCATTACCGGCCAGCAAGATCATTAATATTCTTCAGAGTATTACTGCCAGTGAAATTGAAAAAATTGTGGCCGAGTTAAATGAAAAATATATGATGAACGACGCCTCGTATCGAATCAGGAAAATTGCCAGCGGATATCAGATATATATCACCGAAAATTATGCCGGATATGTTGAGGAGCTATTTACGCGGCGGCGTGTACAAAAATTGACCCGGGCGATGCTCGAGACTTTGTCTATAATCGCCTATCGCCAACCGGTGACCAGAGTTGATATCGAAATGATCCGCGGGGTATCATCCGATTCAGCGGTGAGAACTTTATTGGAACGGAAATTTGTCACCCTTGCCGGGCGAGCCAAAACAATCGGCCGACCACTTCTTTATAGTACAACCGATGAATTTTTGAAATATTTTGGTCTGGAATCGCTAAAAGATCTACCTAAGATGGAAGAGATCGAAGAGCTACTATCTGCGAGGGAGCCGGAATCACAACAAATGCTTGCGCTTGAATCTGCTGTTGAAGATGTTAAGAATGATGATTTGCTCAATGGGAAAAATGAAATGGATGAGCAGTCGGAGATTGATATTATCAATAAAAACAGAGATTTAGATGATGCTATTAATGACGTCAGTGATACCGTTGAAACCGCTGATACCGGTCAGAATGATTCGGGATCTGAGGAAACCGATGAAATTGAAACAATTGAGCAGCGGGGAA
>JAQBFG010000231.1:0-11861 GCA_032123495.1 Candidatus Zixiibacteriota bacterium | reverse complement strand
CGATTTCAGATGGGTCGGGATTATTAGTATTCGAAAATTTATTGCTTCCTGTAAATGGCGAGCAGTTGGAATTAACCGCAACTGTTTGGCTAAATGACAACAACTGTAAAAATGGTAATTTGCTCAATCTCGGTTTTGCCGCAGGCGGAGATCTGTTTTTTGCCGAAACTGTCGCATATGAGGCCGTTTTTCCTGTGAAAAATGCTGAAGATTTTGCAATTGATGCTTTTCAATCCTCGCAGGTTTCAGTTGTAACCGTTGGTGAAGGGAGATTTTTTGGCGGTCAGATAAAGCAATTGGCCTTAGATTTCACTTTGCCATCAGACGGCTATACAGCGGATGAACTTTATAAAATTAAACTGATCAATAATGGTTCACTTGATATTACTGATGATATATTAACGGCCAGATTGTGGGTGGATGTAAGCGATGATGGGTTTACAGAGGACGATATACTGCTTGGTGAATTTACGTCAAAATCTGATTTCTGGGAAATTTCTAATTTGTCATATGCAGTGGAAAATGGTGGCGCTCGATTTCTTGTGACCTGTGATATTGCCGGAACCCAATTTGAGGCCGGGACAATTCAGCTTGCTATTCCAGTAAAGGGTGTGGAGTATCTCTCAGGAATGACTGGTCCAGATGATGATATTGCGGAAAACCCTGTGGAGACATTAGTACTTCCATCGAATCGAATAACGGTTATCTCTATTCCGATTGCATCGTCTCCTGTCAGGCCTGGAAGCAAAAATAACAACGTTTTAACATTTGCACTTTATAATGGTTATGTAGATCAAAGTCAGACTTTATCCGGATTGAAGTTGACAAACAAATCGCGCACAATTGCCGATTTATCTTATTCGGATTATGAATTTGGGCAATTATCTTTGTATTTTGATGATGATAAAAACAGATTGTTTGATGGTGATTCATTGGTGGCTGCTGGTCATTTTACCGATGGTCAGCTTGCTATGAGCGGACTTAATTTAGCATTACCGGCTGAATCTTTGTCATATTTCTTTGTTGTTGCCGATCTGCCAAAGGAGCTAATTGATTTAGATAGTCTGGCGCTGGCAGTTGACAACCGTTCCGATCTAACTTTTTCACAAGCGGTAAATATTAATGGTGATCTTCCGTTAGTCAGTAGCGGATTTTTGATTGTAGATGGTTCAATAAAAGATCAATATGATATTGTTAATGTTTCGCCACAGACTCTGAGTCCGGGAGATACTTCAATTACGCTTTTTGCTTTCAAACCTGCTTATAATGGGAATCAGATTGACACTCTAAATTCAATTACAATCAGGAATCTGGAAGATGCTGATAATAATGATATCTCACAATTGACCCTCTGGTTTGATAAAAATGGAGATAATCTCTGGCAGGAAACAGATTCATTATTAAGTTCATTTGGTTATCAAAGTGGCAACTGGACAATAAATTCTTTAGGACTGGAAGTAGGCAGTACGATACCATCGTTGTTTGTTTTAGCTGATATAGCAGCTTCGGCGACACCTAATGTTTCATTTCAGGCTGAATTGCCATTAAACGGATGTTTGTATGTATCGGGCAACGACGGGCCGATTGACACGGCACTGGTTGGGACTGGTGTCTTTATTATATCGAGTTCAGGTATAAGAATTGTACCATCACAGCTTAGTAATACGTATTCGGTGGGGCAGAGTATTCATGTGGAAATCAATGCAACTAATATATCTGCAATTCCAATTGACAGTATTGTTGCCGAAGTTGTTGATATCGATAATCCGACGCTTGTTACCCTTGATAGTAGTTTTTACCAAATGAAAGATTTGGATGCAGGGGAATCAACATCGCTGTCATTTTATTATACGGCAGATCAACCGGGAGATATCTCCTGGCAATTACGAGCGATGGCTCCGAATCTTCCCGATTCGTCGGCAGTTATTCAGACAAACTCAATTACAATTCAATCACCGCCAACCGAATTCGCGGTGCAGATGATAAATTCAATTCCAACGGCAGTGACCAGAGGACAAGCTAATATTTTCCCATTTAGTCTGAAATTCGAGCATCCTGATTTGTCTTCCGATTTTGCAGCTATTGAAATGAATCAAGTTCGAGTAAGGATAGAAAATAGTAGTGGAATTGGTCTTCCGGCCAATGAACTTTTTTCGCGGGTAGTCTTATCCAGCGGTTATTCAAACTTATCGATTATGGAAACAATTCCGGCTGATTCAGACCTCACTTTCATTTTTAGTCAGCCATTGATTATTGAGCCGGGCGAAGAACAGTTTATATCAATTTTGGTAGATATCGATAGTCTGGCAACAGCCGATGATTTTGTTTTATCCATCGAGAATTCCAGTTCTATTTCACCGGTTGATGTCAATACAGATTTGGCAGTGCCATTAGTAAGTAGTATTACTTTCCCGCTTAAGACCTCATCCTGCAATATTGATAACCAGTCCAGTTCTATGGTTATTTCATACGCGAATGTTTTAAACAGCTACGCCAATTATGGCCAGGATAATGTCAAAGTCCTGCGGTTAAGACTGAGACATCCGGGTGAAGCAGGCAGTTCTCAAATCCAATTGACCGATATGTCATTATCACTTACTGATGCTTTAGGTGATTCTATAGTTGCTGCCGATCTGTTTGAAAATGTCAGATTGGTCAGACAGGGATTTATTATCGCCGAAAATAGCAATCTGGAATCGGGGACCGCGCAAATTGATTTACAGCTCAACTCGCCAATGACACTTGGTTCTCAAGAAGTCGATACCGTATATGTACAAGTCTCAATTAAGGAGTCTTCTGCCAGTTCCAACTTTAGATTGGTGATCGCTGATAGTACCGCCTTTACAGTAAGAGATCTCAGTTCCGGCTCCATTTTAGATATTATTACCGATACCGCTTTTACTTTATCCACTGCTACGATATTCCCAATTCAATCAGGTTCGGCAAGTTTAAAACAGTCGGCAGTAGAACCTGAATTTTGCATGATTGATATGCTGCCATCAACAATAGCTGCTGGCAGAGATTCGCTTGATTTATTTGGATTTTCACTTAATTATGATGTCGGTAATGAGTATTCATCGGTAAAAATAAATCGAATATTCATGTCAATTCAGGATTCCCTCGGAAATGTATTAAACGCTGACAAGTTATTTGACGAAGTCGGATATAGAATTGCCGGTAACCCGGTTGTGTACCAATCATCTACATACGCCTATGGAAATGATGTCGTGTTTACTTTTGGTGAAGGTGGTTTGATATTAGATCCTGGTGACAGTCTGTCTGTCGAGCTTATTGCTGATATCGAAACTGATGTTTTATATAGTAATTTCGAGTGCGTGGTGATTGCTGAAAATTCTTTTGAACTGCAGGATGCCACCGATACCGGTCAGTATCTTGGTTTAGATATGGAACCGGAATGCAATAGCAGTTTCCCATTTGTATCGTCAGCGAGCAGGATTTTTCTACCGGCCGATCAGCCGACTTTGATGATACAGTTATTGCCGACACAATTGGCCTATCCGGGCCAAACAGGATTGGTGATATTTACGGGAGAGATTAGTTATGAGAGTATTTTTCCATTGGGAGATTTGGTTTTCTCTGGATTAGCCGGTCAGATTTATAAGCATACAACAGGCGGTTTGGTACTCGCCGACAGCAATGAAATATTTTCAGATATATATATTCAAATCAATAGCCAAACCCAAAGTAGTGTTTTGGATATTTCATCGGATAGTCTGACCCTGTCATTAAATAGTGGATATGATATTGTGAGGGGGTACAATACCGAGATAACTCTCTTTTGTGATATTCAGGATCAAGCAGCTCTTGGGAATTATTTGATACAGTTTTCCGATTCGACATTTTTAAGCATATTAGATAAAAATCTGGCGACGGCAATCAGTCCGAAACTGACGGGTGGGTCATATCCATTAAGATCAGCCGAAATTTCATTGATGGCAGCCAGCTTGGAAAGTTCATTTACCAATTATCCAAATCCATTTAATCCGGGGATTGGTGAATATACAACAATTGGATATATGCTGCCGGAAGACGCATTTATTGATGTCGAGTTATTTACGATAACCGGCGAGGAAATCAGACAGGTGGCCGATAATTCTTTCCGTTCGGTCGGTTCCCAGCAACAAGATGTTTGGCGTGGTCATAATGATAATGGTTTTGCCGTTCAGCCCGGTACCTATTATTGCCGTATAACGGCGAGATATATTTCGGGCAGCAGTGAAGTTTTTAGAAGGAAAGTGTCAATAGTTCGATGAGACGATCGTTGAAATACATATTGGCGGTGATTATTCCAGTTATTCTGGTCATTCCGGTTGGAGCGGCCAACGACGGTGGAACAAATTCGCCTTTCAGTTTTGGCGCCGGAGCCAGAGATATTTCTATGGGGGGGGCAGGTCTGGCAATCAGCGATGCTGCCACCGCACCATATTGGAACTCGTCACGACTACTTAGTGCCGAGAAGCTGACAATTTCTGGATTTCACACTCGACTGTACGATTCGGATGTCGCTTATCAATATTTTGGATTGGCGATCCCGACTCTTGATTGGGGATGTTTCGGTGTAGGAGTTTTTCGTCTTGGTATTGATGGAATAGAAAAACGTGATGAAAATAATATCCTCCTGAACAGTTTTGATGATAACCGCCTGGCCTTCTATTTCGCCTATGCCAGACAACTTTCCGGATTTGATGTTGGCTTATCATTTATGATGGAGAATCATTCTCTTGATAATTATAGTGCAACCTCATCACCCGGAATAAATTTATCAATTGGGCGCATCTTTACTATAAATAGTAAGCGTATTAAAGAAATCGCACTGGCATTTAATGGCAGGAATTTGATCAGGCCAAGTACAGATCTGGCCGGTGAGAAAATTGAAGACCCATATACTGTTGATCTTGGACTTACGGTAAAGTTCAAACCGATTATTCAGTGGAATAATATACTATCAGTATCGGCACGTATGACCAAAATCGATTTTATTGATCCTAAGTATTCAGCCGGTCTTGAATACAGTTTCAATGATTTGTTCCACCTACGTGGCGGAATCAGAGATAACAAACTTTCGATCGGCGGCGGGATCAAATATAAAATGCTCTCATTCGATTATGCGTTGGTTAATCGTGATCTTGGAAGTTTGCATCTGTTTAGTATTACTTCTTCTTTTGGTCAATCAGTGAGCGAGAAACGAAATTTAAGAGCACAATTGAGAGAAACCAATTTTAATGCTATGATGGTTAATCGTTTGACCTCGCAAAACAAAGAAATGATCAATGAGTTAATTAAAAGAGGTAAAGAGCAATATGATAATGGTATTTTAACCGATGCCGAACAGAATTTTGATAAAGCTCTCTTTCTGGCGAGAAACAACTCTGTCGATACGACCCAAATTTATCAATTGGTTCTGGATGTGCGAAAAGATTTGGATGATTTGGACAAAAAGCGCTTATTTACACAACATTTAGATTCGGCCAGAATCAAGATGGATTCAAAAGATTATCTTGCGGTTGGATATTTTGCCAATCAGGCTCTTCTAATAAATCCAACCTCTGATGCCGCCGCTAACTACTTAAGTAAATCTAAGGCAGCCCTCGAATCTATAGCATCAAGTGAAGAAATAATCATAGAAGAGCTGCTGGCAATTGATTCGCTAATTGGATACGGCCAGGTCAAACAGGCAAGAGCGATAACTAAATCATTGGTGCAGTTTGCCCCCGATGATAAACGAATTCAGCTGGCTAACAAGAAGGTTGAATTTGAATATTGCCGAGAAATGGCATCTGATGCCTACAATTCGAATAATTATGATGTTGCACTCACGGCAATAGACTCCGCCTTAACCTATTTCCCCGGTCATAAATGGTGCATTGAGCTGCGTGGTCGGATGAAAACCAAGATTGATGAAGCATTTGGAAAAAAAGAACAGGTATTGGTTGTGGCAGCCAAACCACTTAGCGCCGACCTGCTTAAGGAAGTTGAGTCGTCGTATGAAACAGCCCGCAAATATTTTGAAAAGGGTGATTTATCACAGGCTGTTTTATATTGGGAAAAAGTTGAGCGACTGGCACCGGATTATCAATCAGTTCGGGAGTATCTGATTAAGGCATATAAATATGTTGGTATCGAGCTATATGGACAAAATCAGCTTTCCGAGGCCATAACCGTTTGGGAAAAAGCGGTTAACCTAAATCCAGGTAATGTTGAGATAAATGATTATATCAACCGAACCAAAAATGAGATTAGAAAGTTGAATGAGTTAACATATGACAATTAATAAAGAAAAAGTTCTGGCTCAGGATTGGCCGGAGGCGAGTCAATTTAAAAAATCAATCCGCTTTGAATTTTCGCTTTATATGGCGGTTATAATTCTGGCATTAATGGCGACGACCGGTTTTTTTGTCACCAATCAATATGTTAGCACGGTGACCAAAGATATTGCCGAAAGAATTTTGGTTCAAGCTCGATCTTACTCTGGTTCATCTGGAAAATTGATCATATCTACCAATGGACCGGATGCTCTTTTATTGAATAATATCTGTAAAAAACTTGCTTCTGATAATCCCGATGTGTACTGGGTCGGTATTGCCGACAAAGATAATAAGTTTCTGGCTCACACCGACATCAAGAAAGTTATGGGTGGGAGCAGTTTGACAGCAATCTCCACGCAGCATTTTAGCGACATCTTAAAGGATAATGAAGGTTTTCGACTCAAGGATGATACAATACTTATTGATGTTCCGATTATTGAAAAAGATGTTTTGGTTGGGAGATTTGGAATCGCTTCATCAGGTCATCAGATTGCTGAAGCCAGAAATAAATCAATTACGACAGTGGCATCGATTACTATTCTGATGATTCTGATTGGAATTCCATTCTCGATGTTTTTGCTTCATCGAAAACTGAAACCGATTAGTCTTATAACCGATGGTTTAAAAGAAATCAATTTTGAAGATATACAATTTAATATTCCGTTTTCAAGCCGCAATGAGTTTGGATATCTTTCTGAAACGCTTCGAGTGATGGGTAACAAACTCAATACTGCACAGAAAGATATCGTTGAAAAGGAGAGAATATCACGTGAACTCGAAATTGCGCGTGAAATTCAGGCCAAGATCCTCCCACATCAGTTTCCCAAAACAGCAACTTTTGAATTTTTTGGAACCTATCGGAGTGCCAAAGAGGTTGGCGGAGATTATTACGATTTTATAGATTTTGGTGATGATCAAATGATGTTTCTGGTTGCAGATGTTTCAGGGAAATCGCTTCCCGGGATGCTGGTAATGCTGATCACCCGTGATATTATCAGGCAGTTGACTCGTCAGGTGCGGCAACCGGATGAACTACTTTGTGAAGTTAATCGGGAGCTTCTTAAAAGTATCAAAAAAGGAATGTTTGTCACAATGTTCCTGGGGTTGCTGAATAAAAAAACGGGAGAGTTCAGTTTCGCTTCAGCCGGTCATAACCCTCTCATCAAATTGGATACAAAATTAGGGAAATCGGAATTAATTAAAACAAATGGCTTTCCGCTTGGGATGGTACCATCCGAACAATTCGACAAAAGAATCGAAAGGGGTCAGGTCCATCTTTCACCGAGCGATTGGCTTGTGCAATATACTGATGGTATCAACGAAGCACATAATTCAGATAACGAAGAATTTGGAATGGATCGATTTGTAGAGATCATGGAATTAAATATGGAAGCAGATCCTAATACGCTGGTGGATAAATTTATTGAGCAACATCGATCATTTGTTGGAGAGGCCGAACAGTTTGACGATATAACTCTTTTGGCGATGAAGTGGTTTGGAAAAGATGCCGATATTAACTCTATTAATAAAGTAGAGGAAACAGATGCAGCTTGTTGTTAATAAAAAATATAAAGTTGTCGTTCCAGATAATCTCTCGAATGATAATCTGGAGAAGTTTTATAGTAATTTAAATGTCCTTCTGGATAAAAAGCCGGAAGAGATAGAGGTAGATTGTTCCAAACTGCAGCGAGCAACATCTACCCATATTAATATCTTGTGGGATGCAAGATATTCCTGCAATGAAGCCGGTATCGGAATGCGATTAGTCTCAATATCGGAAGGTCTGGTGCGCGTTCTTAAGGTCCTTGATCTGTACGATTTACTGGTGGAACAGGAAGATCAAGAATCGGTAAGCTCAAAACACAGAGTTATCCTGAAAATTGATGAAGATAATAACGTTATTGAAATGGAGTTCAAGGCGACAAATGGAAGTATTCGTAGTGGTATTAAAAAATTTAAGAAATTTCTTGGCCAGGCAGATTTAGAGGAGATCTCTATACTTGAAATAGAAACTATTTTTTATGAAGTAGCGATGAATATTAGCCAACATGCGCAGGTAAGTGATAATGATTTAATAAGTCTGACTGCAACATTAACCAGTAAAAAAATCGCCCTAAAATTTATTTATCCCGGCGTCTCATTTGATCCGACCGCCAGGGTAAAAGATTATGATCCAGGCGCGGTAATAAAGCAAAGACAGAAACGTGGATATGGCCTGATTATGATCAATAGAATGGCCGACGAAATATCTTATAAGAGAACCGATAATGATCTGAATGAATTATATATTCAAAAATATTGGGGAGATTCCAATGCCTGATACTCCTTTTTGCCAGGAAATATTAAATGAAGAGACGGTTATTATTAAAACCGGCAAGCAATTAGATAATAATAATGCCCATGAAATGGTCGAGACAATTGTATCAATTCAGATTGAAGGTTACAAGTTTATTATTCTTGATATGCAGCAGCTGGAATTTATATCATCGGCTGGGGTCGGTTCAATTCTTGGAACAATTGAGGCATCTCGTGAATTGGGAGGTGATATTATTTTATGTAATGCCTCAAATTCCATAATACAGGTTTTGGAGGTTTTAGATTTGGCCGATTATTTGACCATTAAATCTGATCGGGCCGAGGCGATAAAATTTGGGGCATAGAAGGATAATTTGCTTGTGAATAACAATCTTTTACAGAATAATGGCAAATCTAATTCCAGGGTTCATTCTATTTCAGAAAAACAGTTGTTGGCTTTGGATGCCATGTCTAAATTGGCTAACCAGTTTTCCAACAAGCCTGATTTTGATAAACTTATCTCGACTTTATTATTGACATTGTCCGGCCAATTTACAGTATCAGATATTTTTACAATTCTTTATAAACCGGGTGTTCATGATGGTAAATCAACTTATTTCGGTTTCGGTAAATTTAAGGAAAATGATTCCCTAAAATCTTTGAAACTAACAATGGGTTTGAGGCGATATTTTCTTGAGAATAGCAATGGGGGGTTTGTTTTCGAAATCGACACAAATGATTATGAGCCAAAATTCAAGCCGATTGTTAAAGAGCAACAAGTAAAAATTATTTGTCCGATAATTCATGGCGACAATTTAATTGGTTTCATTGGTATGGGGAGAAGGATTACCAAAAAGGATTTTGATGAAGGTGATATTGAACTATTTAACACATTTATCAACACCATTACCCCACTTATTGCCAGTTCTTATCATTTTTGGGAGCTAACCCAGCTTAGTTCCTGGTATCATGATATACTCAATAATGTCAAACAGGGTGTTTTCGTTTTTGATGGCGAGTATCGGCTAAAAAATGTTAATAAAGCTGGATTTGATATTCTGAAAATATTTATTCCAGAATTAGGTTATTCTGAAGCTATGCAGAAGATGCCGCTGGAAGAAGTATTTCCCAATAAAGTATTCAAAAATTGGGCAGAGCAATTGACCAACAAGATATCTAATATAGATGGCGATAATATCACTGGACTGATTGCTCAATTGGCTGATACAAAAAGTTTCTATGACGCCTTTGTCCGGAGAATATCTGGAGACCAGGGGCAAGATGAAAATATTATTATCACCCTTGATGATATAACCGAGCGAAAGAATGCAGAGATTCAGGAGAAAAAGCTTCAGGAGCAATTGGAACGTGCCCAACGAATGGAATCGCTTGGAATTTTAGCAGGTGGTGTCGCCCATGATCTGAATAATATGCTTGGTCCTTTGGTGGGTTATCCCGAGTTAATGCTGATGAAACTTCCTGAGGATAGTCCTTTAAGAAAGCAAATTAAAATAATTGGTCGTTCCGCCAAAGAGGCCGCTGATGTTATTCAGGATCTATTAACATTGGCCCGTAGAGGCCGTTACGAAATGGTCCCAACCGATTTAAACGAGGTTGTAAAAAATTATCTTGAATCGCCCGGATTTGTAAAATTATCCGAGAGCCATCCGAATATTGAAATGAAAATAAATATCACCCAGAATATTGGACCTATCCTCGGTTCAGCAGCGCATTTGGCCAAAGTTGTTATGAATCTAATAGTAAATGCCTACGATGCCATGCCTGATGGCGGAGAGATAACAATTAGCACGACTCAGGAGAATCTGACATCCTTGCCGAGCGGCTATAGTAAAATTGAGCATAGGGATTATATAGTAATTCGGGTACGTGATACCGGCATGGGAATGGATCTAAAAGATAAAGAACGAATATTTGAGCCGTATTTTTCCAAGAAAAAAATGGGCAGTAGTGGAAGCGGATTGGGCCTTTCGGTTGTTTATGGAATTGTTATGGATCATAAGGGATATTATGATATTATATCGCAAATAGGAAAGGGTGCCGAATTCATGATCTTTTTCCCGGTAGTCGATAAACTTGAAAAAACCAGCGAAGAAGTATTTGATTATTCAGGTAATGAAAAGATATTAGTTGTCGATGATGTCGAAGAGGTCCGTGATTTAGCCTCGGCTTTGATTTCAAGTTATGGCTATACTGTTAAGGTTGCAAAAAATGGACATGAGGCGATTGAATATCTGGAAAAAAATGAAATAGACTTACTTGTCATAGATATGATAATGGAAAAAGAGTTTGATGGGCTTGATACCTATAAGGAAATTCTTAAAATCCATGCCGCCCAAAAAGCTGTTATTATAAGTGGTTATTCATCGACCAACCGCGTTGAAAAAATGCAGGAGTTGGGAGCTGGCAAATATATTAAAAAACCGTTTACGCGCGAAACTCTTGGTCAGGCCATAAGAGAAGAGCTCGATGGAAACTTAGTTCCTGAAAACCGGTCTTAAATTCACGCAGATGCTTTAATCAATTAAAATCAATTTCCTCAAAAAGTGTATTATTAAATTGATGCCGTTTTATTTATAATATTGGTGAAATAATCTCAATATTATCGAGTTTATCTATAACTTGCGTAATGTCTAACCTTCGTAAGAGTCTGAAACACAGTCACATAAAAAAATATATAAAAAAAGTGAAAATAATTCAAACTTTATACTATACTATTTTGTATAGTAATAAAAGAGTTTATTGAAATGGGAATTGAATAATGAAAATAACAGCTTTAGAAGAATACGGATTAAGATGTATGATCCGTTTCTCCGTAGCCCCTGATGGAAGGTTAACTCTGCCCGAGATAAGTTCCCAGGAGGGGTTATCATTGCCGTATGCCGGCAAGCTGCTGATGAGACTGAAAAAGGCCGGATTGGTGACAGCGGTCAGGGGGAGAAGCGGCGGATTTGTATTAATCAAACCGGCTGGTGAAATTTATTTGAAAGAGATTTTAGCGGCGCTTGGCAGTTCGCTTTATGGTTCTCATCATTGCGACCGGTATTCTGTCGATGAAGAAATGTGTCGCCACCAGGGAGATTGTAAAGTCGGGACTCTCTGGGGATTTTTTAATCAGCATATTCAAAGTGCTATCGAAAAGGTAACGCTGGCTGATGTCGCCGCCGGCAAACTCAATTATTCGCAATTAACAAACATTCAAACATAGAAAATATTTAATTG
>JAQBFG010000230.1:0-5398 GCA_032123495.1 Candidatus Zixiibacteriota bacterium | reverse complement strand
AAATTTCCACAATACTCTCGCCTGCGGCAATGACCTTCTTGAAAAGTCTTATTCATCCGTCCCCGAACCGTCAACACTATTGCTTTTTGGTCTCGGTTCGTTCGGATTGGCCGCTTTCAGAAGAAGACGCCAAAACTAGCTTCTAAAATATTGAATTTTCCAAAAGGATCACATTAATTTGTGATCCTTTTTTTTATTATTATCAAATACTCTGTTTCTTGGGTTCCGTAACGAATTACAATATTAGTCATTTCTTTATGGGAAAAGTGATTTTTCTATGGAGGATATTTTATTCATTCAGGGTATTGACAGAATATAATTTTTGTATATGTTTAATCTTAAACGACGAATAAATATCTGCGCAGGTCAAAAAGAGAACGGAAAAGATAATAAAATTTATTTTTTTTATTAACATTCAACTGGCGATACAATTATGGTAACTCAATCTGTAAAAAACCGACTCGTTATTTTATTACTTATCATCTTTTTGGCAGGTTGTGGATCAGAACCGGGCAAACAGATAATCTTTAACGCCGAAAAATCTTTGCATCAAGCCGAACAGCTTTTCAACACAGCCTCTATCAAACCTGATTTAAAAGATATTGAAACCTGGCAAAACGTAAAAAATGCCTATTTAAATACGGTCGCTTACTGCTATACTCATCTGGATTCTCTGACTGTGGACAGTTTCCAAACCGAACGCAAAGATTTGGAATCGGTTGCATTTATGGCTACAGCTCGCCTGGCCAGTATATATTATGCCGATAGTAAATTCGACTCATCAGTTTTTATTCTCAATCAGCTTCTTTCGCTTACAAAATTATCCGACCGAGCTTTGTTGTCTTCACAATCTAATCTGGCTCGAGCCTATCTCGCCGCCGGCGATTGGACCAGCGGGATAGATATTTATAAATCAATGCTCAGCACTTTCTATCCCCCAGTCGATGCGGAAAACAATATTATAAAAGAGGTGCTAAACCTTCCGATCGAATTGCTTAAAATTAATATCCGATTACAAAACATTCCCAATACTTTTGAGGCAACAGAGTCAACCAGAAATTACTATCAGAGAATAATTGCCGAATGGCCCCATACTGACTTGGAAAAAGAGGCACGTCGATTACTGGCGGGGTTATTAGCCGATTTTGCCAAATGGGATGATGCAATTGAGACTATCAGTGCCATCAAGGACTCAACCGGTCAAACTCGTATGCCCGAGGCAATGAGAATCGCCGATTTTTTAAGTCGGGGGAAAAATAATCATACCGAAGCGATCGCAATGTACGAAAGCTTACTTGAAAGAGCAGATGATTCGGCATTGTTGGCGAACATATATATTAAAATTGCAATTGCTAATTTTAATAATAAATCATACTCGGAATGCCGCGAAACACTGAAATTTGTTAAGGATAATTACTTTGTTTATTATAAGTCGGCACCGCTGCCACAACAATATCTTGCTCTTTCATTGGAAAAACAGAACGAGTGGAACCGAGCCGAAGATGAATATCAGTGGCTTATTACAAATTTCCCGAACACAGAGTTGGCTTTCGAGGCATATTTGACCATAGCGGGACATTACGACAATTTGAAAAATAGCCAGCTAGCCGATTTGTGGTATAACAAAGCAATTGAATTCTATAAAAGGATGCAGAACGAACAGAGAGGGACGACTATTGAGGCGTCTGCTATTTCTTATCAGGCCGAAGTTGCCAGAAGACGTGGGGAGTGGGAAAATGCCGCCAGATTACTGGAAGAATTGTTTCGCCGTTTCCCCGATCAGGAAGTAGGTATCAGGGCATTGAAAAATGCTATTGATATTTATCGAGGCAAGCTGAATAATTCGGCCAAAGCCGACTCATTACAATCTCTTGCCCGCTCTGGAACTTGATATACCCAAACAAGTTAAGAAATTTGGATCTTTAACCGATGATAATATGTAAAACCTTTAAGTAATACCTAATGGAGGAAAGATGAACCTGAGAAAAATTATCCTTTTCGTTTTTGGGATGATGCTATTGGCCGGTGGATTATATGCCCAGGTCGATAAAGCTGGCGTGCTTGATACCATGTATCTTGAACCGTATCAGATTGATGCCAAAAATTGGGCGGTGAATGTCTCTCTTTTCAATGATGAAGAGATTATAGCCATTTCACTACCGATTATATTCAGCTCCGGCAAAACAAAAATCGTTGCCGATTCGACCGTTTTCAAAGGCGGCCGCGCTGATCATTTTGGAGTCAAAATAGCCCGTGCCGATACTGCTGCGCAGTGTGTCACAATCGGTTTGGTTTGGGCTCTGGGGGGAACTGTCCCGCCAATAGACCCAGGCACCGGACGAATTGCAACAATCTTTATTTCGGCACTTGATGGCAGTGATTTTTCTGCTCCGCTCAAAATCGACACAACCACCACCAGCCCAAGCAACTCGCTACAAATGGTAATGCCATCACCGGAAAATGAAAAACAACCGGCGGAAGAAGTGATTCCGTTTCTTGTTATCAAAACACCAGAGGTCAAAAAGTAAAATTAAAGACGGGTTAAACAAATTGATAAACAGATAATTGTTTATTTCCTTCAACCGCATTTTGAAAGTCAGGACATCTTTTGTCCTGACTTTTTTTGCCATGATACCGGTCATATCGATATTGCTTGACTTGGCCAATCGTCTCAATATATTGCTCAATAATTGGCAACAAACAAATGGCAGAAATTAATAAACAGAAAAGAGCGTTGTATGAACGATACTTTGGCGGATTGGGTAAAATCTGTCTGAAACTCGGGCTGACCCCAAATATTCTGACCGCCCTTTCATTTATTTTTGCCATCATCTCCGGTATATATTTTTGGAAAGCTGAAATCTGGTATGGCATAATCTGGATGCTTCTTGCCTCGCTGGCCGATGTGCTTGATGGTTCCACCGCCCGAGCCGGTAATATAGGAACCGTGTTTGGGGGGATACTTGATCACGTCTGCGATCGTTACGGCGAATTTTTTATTCTGGCCGGAATAGCACTCTCCCAAATGGTTCATCCCGGCTGGGCGTTATTTGCCCTGTTTGGAATGATTATCGCCAGCTACACCCGTGCCGCAGCCGAATCAATCGGCAAAATTGAAAATTGTAATGTTGGCATCATGGGTCGTCCGGAAAAATTCACCTTAATAATAATTGGAGCCGTTCTGGAACGATATTTCCCCAACAGTCGCTGGCTCGAGATATCGCTGATAATTGTTGGACTCACATCTTATGTCACTTCGATCCAAAGAATAATCTATGCCTACAAACAGCTCGGTAATAAAAAAGAGGTCTGAGAAACCTGATGATAACCACTATTGGAAATCCGGTCTATGATTATATCAAAACCAAAATTTCCGAAACCGACGGCCGGGTTCTTTCCGGATGCTCCACCAATGCCGCTCTGGTTCTTGCCAAACTTGGCGAGCGGGTAAAACTTATCGGTGCTATCGGCGATGATTTCAAAAACAGTTTTACCGAAAAACTAAATTCCCTAAAAATCGAAACTACCTTGATCAACTCGGCAGAAACCGGCGGATTTTCTCTTATTTATTATGACGATTTCGGCAACCGAACGCTTGACCTGTTAGGCCGGGCTGGTATTATCAATACTCTTAATCCGTCAGATTATTCCGACTCGAAGGCGATTCTAATCGGTCCGATTCTCGGTGAGATTTCTTTTGAAACAATAAAAACAATCAGGCATAATTTCGATGGTTTTATGTTTTGCGATCCCCAGGGTCTGCTTCGCAATGCCGACAAGAACGGACGGATATATCATGAAAAATTTGTTGGCATAGAAAAGGCACTGAGTCTCTTTGATGTTGTCAAACCGAACGAGCTCGAAGCCGAAATATTAACCGGTATCAACGCTCGAAAAGATCCATATAAAGCGGCTGCAATGATTAAAGAATTTGGGCCAAAAATTGTAATGGTCACAGTAGCCGAACTCGGTTCGGTTATTTACGACGGGAATATTTTTCTCGATATTCCACCCTACAAAGTCAATCTTATCGATGCCACCGGTGCCGGTGATACCTATATGGCAGGGTTTACGTATGAATATATGAAAACCGGTGATCTGAAAAAATCTGGCTGTTTTGCCTCGGCGGTTTCGTCAATAATGATTGAACATACCGGCCCCGATTTTTCTATGATCGAAAACGAAGTTCGGAGACGACAGGAAACCTTGTTAAACAAAGACAATTTCAAGGTATTACAATAGATATTAAAGAATTTAATCTATTTAATCCCTTCAAACAGAATATTTAAACTTTGATTAAGATTTTGTGCAAAATCATTTTTTTGCAAAGCTGATTTATCCAAAAACCGTTCTCTCAACAGGCCGATAAATATCGAATGAAAAACTGAGACCAAATATTGAATCCTGACATCTCGGCGCAATTGATTTGATTGTACCCCTCTTTCCAGTATCTTTATTAGATATTTTTTTTGAATGTCAAAAATTCCACTTACGAAACTACCCGATAATTTATAACTGTTCTCAAAAAGCATCTTGAGTATAAAATCAAATTCGCCTCTATTGTTTTTTCCGAAATTTCTATGACTCAAAACAAATTGCTCGATCCGCTCTTTTGTTCTAACAACACTTTCATTCAAAAAATAATTGTCAAAATAACCGGTATAATTGCTAACAACTATCTCAGCCAAAAATAGAAATAGATTTTCTTTAAAACCAAAATATTGTATCAGGGAACCTTTTGATACCTGGGCAGTTTTGGCAATATTTTCGAGGAGAACCGCTTCAAAAACATCTTCTCCAAAAAGTTTCAAAGCAGCTTTATAGATTTTATCTTTTTTGGCCGGACTTAATTTTCTAAATGTAGCCGTGACCACCTTTTCCTGTTCCAGCCTGACAATAATATTTTCGTCCATAATCTTCCTGCAAAATGATGTCGGGTCGTCGCGCCCGATATTATACCGTCAAATTCGGCGATTTAACAGCACATAAAATATAAATGACTCTCTAGTCATTATTTATATACTTTGTATGTATTTGTCAACAATTATCTTGCTCATCGTGTTATCTTTGGCTATACTCAAGTCATATTATTTCAGAAAGGAATCGTTTGATGAGGAAAGTCAGAGTTGCCATTATCGGGGTCGGTAATTGTGCTTCATCATTTGTCCAGGGAGTTGAGTTTTACAAAAAGGCCAAGGATAACGAACTGGTTCCCGGTTTGATGCATGTCAATCTTGGCGGTTATCATATCAGTGATATTGAGTTTTCTGCTGCCATTGATATTGATAAAAACAAAGTGGGCCAAGACCTGGCCGATGCTATTTTCTAAAAACCAAACAACACCTTTAAGTTTTGCAAGGTACCTAAAACCGGTATCAAGGTGCAACGAGGGATGACC
>JAQBFG010000229.1:0-41344 GCA_032123495.1 Candidatus Zixiibacteriota bacterium | reverse complement strand
AGATATTTATGTTAATGCGGATGCAGGGAATAACGCCACCTAATGTGTAGTTGATTACAGAAAGAAATATAGTATGCTGATTTTATTAACAAATGATGATGGTATCCATGCCGAAGGAATGCTTGCGGCCGAAAAGGAACTCAAAAAGATAGGCGAAGTGCTGATGGTGGCGCCCGATCGGGAACAGTCGGCTTCAAGTCACTCATTAACGCTTGAGCGCCCGCTGAGACTTCAAAAGGTGGGGGAGGGGCGTTACACATGTGATGGTACCCCGACCGATTGTGTGATGATGGCAATACATGGTATCTTAAAACACAAACTGCCAGATCTTCTTGTTTCAGGAATCAATCATGGAGCCAATATGGCCGAGGATGTGACCTATTCCGGTACCGTTGCCGCAGCTATTGAAGGATCAACGATGGGGGGTCCCATCAATGGCTGTTTCCAATACCGATCCTGATAATAAAAAATCGTATCAAATAGCGGCCCGGTTTACCGCTCGTTTGGCCAAACGATTTAAAGAGCTTAATTTGCCTCCGAGAACATTTTTGAATATCAATTTTCCCAAACTGAAAGACGATCAGATTCCCGATTATAAATTTACCGGACTTGGCCAACGGACATATAAAGATATTATTATTAAAAAAACCGATCCGAGGGGCAAAAATTATTACTGGATAGCCGGTGAAGCGGTCTGGGAATCTATCAAAGGGACCGATTATAAGGCAATTTCTGGCGGCTTTATTTCGATCTCTGCGCTTAAGATGAATTTTTCCGATACCGAAACGATCGCAAAATTAAGAGAATTGAAGCTAAAATTGTAACATAAAAGGATTTATATAAAGCGCTTGACTTGTTATGGCGATTATATATAATAGAGAAGTTTAGATCGGGGCGTAGCGCAGTTTGGTAGCGCACTTGGTTCGGGACTAAGGGGTCGCTGGTTCAAATCCAGTCGCCCCGATTTAAATATTTTGTTATGAACATCCAGCTAATTTTTATAAAAATAACTCAAAGGTACATTTATGGCAAATAAGAAACCGTTTATTATTGGCGTAATTGGCCCGGGGCGTTGTTCCGGAAAAGTTAAAAAGAACGCTGAGATAATCGGACAGGCGATAGCAGCGGCGGGTGCAACTCTTGTTTGCGGAGGACTTGGCGGCGTGATGGAAGCTTCCGCCAAAGGGGCCAAAGCAAAGGGTGGAATCACTATCGGTATTATTCCATCTGATCAAAAAGCAGATGCCAATAAATATATTGATATCGTTATTCCTTCCGGGATCGGTGAGGCCCGCAATTTATTAATTATTCGTACCGCCGATGTGGTTATCGCACTCCCGGGGATGTTTGGGACCTTATCTGAGATGGCTTTTTGTTTGAAAACCAAAACACCGCTGGTGTCGCTTCAGGCGTGGGATATTTCTGATAAAATAACTCGGGTCGAGGATCCGATTGAAGCGGTCAAAGAAGCACTAAAACTGGCTGGTGATCTGAAATGAGTTTTATTGGCGCTTTTGTTAATGTTAGCGGAGTGGTACAGGGAGTCGGTTTTCGCTATTGGTGCCAAAGAAAAGCTGCCGGGTTGGGGCTTTGCGGATATGTCGGTAATCTCTCAGATGGCACAGTCGAGGTCTCTTTTGAGGGCGACAGGAGTCTGGTTGAGGCATTTATTGCTGAACTAAAAATCGGCCCGACTTATTCGCATGTAGCAGATTTAAAAATAGATTTCTTCGATGAACCAAAAGGTTACGACGACTTTAGAATAGAAATGTTAGAAAAATAGGAATAAAGAGAATTAATATGGATGATTTAAAAAAAGCGATTCGTTCGATTCCTGATTTTCCAAAAAAGGGAATTGTTTTTCGTGATATCACTACCTTGTTGGCCGATCCTGACGCCTTCGGAAAAACGCTTGACCTGATGGAAACCTACTGCCGGGAACGAAAAGCCGACAAAATCGTAGCGATTGAATCGCGTGGATTTCTGTTTGGCGGAGCGCTGGCCAATCGTCTTGGTATCGGTCTGGTGATTGTTCGTAAACCGGGTAAACTACCGGGTCAAACTATAAGTCAGGAATATGAACTGGAGTACGGCACCGATAAAATCGAGATGCACATTGATTCAATCAATAAAGGTGATGCGGTTGTTGTCATCGATGATCTGGTTGCAACCGGCGGCACTCTTGAGGCGACTTGTAAACTTGTTGAAAAGGCGGGTGGAAAAGTGGCCGGGATTTCGGTTTTGGTCGATCTCGCCTTTATTCCGTGGCGCGAAAAGCTAAAAGGATATAATATTCAGGCATTGGTCAAATACGACAGCGAATAAATTGATTGAGAAGGGTAGGTCGAAATCCCGCAGGGTTTCGACAATCTTGGACTTGCGAATCTGATCAATTTGTATTATAAATCATATCCTAATAATGCTCCCGTAGCTCAGGGGATAGAGCACTGGTTTCCTAAACCGGGTGTCGCAGGTTCGATTCCTGCCGGGAGTATTTTTTATAATCCAAGAATTTTATAGCATCTGCCGGATACCAAAAAGGCCGGTCAATTTCCATTCCGGTTGATTGCCGTTTTGTTCCTGCCAAACCGGGATATTTATCAAAAATTCCAGAATTGTCGAATTGTGAGTGAATTTTAATCCGGGTGATATTTGAATTATTGACTCCCCGCTATTTACGTTTTTGACTCCATTGATCTCAGTTTCGGTGCTGTTTTTGTAAGTAAGTTCGACAACCGGAGCCAATGTATTTCTGGCGTTTGCTCCAAATCCAAACTGGCGCGAAACAGATGCGATCATTTCAAAGATACCATTTTGTTCTTTGTCATCTCCGCCGGCAAAGCCATTAAGTGTATAAGTAACATTTACATCTGATTTCCAGTAGCCTTTTCGCCAGGTTACAAAGGTGCCTGTTTTAAGATTGTAACCATTACCGGTAAACGCTTTTTGTCCGGTGGGGAATTCGATGCCAAGCAAGGGAGCGACTCCAAAAGTACTGTAACTACTGTTGTGGCGAAATGCCCGATACTTGGCCATAACAAGCAGGTCACCAAATCCTGATTCTTTCCTGTCGCCAGACATCATAGTCATATCCATGTCGATATAAACTTGCCGGACCATTATTGTTAGCTCGGGACGCAAACCATAAGCAACAACCAAAGGCACCATAAATGACTTCATCTCGTTTGGCATTGTCATCGAATCGCCATCACGGTGCATATATCTGATCTGGGTTCTGATCATCCAGCGGTCGAGAGCGGGGGTAAGGCCGGCATCGGCAGTGATACCACTTATAACTTCACCGGAAAAAATTATTATCAGCAGCAGGCAAAAAACAGTACGTTGTATAATTAAATATTTCATATTCGAATCTCCAATTTATTTGATCCGCTTACCGGGCGTAAAATTAGCATCTTTAATCGCTTTGAAAACATCTTCATCACTAATACTGTTATCTTCATTGAGTTTGATCACTAAACGATTTTTCTCCCAATTGGCCTGAGATGTTATCACACCGGATAATTTATTAATCAGCTTTTCGATCCCGCCGTGACAACCGGGGCAATCCATACCGAAAATTTCATAAGTTCTAAGTTCGGTTCCAGCTTCTTCCGTTAATGAAATATTTTTTCCGGATCCACTGCAGCTAATAACTAAAACAGCCATTGCCAAAATCATTGACAGCCAAACAATACGATATTTCATAATTATATCTCCTAATCAATTATAATACGTTCAATTTATTATCTTTATATACGTATTTTGAGAACATTGTAATTGTGAAAATAATAATTGAGAAAATAACCGAAATGGAATATTATTGATATACTAAATGTATAAGAACCGGGTAAGCAGCTTCGAATCCTTCCGGGCGTATTTTGTTTTGATAGAAAATTTAGTGAACAAAGCGAGCCAAAGCATTGTTGTGCTAAGTATCAAGAGATTTTAAACAGTTTTATTAATAAAAGGAGTTGGGATGAAATTGATTAAACTATCACTTATCTTGATGGCCGCCGTTTTTATTACGGCCGGATCAGCCTCTTCTCATTGCGAGATTCCATGCGGTATCTATGACGATTCTGCGCA
The DNA here is from genome assembly GCA_032123495.1 of Candidatus Zixiibacteriota bacterium. Lineage (GTDB taxonomy): Bacteria > Zixibacteria > MSB-5A5 > GN15 > PGXB01 > JAAERC01. The sequence continues at coordinate 37,258 of JAQBFG010000229.1, read as the reverse complement.
AATCGCCGCCATGAGACAGCATGTTACCACTATCGAAAAATCGATGAAACAGATTGTTGAGCTTTCATCAGATGGTGATAAAAATTATAACCAACTTGTCCGGTGGGTAACCAATAAAGAGGAACATGCCAACAAGCTGCAGGAAGCTGCGACTCAGTATTTTATGTTTCAGCGTGTCAACCCGGCTGATATGGTCAATACTGTTGAATGGAACAGCTATACCGAAAAGCTGACTTTGTTGCATAAAATCACTGTTGAGGCGATGAAGGCGAAACAGACCACCGATTTGGTTCATGTTGAGGCTCTACGCAAACTAATTACCGCTTTCGAAACGGCGTACTTTAATAAATAAAGCCAATTGAGAAAATCAAATCCGTTTGGTGTCGATTATTATTAAACTCATAGAATGATTATTATTGATTTGATAATTTCAGCTTTTTAATAACCTCAGTCGAAACCCAGAAAATATCAGATTTTTGTTCATTCCATGTCGAATAAAATAGATATTTATCATCGGGAGAAAGAAAAGGTGCCATCTCTGTAAATTCGGTATTGATTTTATCACCAAGATTAATCGGTTCTCCCCATGATCCATCCGGTTGCAGAAAACAAACGTACATATCAAGCTGGCCATAGTTTGGCAGCAGTTTATCGGTATCGAATATTATAAAACTTTCATCTTTGGCGATACAGGGATGATGCGCATTGTTAAAAAATTGATATTTGTCAGCAAGATTTTCCCTCTCCAAATAAACGCCATCAGCTCTTTCCCTTCGGCAGATAAATCCTGACGCTCTGTCAACGCCGGTGCCATAATGGTACATCGTATTGTCATTAGTAAATGACATATAAAACATGCTGTCACCAAAATGCTGCGGCTCTCGCCAGCCAATACTGTCGCGGTCAACAAACCATATATCCGGGGTCATATTATATTCGGTTGTTCCCGGAAGAGGTCGGGCTGATGCAAAATAGATTCTATTGCCATCGGGTGTCATACTTGGTTCAAAATCGCCCATCGGAATCGCAAAAGGGGCCAATTCTGGGATAGTCCAGGTTTTGTTTTCATATCGGGTATAAACAAGCCGGTTGAATTTTTGTGGTGCTCGGCTGCTGAAATAAAACTCTTTTCCATCAGGGGAGAATGTTCCGGCAAATTCGATAGAATCTTCGGTCGATACTATTCCCGGGGCAAAAAGCTTTGGAAGCAATTCAGGGCGCTCCAAACCAAAATAGGCCGCTTCACTATTGAGAAAACTAAATTTTGTTTCCATCCTGTCTTTGGCATTGCAGCCACATAGGATAGTTACCAGTATCAAAATCGATCCGCTTATGAAATTTGATTTAGGCCTTGACATAATATTACTTTCCAAAAATTTGATCATTGTTTTATATATTAACGAAATTTCAAATATTATGTGCATTTTTATTTTCGATTATTTACTATGCACAAAAGATAAAAAAGGATTAATAAATTGGTTGTAGTCGATTTGCCCAAACTATATATTTTTTTAATCTCAGGGAGATATATCACATGAATGATACAATACAGCATTTTATAGATACCAAGTCAATCGCAGTAGTTGGCGTTTCAGATAAAAAATTCGGCGGGGTTATATACAAGACCTTAAAAAAGCGAAATATCTCGGTTTATCCGGTTCATCCAAATAAAGAAAATTTTGATGGAGACAAATGTTTCACCAAACTTTCTGAGCTGCAGTCTGAAATTAAGACAGCCATAGTTGCTGTTTCTCCAGAAGCGGCCAAAACTGTTGTAAATGATGCTATCGAGGCCAAATATACCCACCTCTGGTTTCAGCAGGGTAATGATTTCTCAGACTCAATAGAGAAAGCAGAAAAGAATGGGATAAAGACGGTTAGTAATAAATGTATATTAATGTATGCCGAACCGGTCACCGGAATTCATGCTTTTCATCGATTTTTTGCCCGTTTATTCAATAAAGCTTAATATTTTCAATATTTTTGACTCCCGATTTTATAATATGATTAAATTGGAGTGTATTCTTCCATAAAGACTCCATTGCTATTGACGATAATAATATTTATCAGGCATTTAGATCAATGGCCGATAAATTTGATATCTAAAACAACATGGAATTTCAACTTGATTGCAAAATATTTTGAGAAGGAGTTCGCTGATGAGTAAAAAACGTGTATCAGACCGAATATATGTTCAATCTCTAATAGAAATATTTGACAAAAAAACCGATCTTCTGGTGGGACATTTGGCTAATTATTCTCCGGGAGGTTTAATGCTGACCAGTAAGAAAAAAATACTGCCGGGCACGGTTTTCGACTGCAGGATGATTATCCCTGATAATATGTTAAGCAATGGAGAAATATGCTTTAAACTTAAGGCGGCCTGGTGTGAAGAAGATATTATGCCAGGTACTTACACCGTCGGTTTTCAATTTCAGGATATTTCCAGGGAAAATTTTCGACAGATATTTAATATTCATGAGAATCTGTTAACTCAGCAAATCTAGCTGATTTGATAAATTCGCCGCCAATTCATCATAAGCTAATAGTCTTTTGTTTTGGCTTTTATGTAGTCCGGGTAACCCTCAAAATCAACACAAATTATATAAATTTCAATCACAGGATAAAGATTTGCCAAATTTCCCGTATAATATATATTATCTCACTGATTGAGTTAGACAGGAATGATGATATATATTTTGAAAATAATCGTAGCGGCCGGTGTTTTGGCTTTTCTGTTTTATTTTTATGTTCGCTTTTTGGAACGCCGGGCAACATATCAACCTTCGCGAACCTTTGAAAACAATCCGGGGGATATTGGGCTTAACTATAAGGATATTTATTTTGAGACTGCTGATAATATAAAACTTAATGGTTGGTTGGTACCGGCAGAAAATTCAAAAACAACGCTAATATTTTGCCATGGCAATGGCGGTAATATAAGTCATCGACTCGAAAAAATATTATTCTTTCATAAACTGGGACTGAATCTGTTTATCTTTGATTATCGGGGTTACGGCTTAAGTCTCGGTTCCCCCTCGGAGCAGGGACTTTATCGTGATATTGAGGCCGCATATAAATTTCTGCAATCAGGCGAATTAAAAAATCAAAAAACAATTGTATATGGTACATCGTTAGGGGGGGCAGTCGCTGTTGATCTGGCCAGTAAACATCCTCTTGATGGAATGATCCTGGAAAGCACTTTTGCCAGCACTACCGATATGGGAAAAATCATTTATCCATGGATCCCATCTTTTCTGAGTTTTAACAAATTTGACTCATTTACAAAAATATCCAAAATAAATATTCCGAAACTGATTATGCATAGTGAAACTGATGACATCATTCCGTTTAGCCAGGGTCAGAAACTTTTCGAGAATGCTCCGGAGCCAAAACAGTTTCTGATTATCAATGGCTATCATAACGAGTCTTTCTTCATTTCGGAGTCTATAATTGAGCCTGCTATCCGTACATTTATCAATTCGCTAGACAAATAAGTTATTATTCAGATCAAGAATTATGCGTAAGCAATTATTCTATTTTACTTTATCAATTGTGTAATCTATATTCAGTCTCAGCATGTTTAAGTTTGTTGCCATATTTATCTGTATCGCCGCAGTCGCCAGCTATATCAATTATCGATATATAAAACTTCCGTCAACAATTGGACTTATGATTATAGGACTTGCTTTATCATTGATTTTGATTGGTATCAGCGCTATCGGGATTGATATCGAAGGACCAATCGCTGAGTTTCTTGGTAGGACCGATTTTGGCGAAACATTGATGGAAGGGATGCTTAGCTTCTTGCTGTTTGCCGGTGCGCTGAAAATAAATCTCAATGATCTTGCCGAGCAGAAATTTATAATTGGAATTCTTGCAACTGCCGGAGTTGTTGCCACTGCTTTTATTGTCGGCACCGGTCTTTATTTTATCCTGCCGCTTTTTGACCTGTCGATCTCATATATTTATTGTCTGATTTTTGGGGCACTTATTTCACCAACCGATCCGGTGGCGGTATTGAGTATTATGAAAACAGTTAAAGTCCCCAAATCGCTGGAGACAAAAATCGCCGGGGAGTCATTATTTAATGATGGTATCGGGGTAGTCGTTTTTATCGTGCTGGTTGGAATTGCAGCCGGCGAAGGGACAACTACGGTCGGGTCTGTGGTCAGTTTGTTTTTAATAGAAGCGGTTGGAGGAGTGATTTTTGGACTGATCATTGGATATATCGCTTTCAGGATGCTGAAAAATGTTGATGATCATACGGTCGAAATTCTTTTAACACTGGCGCTGGTCAGTGGTGGTTATGGGGTAGCGATGTATCTTCATACTTCTGGCCCAATTGCTATTGTCGTCGCCGGGCTTTTAATCGGTAACCATGGCCGTCGTCTGGCGATGTCGGACAAGACTCGGGATCATCTTGATAAATTCTGGGAGTTGATCGATGAGATTCTTAATGCTGTTTTATTTGTCTGGATTGGTCTGGAAATTCTGATTTTAACATTTAATCCGAATTATCTGGTAATCGGGTTAATTACTATCCCTCTGACGCTTCTGGCGCGGTTTATATCGGTCGGATTAGCCATAAATCTAATGAAGTTCCGCCGTCAATTCAGCGATAATGCGATAAAAATCCTAACCTGGGGAGGTCTCAGAGGCGGAATCTGTATCGCGCTGGCGTTATCTTTACCGCCGTCGTCGGCTAGAGATCTGATTATTTCAATAACCTATGTGGTTGTGATATTTTCAATATTAGTACAGGGATTAACGATAAAGAGAGTTATTGGCGCAGCCTAAATTAATTTATCTGTACCAAACACCACCTATATAGGCGCTGTCGAGAATGTAATCACCATTATCCAAAAGTCCCACTCCCCGAGCATAAAACTCATAATAAGCGGTCTGGCCATCCGGCTGATAATACAGTTTAATAACATCATTAAATATTCCGGCCGGAACCGTATCTGTAACGTACCCCATAAAATCAAGCCCGCCTGATGTCACCGACGTATAAATTTGCTCATCAACTTCGGTGAACATATTTGAACTGAATTCGTAGGTGATTCCTTCCTCAAGATCAAAAGGAATTGCCAGAGGCGGATCAAACCAGAATGCACCTGCCAGGAAATGAACATAAAAACCGTTGGTATTTTTTGCCCAGGCTTCAGCAGTTGCGCCATTCTCAAGAATCCTTTTACAGCTGTTACCTAATATAGTAGTGTCACCTGATACTTCGCGCTTGATAGATTTTGCCGAATCAACCCAGGTGTAGTACCAGGTGTCACCTTCGGCCATTGGGAAATATTCCGATCCGTTTTCAAACAGTTCAGGAACCGTCATTAATACTTGAATGCCAATATTGCCGCCATCTGATGTTAGGAAAACGGTATCGACATAATCGCCCGGCTCAAGTCCGGTCCGATCGACAACAGCATCGATAGTATCAGCTTCAGTGGTGTTGCTTCCCGAAGCGGGGGAGAGGTTCAGCCAACTTTGGTTGTTGCTGATACTCCAGTTCAGTGTTCCAGATCCGGCATTGGTCAGATAAAACGAAAGATCGGTAAGATGCGTTCTAAAAATTAATTTGGTATGTGAAATAGCCAATGTTTGTGAAACCGGGACAGTCATAGTAATCGGAATAGTTGTTGAGCCGTCGCCAGATGTTACCGTTATGACACCGGCATAATTGCCAGAGCTTAAACCGGTTCTGCTTATCGAAACACCGACCTGATCGATTTCATTTGAAACTGTACCACTGGTTGGATAAAGATTGATCCAATCGCCATTGTCAGTCACATTCCAGGCCAATTCAGAACTTCCGCTGTTGGTTATATTAAATGCCAATTGCGTTAAGGTCGAATCAAAATCGAGTGAATCGGGAACCACTTCAATTGTAAAATTATTATCACCACCCCCTCCCGAAGGTGAGCAACCGGACTGAAAAATTACCGATGATAATAAAAGAAAACCAGCTAAAATCGTAAATATTAATACTTTAAACATAATTGCCCTATTTTTATTATATCGACATTAATTTGCCGACTCTTAATGCAATCGGAATATAGCCAACATTTTCTATCCGTCAAGAAACACTGTCTAATTTGTTATACAAAAATATTTATTTATTGTCGAATTGATCGCTTTAAAAAATAAGAATTATATTTATTTTTTATCTTGACCGGTTTTCTAATTTTGCCGATAATAATATTACACAAGAAAGGAGGTGGTCAGATTTGAAAACAAATTTATGTGAGGTGACTGATACTTAGTCACTACCTCCGCAAATTATTGTTGGGGGAACACTAAGTAAATCCCAGCAGTTTTACCGATCTGATGGCTTTGGTTTGAAGCCATCAGATTTTTTTATTGGTAACTCCTTTTGCCGCTTGCGTTTTGTGCTAATCAATTAGATGCCAATACGATAGATAATAAATCAGATATATTCAAAAACAATTTGACACCTGATGCGATAAATATTATATTTTTCGTCTGATGTTTTGATGTTTTGATGTTTTGAGATTCGAAACGTCTTGTAAGGTAAGGAAGAATTAAATATTTTTGGAGGATAAGAAATTATGAAATTGTCGTTGTTCAAAACTGCCATCATGTTTGTTTTACTCCTCACAACGACTGCCTATTGTCAGCAGCAGGGACTTAGCTTTAGTTATTTTGGCGGTGGGGCTCGATCTGAAGGTATGGGTCAGGCATACATTGCTCTTTCTGACGATGGTGCCGCTGGAAGTTGGAATCCGGCCGGGCTGTATGTCCATGAACAAACTTTAATGGGTTTTAGTTATGGATCGCTTGCACCGCGCGGCTATAATAAATATATTCGTCCCGGCGACAGACCGGTATTGAAATTTGATCATTCAGGAACAATCACTTCTATTAATGACTGGAATATCATTTCGCCACTTAGAATTAAAGATCATCATGTGGTCCTGAATATCTCTTATGTCGAGAACGTTAATAGCTATTTTGAGTTCAGAGAAAAATTATATGATTGGAGTGATTTCAATCCACTTGACACCTTAGACGATTACGATCCCAATGCATTTATGCAAAGAAAAGGTGGTATCCATAGTTTTAACCTTGCTCTGGGAACTCGCGTCAATAAAGATTTTTCATTTGGAGTTGCTGCCAACATATACACTGGCAGCATGGTAACCGTTGAGAATAGAACTGCTATTCTTGATACTATCGCTGACGGGGGAACTGCTCATGGGGTCGCTTCTTTCAGGACTATTGATTCCACCTCATATTCCGGATTTAATTTTACCCTGGGCCTTTTATATACTTCAGGTAAATTTCGTTCCGGTCTGACGTTAAGAACACCGTTTATATTGAAAGCAACCTCCGACTCGACATTATATATGGAACCAACTATTAATGGGTTACCGGCCAGTCCTGGTGGGACGTTTGATGCTGATACGGTTTATATTAACAATATGACCTCAAAATTAGAGATGCCAATCATGCTTGGGTTAGGGATGGCGTATAATATCTCTGATAATTGGCTGGTTTCGGGCGATATAGAATATCGCGGGTTTGAAGGCAAAAAGGTTGAAAATCTTGATAGCCTGCTGTTAACCTCAACCGGTGACAGAGATGAATTCTATTCCTCAGTAGATGATACTCCTAATTGGAGTAATGTCATTCAGCTCAGAATGGGTACAGAATATATATTTGATACAAAATATGGAAAGGTTCCGCTAAGATTCGGCGCTCGAACTGAGGAGTTTCCGGGCGGGAATATTTCAGACTATACGGTTACATATGAGGGCGAAAATTCTGCTACCGGAAGTCAGGAATCTGACGGCTCTACAATCGAAGATGATAATCGAAGAGTCACTTATGCCTTTACATACGACACTGATAAAATTACCGGGTATAGCGTTTCCGCCGGAACCGGAATCCATTGGGAAAATATATTGCTGGATGTTGCAGTAACTTATACCACTTACAAACAGAATATTTACCAGGATGGTGGTCTTAAATCCAAAAATACATGGAAAAATTATCACGTTAATTTTGGATTTATTGGTTATTTTTAGTCAATCAAATTGCTTTTTTGGGGGCGAGACATGTTTTCGGCCCCCATTTCTTTTAAATGATATGCCAGGAAATATCGGATATAGTCGATACAAGATATTAATGAAAATGTTAATGAAAGAGATTTATGAAGAGTAAAATAAAACTTACCAAGCAGCAGATGAAGGATGATAAGTTCACGACCTTCATGCTTCAAACGAGAGATTGGATCCAGGATAATTGGCAGATTATTGGAATTGCGGTTGCTGCAATAATTGTCATTTCTGTTGGAGCGATATATTATTCAAATATGAAATCGGGTAAGGCAGAAGAAGCGTCAGAACGTTTCGCCGAGGCTATTTCAAAATATCGCCAGCAAAACTATCAGGTTGCTATTCTTGATTTTAATAATATCGCAGATGAATATTCAGGCCCGGTTGCCGCCTCGGCTGTATTTTATGCCGCCAATTCTTATTTTGAAAGCAAAAATTATGATGAAGCGATCATTAGTTATCAGAAGTATATCGATAAATATCACGCTGACGAGATAGCAACCTCATCATCTTACGCCGGAATTGCCGCATGTTATGAGACCAAGCAAGAATTCCAGACGGCGGCCGAAAAGTTTTTGGAGGCTGTTCGTTTATACCCTGGCCTGACCGGTGAGCCGGATTATTTACTCGGAGCAGTTCGGAACTATGTGAACGCCGGGATGGAGACAGAAGTCCAGCAGATCCTGGATAAATTAAACAAAGATTATGCCGGAACCGATCAACAACGGGTTGCAACACAAATGGCTATGAAACTTTTGATAAAGTAAGTCGGATATCAGGTTTCTGCCATGTCAGAGAAGAATAAACTGAAAGTTGCGCTTCTTTGGCATATGCACCAGCCTTATTATTTTAATCCCGAAACGCAAAAATTTCAAATGCCCTGGGTCAGATTACATGGCCTGAAGGACTATCTTGATATGCCTCTGGCGGCGACCCGCCAGAAAAACACCAGAGTAACCTTTAATCTCGTACCATCACTTCTGGATCAAATAGAATTGTACTGTCAGGGTTATACCGATAGATTTCAAGACTTATCGCTTATCCCTGCGGGAGATTTGAATTTTGAGCAAAAGCGAGAGATATTAAATAATTTCTTTTCCGCACATTATCCGCATATGATCAAGCCGTATCCGCGCTATCGTCAACTGTATGATAAGCGGGAAAATAGCAGATCCGATATGGATCTGGCTATTAAAACCTTTTCATCATCTGAGTGGCGTGATTTGCAGGTTTGGTCTAATTTGGTTTGGATTGATCCTGTTTTTCGTAATGAAGAACCTATCGCCGATCTTTTCGCCAAAGGGAAAGACTTTATCGAAGATGAAAAAAAGAGGCTTCTTGATTTTCAGATAGAATTGCTGCGAAGAATTATCCCGGAATATCAAAGACTCTATCAAAGCGGCCAGATCGATATCTCTTTCTCGCCATATTATCATCCGATTCTACCATTATTGATTGATACCGATTCCGCGCGGGAGGCTATCCCTGATTTGGAACTTCCCCAAAATCGGTTCTCTTATCCGGACGACGCCAGTTGGCAGATAACCGAATCAATAAAAAAATTCCAAAAGCTATTTGGCCAAAAACCTGCCGGGATGTGGCCATCCGAGGGCTCGGTCTCTGAAGAGACTTTGAAACTGTTCTCTCAAAATGGTATCAAATGGGTTGCGACCGATCAGAAAATTCTAAATCATTCCTTAATAAAAAGCGGCATAGATCCAAAAAAATATACTCCTCATACAGCGTACGTTTATAAGGAAGCACCGGAGACATCATTGTTTTTTCGGGATCAGGGGCTCTCTGATAAAATCGGTTTTGTTTATTCAGGCTGGGACTATACCCGGGCAGTTGATGATTTTATTTCAAACCTCAAAGAATTGGGCAAGTTTTTAAAAGGGAATCTTGAAAACACAGTTGTCCCAATTATTCTCGATGGGGAAAATGCCTGGGAATATTACAAAAATGACGGCACTGACTTTTTAAGATATTTTTATCAGGCGCTTTCCGAAGATAATGAAATTGAAATGGTAACTTTCTCTGATGCCGCCGAACAAATCAAGCCAACTAATCTGAACTCACTTTATGCCGGCTCATGGATAAATCATAATTTTAAAATATGGATTGGCCATCAGGAAGACAATGTTGCGTGGGATTTGTTGTACCATACGCGAAAAATGTTGGTTGATTATCAAAACCAGAAACCGGAAACCGATTCGGCAATTTTAGAAAAGGCCTGGCGCCAGATTTATATCGCCGAAGGATCGGATTGGTGCTGGTGGTATGGCGCTGAATTTGTCAATGAATATAATTTTGAATTTGATCTGCTTTTTAGAAGACACCTTAGTTTTGTGTATAATCTTCTGAATCAGAAAGCTCCCTCCCAATTGGACCAACCGATTCATAATGATAAATCGGAAATACAAATGCTGACCCCGGAATCTCTGGTTTCACCTGTTTTGGATGGTCGCTTGACTCATTACTATGAGTGGAGCGGTGCCGGAAGTTTTAATTGCTCGCTCCATAATAAGACGATGCACAGGTCCGACCTGATAATAAGTCGAATATTTTTCGCCTTTGATTATGAACGATTCTACATTCGTCTTGACTTTGAAACTAAATTTAATTTAGTTGATTTAGAAAAAGTTCTAATTAATATTGATTTTAAAGATGTTTGTAACAAAGAGATTTATCCCGGAGTTAATAAAAGGAAAGTTTTCGGGGATTTTGAATACAAATATGATCAGATAATTGAGATCGGGATCGATCGAAAATCGTTATTGCCGGAAGGATTCGGCAAAATTCAATTTTCGGTGACCGTATTGAACGGTGATAAACCTTTAGAGAAATGGCCGTCAGACGGATGGATTACGGCAGATATTCCCGATCGAGAGAAAGAGTTATTTTGGCAAGTTTAAAAATGGAGTGGAGATAATGAATTCATTTTTTGATGATGAGAAAAAAAATGGAAATGACCAGGAGATCCCCGGGTTGGGTAATACGAATGAAGGCTCATCCAAATTTGGAGGATTAGACCATGATCGCGGAGTTATTGCGGCCATATTATCGTATATTCCGTTTTTATGCCTGATCCCACTGCTTCAAATGAGGGATAATGAGCAGGCAAGATTTCATAGCCGGCAGGGTCTGGTATTGTTTCTGATAGAACTTCTGGCTGTCCTGTTTCTAATTCCGGGACTGTCATCACTAATTTGGAAAACAGTTTTGATTGTCGCTCTTGGTGCGTCAGTGGCTGGTATAATCTTTGGACTACAGGGAAAAATGTACAGAATACCTTTTATTAGTGATATCTCCGATAAGTTAAAATTGTAATTCTCTGCTACATTCACTTAAAGTTTGGATTTGTAGTATTCAATATTATTTTTTAACATTGCTACGACAATGATTAATAAATTTAATGGATTTTCAAAAGAATCCCTGACATTTCTAACTGCTGTAAACAAAAAAAACAGCAAGGATTGGTTTGAGAAAAACAGGGATAAATATGAAAAACAATTATTAGAACCATTTCGTATACTGGTAGCTGAATTGGGGGGAGATATGCAAGAAATCGATCCCCGGTTAGAGGTTCGACCGCAGATAAATAAAACGATATCAAAAATTTTCAGAGATACCAGATTTTCCAAGGATAAAGCAATTTTCAAAAAAGCGATGTGGCTGACATTTAAGAGACCCTCGAAAGACTGGAAAGATGCGCCAGCCTATTTTTTCGAACTTATGACCGACTCATACAGGTATGGTTTGGGATACTACTCCGCTCCAAAAAGCACGATGGATATTTTGCGGGAATCGATAAATAATAATCCGAAAGAATTCCTGAAAGCAATTTCTTTTTATGACAAACAATTTGACATCAAACTTATTGGTGATAAATATAAAAGACCACTTGAAAGCGGTCACTCGGAAATTATTCAAGACTGGTATCAGCGTAAGAGTTTCTATCTTGTAATCACCCGCAAAATTGATGGAATTCTATTCTCTCCGAGACTTAAAGTCGATGTGGTAGAATGCTTTAAGACTCTTGGGCCGTTATATAAGTATCTTAATAAGCATATTCAGATCACACGCCAATAATAATGATTTCTTTGCAATCGGTTTCGTAAGATATGCGCAAATAATTGCATTAATTATGATTGTCTATTCAGTTTTAGCAAGCCAAGAACATTTTAAATATTTATGCTAAAATATTACTAAAACGCGCCTATTTTTGACTTTGTGTAAGTGGTTTCTTGTGAGTATGTTACAGGTGGTATTGGCGGATTTTTTCAATCAAGGTTTATATTTGGCAAAAAGATTTTTTTGGCCCTTTATTTGCTCAACATTTACTTAGTCAAAAGAGGCAGAATTTGACGATTTTAACCAATTAGCAGGAAGTATAGATTTTTGATGCAACCGCCAAATAACAGAATGAATTCAAAGCTGAACTCCTCATATGCTATTGCCAGCAAGGCTTATACTTATGGCTCGGCGATTGGCTTGGAACGGCTTCCTGGAACTAAGACCAAATCCAGGGATTCAATCGTTTCTGCTTTAAGGTTCTATTTTGGCGAATATTTTCTTGGCATTTTATTCGTTGTTGCGCTTTCCGCCTATGCCGTCTTAAAGCCTTCAAGTTCAATGTCCTGGGGTGAGATGTTTAAAAATGTGTTATATTCAGCGATTAAAAAATCACTGGATGTTTCATTTGCAACTATTGGACTTATTTTGGCATCGCCCATTATGTTATTGGTTGCAATCTTACTTAAAATAACCAGTCCGGGGCCGATATTCTACACTCAAACTCGTATTGGCGTGAATCGACGTCGCGGAAATACCAGAGTATATTCAGCCTCAATGAATAAAGATCGCAGAAGTCGTGACAGACGTCGTGACAACAACTGCGGTCGCCCTTTTAAAGTGATTAAGTTTCGCACGATGGTAAACGACGCTGAGGCCAAGAGCGGCCCGGTGTGGGCAACTAAAAATGATACTCGAATCACTCCCTTAGGAAAGTTTTTGAGAAAATCTCGTATTGACGAGATCCCACAGATGATAAATGTATTGAGAGGCGAAATGTCGATGGTTGGGCCGCGCCCGGAACGTCCGAAATTCGTTAAGGATTTATCGACTAAGGTTCCTGATTATGCCGAAAGACTGAATGTTAGGCCCGGTATAACCGGTCAGGCGCAGGTCACAACCGGATATGACACTTCACTGGAATCTGTATTGGAAAAAGTTAAAAATGATGTGGAGTATATCCGTAACTGGAATCTTTGGTCAGATCTGAAAATTTTGATGCAAACGGTTCTGGTGGTGATAACTGGTAAAGGTGCCCGCTAGATTAATTTTGAATGAAAAATCTTACCGTATTCCAATATTTGGAATGCGGTTTTTTTATTGCTTGATATTCTATTCAATATTTGATATAATTTCCGATTAAGTAATAGCGATAAACAATTGAATGATATAGATGTTTATGAAAAAAATATTATACTTTATACTGCTTCTATTATTACCAGCCAGTTTGGTTGGGCAGGTATTATCATCGGAGCTGATTGTTAGCACCAATCCCTCTGGTGCCAGAGTAATTCTTGATGGCGACGTAACCGTTGATGGTTTGTCGCCAATCATTTTGCCGGGTGAATTACAGGGAAAATATAAAATGACTATCAGGGAAGATGGTTATGAAACATTTCGGAAGACTATGTTTCTATCCCCTGATAATCGAATGGACTTAACTTTTAGTCTAAAACCAAAAACAAGATTTAAGGCAACAATACGTTCTCTGATTATTCCGGGTTGGGGACAAATGTATAGCGGCCGGACCAGGAAAGGTCTCTTTTTTACCATTTTAGCATCAGGTGTAGCCGGTTATTATTTTATAACAGATAATGATTTTAGTGATAAACTCGATGATTATGAACGGGTTAATTCCCAATATAATCGCGCCACAACCGAAGCTGAAAAAGCTTCGCTTTATTCTTTACTTGCTAAAACCAAACAAGAGGCGTACGACGCTGAGAATAAAAGAGCGGTTGCGCTCGGCGGTATGATTGGTGTCTGGGGATTAAATCTCATTGATGCCCTGTTTTTCTTTCCCAAGAAAAAAGATGAGCTGCCTGTTAAAAGTATTACTATAAAACCAGATCCGGCGCAGGGCGGGGCACAAATTGTTTTTTCTTACAGGTTCTAAATGGAGTAGAGAGTAATGAAACAGATATTTATTTTATTGTTATTATTAGTTCTGGCAGCGGGTTGCGAAAGAACTCTTGATTCGGGGAACGTCGGATTTGAGCCATCTGATGATTTACCTGTTCCAACTGCTCTAAAAATATTTCATCTTGTCGATGGAATTGAACTAAACTGGCAGATATCTGACAGCGATGTTGTTGCATATTTCAATATTTATTATACTGACCAAACCGATGAAGAATTTATTTATTGGGATTCAACTGCAGAGTATGCAAAATCAATTACAACTCTGAATACCGGGCAAGTTTATTATTTTAGGGTTGCGGCAGTTGATACTAATGATGTTGAGGGAGCAAAGTCGCCTATTATATCGACGCAAATAGGTGTCACCTCAATTGTTATAAATGATAATGACACTTATACAAATAGTGTCGATGTTTCGATATCTTATGTTTTTCCGGTTACGCCGCTTTTGGTCAAAATTTCTAAAAACTCAGACCTTAGTGGAGCTATCTGGCAGAATTTCAGGCAGCCTGGAAGTTTTGAATTATCGAGTGGTGATGGTGTCAAATTTCTTTATGCTTTACTCAGATTTGGTGATGGATCCGAATCATTTGCTGCGGTATCTGACAGTATTATATTAGATACCAAAGCTTTTATCGATTCGACCTATTTTATTCCAGCTGGTAATATATTACAGGTTGGTGATACGGTTTATTTCTATATTCACGCCAGCGAGTCTGGCGGAGTGGCGAAAATTTCTTTTACCGGCCTTGTTCAGTTGGATCTCTATGATGATGGCAACAATGGTGATACGATGGCCGATGATGGTATTTACACCCGGCGTTATATCGTTCCGGTAAATCTTGAAATTGAAGACGGAGTGGTTACTGGCAGTTTTATCGATGCGGCAGGCAATGCGGCCGATAATACCGCGTCGGCATCACAAATAAATATTGTTATCCCGCCGAAGCCGATCTCTCTTCAAACAATCGCCGAATCATCATCGCTGATACGCCTGAGCTGGTCCGAGGTCAATCCAACTGGTTCCGCATTTTCATCGTATCGAATTTACCGGGAAACGTCATCAGGTGTAACTGAATCATCCGAATTGATTGCCAATATATCAGCAAGAAGCACGCTTGGATATTCCGATGATGATCTTAATGATAACCAACTTTATGTCTATCGCGTGTATGCCTATACAGCTGATGGCCTTTATACTCAGTCTGAGGAATCATCGGCGACAACTATGGTAAACACTCCGCCGTCATCGGTTACTTTGGCGGTTGGTCTGGAAGATGAACTTACGATAAATATTTCTTGGACAAAAAATAATGATGCTGACTTTGAGTCGTATCAGATTTATCGGGGAAGCACCATTGATGTTACCGATTTGACCGGTCAGCGTTTGACAGCGATAAATGACCAAAATCAGACCAGTTTTACCGATGTCAGATTCGATCCTCTGGATACTTATTATTATGTTCTATATGTTTATGACAAACAGGGACTAAAATCGTCAAAATCAAATGTTGAATCTACTCCATAGGAAAGGCTTGATAAATTGGATTTTTTAACAAAGCTAAACAGACTAGTTGGACTGTATTTATTTGCCCTAAAGACTTTTTTGAGAGGAGGCGTCTGGCTTCCTTTTATAATATATGGTTTCGTTCAATTTGTTATTTTGATTTTTATGGCAAATTACACCAACCCGTATATTTATCCGATTTTATCGCCAATTGCGAATTTTCTTCTGGATGACAAGGCTTTGTTATTAAACCATTATCCGGCTATTTATCTGCTTCTGCCGTATTTTTTTCAATGGTTTAAAATTGCAGTTGGAATATTGTTTGAGGGATTAGCCGTTGGGTTAACCGCTGTGCTGATTCTAAAAGTCGTAAATTCTAGCAGATTTGCCGATTTGAAATTAAATTTTGCACGAAATAATTGGTTTCAGTTGGCTCTTGGATGGACATTGATTACCATATTTTTGTGGGGCTTAAATAGATATTTGCCTCAACTCTTCTCTGAGTTTCTGGCCTCCTCGCCGCGACGCCAAATGATGTTTGATCTGGTTTTAAGGCTTTTGACGGTCGGTCTCTATTCCATTTTTATATATGCCTTGCCAGCTATGATAGTTTATAAGAACAGCCTGATGGCCGCTTTTAAGACCTCGTTTTCGCTTTTTGTCAGGAACCCGATATTTTCATTTTTTTTGGCATTATTACCGATATTATTAACATGGCCGATTTCTTATATAACTGGTTATGCAGATGTAATTATCGAAAAATATTCTCCTGAATTAGTGCTATATCTTTTGGGCGCCGGGATATTTATTGATTTTATTGTCAACTGTTTGTTGACAGCCGCTGTCGTTAAAGTCTTACTTGATCAGTCCGATTGACTTTCCGACTCGGGCGTTTGATCGATTTTAGTCTCTCTCTTCAATAATAACTTTCCGTTGCAAATGTGATAATTCTCTGGTGTTCGTCGCTGAATTAATAAAATATCAATATTATCATCATTAGAAGCTCATTGTTGCTAATGAAAGCGCATCTTTATCCGATAAAGATTATAATATTGAGGATAATTATAACGAATGAAAAACATTCTTATTGTTGATGACGATACCGAAGTCGCACGGTCTTTGGCCAATTTATTTGACTCGGAAAGATATCGTTTCTATTTTTTGGAAGACGGCCCCCGAATGGTCGAGTTTTTAGGCGAGCATAAAGATGTTGATGCTGTTCTGCTCGATGTAAACTTACCGACTGTTTCCGGTTTGGATATTCTAAAAAAATGTAAGGACAATGATATCAGCGTTCCGATCATTATGATTTCGGGTCGTGTCTCAACTGCAAATGCGATGGAAGCGATGCGCGAGGGCGCTTTTGAATATTTGGCAAAACCGTTTGAAATACAAAAACTGATTGATACTGTTAATAAGGCTTGTGTCCACCGGACACAAAAATCAAAGGCGATTAAGGATGATGCTGAGACCCAGCCATTAGAACTTGATGAGATAATCGGGACATCACCCGAGATAGTCGAGATTGCCAAGCTGATCGGGCAGGTCGCCAAATCTGACGCCGCTGTCCTCATTTTTGGTGAATCCGGAACCGGTAAAGAACTGGTTGCCAGGGCAATTCATCGCAATTCACGTCGCCGCAATAAACCATGTCTTTCGGTAAACTGCGCTGCTCTGGCCGAGACGCTTCTGGAGTCGGAATTATTTGGACATGAAAAAGGCGCTTTCACCGGCGCATACTATAAGAGGCTGGGTAAATTTGAGCAGGCAGATGGCGGAACGATTTTCCTTGATGAGATCGCCGATATGTCGACGATGACACAATCAAAACTACTTCGTGTTTTGCAGGAGAAAAAGATTGAAAGGGTCGGCGGTAACGATTCTATTGATGTTGATGTTCGCATTGTTGCTGCGACTAATAAATCGCTGGTACAATGTATGAAGGAAGGTTCGTTCCGGGTCGATTTGTTTTATCGTCTCAAAGTGGTATCGATCTATATGCCCCCGCTACGGGAACGTAAGGGCGATATTCCATTACTGGTTGACCATTTTATTACAAAATATTCGGAGAAGGTTGGCAAAGAAATCAGGGGTATCTCCACTGATGCGATCAAGATGCTTACCAAATATCCCTGGCCGGGGAATATTAGAGAGTTGGAAAATAATGTCCAAACAGCCTGTGTGATGTCAAAAGACGATATCCTTCATTCCGACGATTTTCCGATTCATACCGAAGTCGATTCAAAAATCGAGATAAATCTGGATACGCTACAGGATGACTATATTGATATATTTGGCAAAATAATAGAACCGGTTCTGCCGAAATTGATTAATAACTCTGAAGGAAAGATTTACTATTTCCTTGAATCGGCCCTTGAAAAGGCTCTTATTGCCGCCTGTCTGAAATATTTTGGTTCCAATCAAGTCAAGACTTCGGAGATGCTTGGTATCTCCCGCAACACCCTTCGTGACCGCATCTCGCGCTACAGTATTTACTAAACATCCCATTCCATATAACATTTATCAAACATCTTATCGTTGGTTCGCCGTCATAATTTTGTTGACAGTTACCGGCTATTTACTTATTGATGTATAATTTTGGAAAAATTAATTTATACGAAAATGCAGCTTTAGCAATACAGGAGATCGGCAATGGCCAACTTAATCAGCCGCGGTAATTGGGGAACAAGACTCGGATTTATTATGGCCGCCACCGGTTCAGCGATCGGGCTGGGGAATATCTGGAAGTTTCCGTATATAACCGGCGTTTATGGGGGGGGAGCTTTTGTTTTTGTTTATTTGTTATGCGTCCTGATTGTCGGATTGCCGCTGATGATAACTGAGCTATTAATCGGACGTCGGGCTCAGAAAAATCCTGTTGGAGCATTTAAAGAATTGCACCATGAAAAAAGCCCCTGGCAACTTACCGGTTGGCTTGGCGTCGCTTCCGGTTTTTTAATTTTATCCTTTTATTCGGTTATAGCAGGTTGGGCGCTAGCCTATATTTTTAAATCTATCGCTGGATTCAGCGGGTCAGCCGAGGCGATCCAGAGTGAATTTATCGGCTTGGTTACCAATTCCGGTGTATCTATTATGTGGCATACTATCTTTATGGGACTAACTATGGCGATTGTTATCGGAGGCGTTCAAAAAGGTATCGAGCGATGGTCAAAAATACTTATGCCGCTTCTGTTTGTTTTACTATTGGGTCTTATGTTTTATGGACTGTTTTTTACTCACGGCGGCTCCGCCGCATTGTCTTTTTTGTTTGTTCCTGATTTTTCGAGTCTTTCGACCGAAGGTGTTCTGTCGGCACTTGGGCATGCCTTTTTTACGTTATCGCTTGGGATGGGGGCGATGATAACTTATGGAAGCTACATGAAACGGGAAGTAAATTTGGTAAGAGATGCGATCACAGTTTCATTTTTAGACACAATTATTGCTTTGATTGCCGGAGTTGCTATCTATTCAATGGTTTTCAATTATGGGCTGGAACCGGCTGCCGGGCCCGGACTTATTTTCCAGACACTTCCGGTTTTGTTTGCTGAAACAGGTCCGATAGTGTCAGTAACATTTTTTGTCCTGCTTTCATTTGCCGCATTAACATCGGCAATCTCGCTGCTGGAAGTTGTCGTCTCATATTTTGTTGATGAGCGGAAATGGTCGCGAGTTAAGGCCACTTTGTCGCTTGGTTTTCTAATTTATCTGACCGGTCTGCTCTCGGCAATCGCAAGTTTGACGATTCCTTTCAGAGGAAAAGAGCAGGGCTTTTTGGACATTTTTGATTTTATAACGACCAACTATATGCTTCCAATCGGCGGGCTGCTAACCTGCCTGTTTATCGCCTGGGTGATGCCTGATAAAGACAGGGCAGACGAATTTGGATCATCCGGGAGTATGTATCGTTCTCTTGTTTTGGTGCTCAGATTTATTACGCCAATAGCAGTTTTGATAATAATATTACATGGCCTGGAGCTTCTGCC
Organism: Candidatus Zixiibacteriota bacterium; assembly: GCA_032123495.1. Taxonomy (GTDB): domain Bacteria; phylum Zixibacteria; class MSB-5A5; order GN15; family PGXB01; genus JAAERC01. Next base: position 17,468 of record JAQBFG010000229.1, on the reverse strand, counting down.
GTTTATGGATTATTGAAATAGAATAGATAAATCGCAAAGCCCCGTTTTAACGGGGCTTTTTTTATCGTCTATTTAGCGCCTACTTCGTATGATTTTATATTGACATAATGATAGTACCACTCATATAATGGTGTAACAAAAAACTACAAATGGAGGAAAAAAGTGAATAAGAAGGGATTTAACAGAGCAGTTTTGGTGACCTTGATTGTCTTGTGTCCAACTTTAATTTTGGCCGATAGTGCCGGTTTGTTCTCCGGCAATTTATCGACTGCCGATGCTTGCGGATTTGGAGTCGGTTATGTTGGTGGATTTGTTGGTTTACTTGATGATGGTACTGCCATTTTTGGTTCATTAACATACGGTTTTTCGGACTATACCGAAGGACGGATTAAACTCGGATTTATTGATGGCGATGGTAATGCATCTGATCCTGAACTGTTTTTGGGTGTTGATTTTAAATATGAATTTATGGACTATTATGATAAGAACGGTAAACAACCTCTGGATATGGCTTTCGGCGGTTTTCTCGAATATTCCGATTTGGGAAGCTATTCTATTCTTCAAATTGGTGGCAATTATATCGCCTCAATTCCGTATCGTTTCCAATCAGGTCGAAAATTGATTCCTTACGGACGTGCGGATTTGAGAATGGAGAAATTTTCGGTTGATGTCGGCGACGGCGATACCGATTTTCAGTTCGGTTTGAACCTGGGTGTCAAATATGAATTGTCGACCGAGATGAATCTTTATGGTGAATTTCAAATTGATGGGATGACTGGTCTGTTTCTTGGGCTTGATGTGAGAATGTTTTAGTTGTTGATATAAATTTTGGAAAGGAAGCTTCGGTTTTGGACCGAAGCTTTTTTATATATTATGGGTTATTTTGAAGCGATCCTGCTCGGTCTTATTCAGGGATTAACGGAGATACTGCCGATCTCATCATCGGGACATCTGGTTCTGACCGAACATATTCTGCATTTAAAACAGCCCGGTATTCTATTTGAGCTTATGGTTCATTTCGGAACCCTTCTTTCGGTGCTGGTTTATTTTCATAAAAAAATATTCAGTATGATAAAATCAGTTTTTGATTCTAAAAAAACTTCCGACCGAAAAATGGTTTATTATTTGATTTTTGGTACTATCCCGGCGGTTATTGCCGCCTTATTATTTGAGGACTTTTTCGAGGAAGCATTTTCATCACCGGTTATGACCTCGGTTATGCTTCTGGTGACCGGTTTAATTTTATTGTCAACCAAATTAGTAAAATCAAAAAAGCTGGAATTAAACATTCCCCGGTCAATTATGATAGGGATTGGTCAGGCTTTGGCGATTATGCCGGGCATCTCGCGATCAGGGACAACAATTTCAACCGGCCTTTTTCTTGGCCTTAAGCCTTACGAAGCGGCCGAGTTTTCGTTTTTGTTATCAATTCCTGCAATATTGGGGGCGATTGTTTTTAAGTTCAAAAGCGTATTAACTCTCAATGCCGAGATTCTCGGACCATATTTTGTTGGAACGGCAGTTGCATTTCTAACCGGCCTGCTGGCTGTTTATATCCTTCTCGATTTGATCCGTAAAGGCAAATTTATATACTTTGGAATATATTGTCTGGTTGCGGGGAGTATTGGTTTATATTATTTTATCTAAGTGATGAATAAAATCCTTGTTATTCGGCTGGGGGCAATTGGCGATGTTATCCTGACATCGGCGCCGTTATTAAATCTGAAAATATCTTTTCCAGAGGCAGAGATTTCTCTTTTAACTCGTGGTTATCTGACCGGATTGGCCGAGATGTTTCCTGGAGTTGATAAGGTATTACCTTTTCCAGAAAAAGCATCGGCTCTTGATCTATTCAGAATGGGGGAGTATCTCGATAAACAGAATTTTGATATGGTTATTGACCTGCATGGTAATATTCGATCATTTTATCTGATGAAACATATTTCAGCAGGTGTCAAGGTCAGGTATGACAAGCGAACATTTGAACGATTTAAAGCGATAAAATTTAATAAGATTGATAACAAAGCTCCTCATACAATCGATTTATACAATACTGCCGTAAAAAAGGCCGGCGGCAAAATATATACTCGACGACCGAATCTTGATCTCTCTTTCAATAGACCAAGGCAGCTAAGTTTCGAAAATTCAAAAAAAACGGTTGTGATTGCGCCGGGTGCGTCGTACCCGACAAAGCGGTGGGCGCAGAAAAAATTTGCCGAACTGGCGATTAAAATTCATAATGAATATGGCTGTAATATAGTTCTGGCGTTAACTCAGTCAGATGCCGATTTTGCCGGGCTCATCGCCCAAATACCGGCCGAAAACAAAGCCCTGTTTCTTGATACCGATCTTGTCAAGCTGGCCGCTGTTTTTTCAGAAGTCGACTTAATCGTATGTAATGATTCGGCTCTGGGGCATCTTGGTTCAGCGGTCGGGACCCCGGTGGCAGCTATTTTTGGCCCGACTCATCCGACGCTCGGTTTTTCGCCGCGAGGGTATAAGGATATTGTTATTGAAACCGATGAGTACTGCCGACCCTGTTCGAAACATGGGAAAAAACCATGCTTCAGAGATGAGCAGTTCTGTTTTACGCTTATTTCGGTCGATTTTGTTATGGAGGGAATATCCGGGATACTATCGGTTAAAAACAGAGAAGAGAAAGCAATCTTTATTGACCGGGATGGCACCTTAATAAAAGAGAAAAATTTCCTGAGAAATCCCGACGAGATCGAACCTGAAAAAAATTCTATTAAGGCATTAAAATTAGCAAAAGAAGCCGGATTTAAAATTATTGTCGTCTCTAATCAGTCAGGGGTGGCGCGCGGATATTTTGACGAGGAAACAGTATCCCGGATAAATCAGCGTGTTTATGATCTGTTTGCACAGGGTGGCGTGGAAATAGATCAATTTTTATATTGTCCGCACCTTAAAAATGCCAAACTTCCCCCATATAATATTGATTGTAACTGCCGGAAACCGGCGCCCGGAATGGTCGAGCAGGCGATTGAGCAATTTAATATAAGTCCGTTTAAATCGTTTGTTATTGGCGATAAACTGGCCGATGTCAAACTTGGTTTTGTGGTCGGGAGCAAGTCGATCCTGGTTAGAACCGGATACGGTTTAAAGCAGGAAAAATTACTTCAAAAAACGATGTCACCCCGTCCGGAAAAAGTTTTAAATAATCTTTTTGAAGCCGTAAAATATATAACAGGAGATTTGGACAGGGAAGAGTTATGAAGACAGATGCATTATATTTTCAGAAATTCGAAAATGATAATAAAGTAAAATGTCTGCTCTGTCCGGCCGAATGCCTGCTTACCGAAGGTAAAGTTGGAATATGTGGTTCCCGCTTTAACGAAAATGGAAGACTAATCACCGATAATTTTGGCGAATTGGTTTCAGCCTGTTATGATCCGATTGAAAAAAAGCCGCTATATCATTTTTATCCCGGTTCATCTATTTTTTCCACTGGGGCCAACGGATGCAACTTTGGTTGTAGTAATTGCCAGAACTGGGAGATATCTCAGGGGAAAGTGAGAACGCAGTATGTTGCGCCTGAAGAATTAATTAAGCTGGCGAGAGATAAAAATTCAATCGGTGTTGCCTATACTTACACCGAACCGCTAATTTGGTTTGAATATATTGTCAGTGCCGGACGTCTAATAAGAGAGGCCGGATTAAAAAATGTTCTGGTAACAAACGGGTATATAAATGAAAAACCACTTGATGATTTATTGCCCATAATAGATGCCGCCAATATTGATCTAAAAAGTATGGACAGCAAAGTTTATAAAAAGGTGTGCAAAGCAAAGTTGGAACCGGTGTTAAAAAATATTAAAACTTTTTATGATTCCGGCGTTCACCTTGAAATAACCAATCTATTGATCACCGGTTTAAATGATGCCGATGACGATATTGAAAAGATAACCGATTTTATTGCCTCTATATCCAAATCGATCCCAACCCATTTTTCAGCCTATTACCCGACCTATAAAATGGATCGACCGGCAACATCACCGGAACGAATGCTTCGGGCTTATGAAATCGCCATAACCAAACTTGATTATGTTTATCTCGGGAATATAAACATTCAGGGGAAATCAGATACTTTATGCCCTGAATGCGGCACTGTTTTGATAAGTCGTTTAGGATATAGAACAGATATTTCCGGTTTGAATAACCGACATTGCGCTAACTGTGGAAAAAAGATTAATATTCTGAATTGAAAATCAATATTATTGAATTTAGATTAAATCCCTCACACCGATAACTAAAAGGTGTAAAAGAAATTATAATTTAAGTATAATTTTATGATAGTTGATTATAAGGAACCGATTGTTATATTTAAGTTAGAAATATGATGAAACGAACACCCATATTTATTTTAACTATTTTCCTGCTTCTGATTGTACCAACGATTTGTACAGCACAATTTTATTTCGGCAAAAATAAGGTTCAATATACGAATTTTGACTGGCAGGTGATGGAAACCGAGCATTTTCAGATTTATTTTTATAGCGAGGAAGAAGAGATCGCGCAGATTGCCGCTGATATTGCCGAAGGATTTTATCCAACTACGGCGGCCAGATTCAAGCATGAGATATATCGAAAAATACCGCTGATTATTTACAGTTCCCCCAATTATTTTACTCAAACCAATGTTACCTGGAGTATGTTGCCCGAATCGGTGGCTGGTTTTACCGAGTTTTTAAAAGGACGAGTGGTGGTTCCTTTCCATGGTTCCTATCATGATTTTGCGCACGTGATTCGTCATGAGCTGGTTCATGTCTTTCAAATTGCAAAATTGCAGTCGGTGATGTCGTTATCGTTGCAACAGCGGATGGCGAGTCCACCGCTCTGGTTTATTGAGGGACAGGCCGAATTTTGGTCAACTGTATGGGATAGCGAAGCCGATGCCATTATCAAGGATATGGTTCTCTCTGGCAATCTCTATACATTGGAAAATATTTATCAGATTTCCGGATCTTTTTTCATGTACAAACTGGGTCAATCAATCTGTCAGTTTATCAATGATACTTACGGTTCCGAAAAACTTATTCTTATTTATGAGAATTGGTGGAAAGAACGGTCCTTTAATAAAATCATAGAACTAACATTAGGCGAACCGGTAAAAGATATCTCAAAAAAATGGCAGTATTATCTTCAGAAAAAATATTTCCCTGAAATAGCTGAGGCCGGTCTGGCCAAACGTGAGGCCCGACAATTAACAAAAAAAGGTTACGCTCTTAAAGGTGTTCCGGTTCAGTTTAAGAATGGTGAAAATACCGAAGACTGGATCGTCTTTAAAGCGAATAAGATGGGCTATTCCGGCATTTATATGATGTCGTCAAACGGTGAAGAAAAAAAACTGAAAACCTTGTTAAAGGGGGGAACCTCGACCAGCTTTGAATCACTTCATTTATTACAAAGCGGAATCGATGCCAACGAAAACGGCGATATTCTGTTTTCCTCAAAATCCAAAGAAACCGATGTTCTCTACATTTATAATATCAATCTTGACAAAATTACTGCCAAATATCAATTCCCGGATATGGCAGCAATTGTATCTCCTCAGTTTTCTCCCGATGCTCAGCGTGCGGTTTTTGGCGGAACAAAGAAATCAGGTATCTCTGATATTTATACGGTTTCCCTGGATAATGGAAAACTGACTCAGATCACAGATGATTTTTATTATGATATTGATCCAACCTTCACAGCTGACGGTGATACTGTTATATTTGTCTCTGATCGCTGTTCTGATGGACAGAGTGGAGCCCTTAGTCTATATAAAATGTCAATTGCCGACCAAGTGCCTATCCAGCTAACTTTTGGAAATTGGCGCGACCGTTCACCGGAGACTCATAATGGAGATATATATTTTTCATCCGATAGAAACGGCGCTTATAATATCTATTGTCTCAAAAATGATAATTCGATTGGTCAAATAACGACCCTTCTAACCGGAGCTTATGACCCGAAAGTAACTTCGGATAGCAACCGCATTGTTTTTTCCGGCTATCAGGATTTTGGTTTTCATATTTATTCAGCACTGTTGGAGGATTCACTGGTTTTGGCCGAGGAAAAACCGGTTGGGCAAACATTTTGGAAACCTGAAAAACTTAATCAGAAATCTATTAAATCATCGGTTAAATATAAAACCGATTACTCTTTCGATATTGCCCAATCGGCTATTTCTTATGATCCAGTGTATGGAACGATGGGTGGAATTCAGGTGGCATTGTCTGATATGCTGGGAGATAATGTTTATTATTTTTTACTGGCCAATACAGCTCAGACCAAAAGTGATATTCTTTCAAGTTTTAATGTTGCCGCCACATATCTCAATAAAAAACATCGTTTGAACTGGGGAATTGGCCTGTATCATTTGTATGATGAGTACTATAATAGTTATGATGGCTATTATTATGAACGGCAGGCGGGTGGGCTGGTTCATCTAAATTATCCTCTGTCAAAGTTCACGAGACTAGAAACAACGAGCTACCTCCGCTATTCCAATCGTGACTTTGGATTTCCGGTAATTAGAAATGGAAGACTCCTTGCCAAACGACGGGCGGCGCTTCTTTCCAGTTATCTGTCATTTGTTTCCGACAATTCCTTATGGGATATTTCAGGACCAATTGACGGACACCGCTATAATTTTACCGTTGGCTTAACGGCGGCTCTCGATGAGGGCCGTGCTTATAACAAGCTGGTTATGGTTGACCTTCGTAAGTATTTTAGACTTGGGAAATTTTCGGCACTGGCTCATCGCTTATTTTTCTATAGCTCAACCGGTGTGGAACCACAGAGAATTTATTTTGGCGGCAGTTGGTCATTTCGCGGATATGGCCGTCGTGACAATTATATAAAAAATGTCCTGTTTTCCTCAAATGAACTCCGTTTTCCATTGATTGATAATCTTTATATCGGTTTTCCTTTTGGTGCCGTCGGTTTTCGTGCCATCCGGGGGGCAATATTTCTTGACGCCGGGTATTTTTCTGATGATGATTTTAGATTTCCGGAAAGGAATATTTTTGGCGATCTGCTCGGTTCATTTGGAACCGGTTTCAGGGTTTCGTTGGGCCGGGTGATTCTATTACGTTTTGATTTTTCGCGCAGAACCGACTTCAAGAGAATCAGCAAAACTACCAACTTTGATTTCTTTTTTGGATGGAATTTCTAATGAAAACCGGAAAAACAATAATAATTTTACTGGCCCTGTCAATTTTGCTATCAGGCTGTGGGAAAAAATTCCGACTGGAAAGAGATATCGAATATCAGCCTATTGTCTGGCCTTACAGCGGGAGCTATGATGGAGATTCAAATAAAGAGAAGAGTTCTGATTTCTCCGGCAATTTGAATCTAAAATGGAGCCGAAAGATTTCCGGTAATCCTATCGGCCCGCTATCAATAGGGGGCGGCAAACTTATTGTTTGCACGACGACTGGTCGAATAAGCTTTTTTGAGCTGGAAACTGGTCGTTATCGAGGAAAATACAAAACCAGAGCTAATGTCCAAACCGGATTAACGGTCGTTGACTCACTCGCTTATTTTGCGTCCGGGCCGGTTAAGAATCGTTTTATCTGTCTTAATCTTCATAATCGCAAAACTCTCTGGTTTGCAGAGATAAAGGATGTCACCGGGGCGCCGATAATTAAAGATAACCGTATCTATCTCGCTTCTGATTTCGGATCGGTTGAATGCCGAGATAGAATTAGCGGTGAAATTATTTGGCAGGATTCGGTTGGCGCTAAATCACTGGCCGGACCCAGCTTTGATGAGGAAATAGTTTATTTCCCATTTGAAAATGGGAGATTGATTGGTTTTGAAGAGATAACAGGAAACATGATTATTAATGTTGATCTAAAGCAGCCGTTGGTTTCCAAAGTCGCTATTGATGAGATGATTTTTGTCTCGGGAGTGGCCGGGACATTTTCCGCGCTTGATAAAAAAACGGGAAAGATCATCTGGGAACGATCGTTTGAATGGCCGATCTGGACCTCGCCGGCAGCCGATGAAAATATGGTCTATGTTGGTGACAACGGCGGCCTGCTTCGGGCATTGGATAAAAATGATGGGCGAACGCTTTGGACATTTCAGGCCGATGGGGTAATTTTGTCGTCGCCGATAACGGTTGGGAAATATCTCATTTTTGCATCGCTTGACAAACATCTGTACTGTGTTGACAAAAAAAGCGGTCTGCTCAATTCCAAGTGGAAAAATGATCATGAAATCAGGTTTCCGGCCATCAGTGATGGCGAATCGATATATGTTATTTCTCAGAACGGTCTGATCTCTTGTCTTGGAGATTAATATGCACAGTTTTGATTTTTCCGAAAAAGATTTAAATACAAATCTTAGTGAGTTGGCGTTGGAAATTGTCAGAGAATTTTTTGTCGCCTCCAAAAAAGTATCGGTATACTCTTATGCTCATCCGTTGTCAGGAAAAGCAATCGGACGTCTGTTTTTTCAAATGGAAAAACTGTTTAGATTTAAGAAATATGTAAATATTCATGTTGAATCTGGACATCTGTTTGTACTTAATTTGGAACTTAAGCCATCGGTTTTTTCTGACCAAATAATTGAGTATATGCAACTGCTTGATGTTAAAAATATTCTGTTTGGATCGGATATGTCGATGAAGCAGCTATCGTTGTTTCTTGATAAATTCGTCAGGAGAATCCCGACTGGTATTTATCAGGATATGATGCAGGAATACCTTAACAAAAACAATATAGACACAATTGAAATAAATAGTGAAAGAGGGTTTCTGTTATTTGAAAAGGGTGTTAAATATCGAGCCGATGTTATTGGTGATTTTTCGGTCCGAAACATATTAAATCAAACACTGGGACAAGACCCTGATTCATTGGCAAAAATGATTTCTTTTGCCGAGAGCGATGTTGACACTTTTATCGATAAATTTGGCCTCGATTTTTATCCACCATTGATCAGCTATTTTATTCCGGAAAAGATTTCATTAATAGACTCTGAGAAACTCCTCAAAATAATAAACGAGCGGATCGGTAGTCTCGCCGATAAAAATCAGGATGAATCTGATAATCATAGGCTTTCCGATTTGAAAACACTCTTGAATGCATTAAGTCTGCATCCCGAACGGGATAATATCTTCAATCAGATTGAATCGAATATTGCGTACAATAAAATATCAAAAGATATATATTCTGAAGTTGTTCCCAAAACCAGTGTCATAAGAGTAGAATCATCTGAAAAAATAAACGATTTTCTCTACACCGTCTTTAATCCTGAACTACCCGGTTATGAGCTAAATATTTTTGAGGATCTTTTTGGTCGTCTGATTCGCACCGGTCAGAAAAATCGAGCCAGATCGGTGATTAATATCCTGGTGTCCCATTTAGCCGGTCAGCATTTTGAACTTCGGGAACGAGCGTTGTTTCTTTTAAGAATAGTTCTGGATAGTCATAAACAATCAAATGCAGATTTTCTTTTGGATCATTCTATTGAAAAAATAGATAATTATTTAGTTGATGAACTGGAAACATTTGAATTCTCTGATCTTATCTGGGCGGTTGCCAAAAGATGTCTGGCGGTAAATGATTTTAATCGGCTGTCGGCTCTGTGTGATTGTCTTGCCAGAAAAATTACCCACACCGATGGAATTAGAAGTTTTGAATCGGTTGCAGTTAAAAAAAGTATTGAGGAACTTGATCGACCCGAAGTAATAAAACGGCTTGTAGATGAATTAACCAAAGAAGATAAGCAGATTGCTTTATATCTGAAAAATATTTTTGTCACCATTGCTTCTGATGGTGTAGCATACTCACTCGCCTCGATTATTTCCCACGATTCCCGTCAGGTTAGAATGAATATTCTGAAAATTCTATCAGAAATGGGAAAACCGGCTCTTAAGGTTTGCGGTGACATACTAAAAGACGAAACCTATTTTATCCGTAGCTCCGATAAAAGAGAACTACCCGACGATAAATGGTTTATTGTCAGAAACGCGATCTTTGTTCTCGGTTCGCTTGGTGATAGCGAAGGATGCCTTTCGCTTCGCCTTAGAATTGCCGAGGATGATACCAGGGTTCGTCTGTCGATTATCTCGGCGCTTGAGAAAATAGCGGATGAATCCGCAGCCGATCTGCTTATGATAATGTCTGACGATACTGATTGCGAGATTCGTGAAGCGGCAATCATCGCGCTGGGACTTACCAAACAAACCGATATTACACCGGAATTAATAAATCTGGCTAATAAAAGAAATACTGAGATTCTGGTCATAATTTCGGCATTAGGCAAACTGGGCGGAGTAGAGACCAAGAAATTCCTGACTGCTCTTTTGGAAGATAACGATCTGCTCTCGCAATATACGTCAAATAAATCATCTCGTGATGACATAAAAGTCGCGATTATCAAAGCCTTGGGTCGGATTGGTGATTCGGAATCAATAAAAACTGTCAAAGAATATAAGAATTCCATTTCGTCAACACAAAAAATCTTTTTTGGTGGCTCTAAAATAAACAAAGCAATCGACGAAATTCTCAAAAATAAGTAAAATTCTGCCAAACCGCTGCCGTTCTGTCAGCGGCGATGCCATAATGGCGTAGTATGTCTGCTGTAGTGGCAGTGTCAGCAGTCGGATAATCTTCCATAAATTTGTATCTTATTGTTATTCATCGTATTATCGTTTTTGGCACGCCAATTGATAATATCATTATCAGAGAATGTAAAGAAAATATAATAACAGGAGGTATTTAAAATGAGAATGATTAGATGTAACCCAAACAGAATGGTCAGACGAACCAATCGTGATTTTGAACAGATATTTAATTCAATGTTTGGAAATCACTGGCAGCAGCCAACTCAAGGCGAATTTAATCCCCGGGTAGAAGTAACCGAGGATAAGGATCAATTAAAACTTCAGGCCGAATTACCGGGACTTGAAAAAGACGCCATCAAAGTAATGGTTGAAGATGGGATTTTAACCATCGCCGGAGAAAAGAAAGCGCAGAAAAAAGAGGATGGTCCAGACTATCTCTGGTCAGAATTTTCAAGCGGTTCTTTTTCACGATCGTTTACCTTACCAGATTATGTCGAGGCTGAAAAAATACAGGCCGACTACAAAAACGGTATTTTGGTTTTGACCATTCCGAAGATGGAAAAAGCCAAACCAAAAGAAATTGAAGTAAAAATAAATTAAGGTTTGGTTCGGGTAATTGGCATATCTAAGACGGGCAGGGAAAACCTGCCCGTTTGAATGTCGATGAGGGAGTCAAAAGGAGAAAAATATGAGCAAAATAATTGGAATAGATTTAGGTACGACCAACTCGTGTGTGGCGGTAATTGAAGGCACCGATCCAGCGGTTATCACTAATTCAGAAGGAAACCGCACGACACCATCAGTGGTTGCCATCGACAAAAATGGCGAACGGCTGGTTGGCCAGGTCGCCAAACGTCAGGCGGTAACCAATCCGCATGATACGGTTTTTTCGATCAAACGATTTATGGGACGTAAATTTAATGAAGTTTCTCAGGAAGTAAAAAACTATCCATACAAAGTAGTTTCCGGAAAAAATGGCGGCGCCGATGTCACCATAAATGGCAAGAATTACACGCCTCCGGAGATATCAGCGATGATCCTGACCAAAATGAAAAAAACGGCCGAGGATTATCTTGGCACTAAGATTACCGATGCGGTAATTACGGTTCCGGCTTATTTTAATGACAGTCAGCGTCAGGCGACCAAGGATGCCGGTAAAATAGCCGGACTTAATGTCAAACGGATCATCAATGAACCGACTGCCGCAGCTTTGGCTTATGGTCTGGATAAGAAAAAAACCGGAAAGATCGCGGTTTATGATCTTGGTGGCGGAACCTTTGACGTTTCGATTTTGGAACTGTCCGATGGCGTCTTTGAAGTTCTTTCAACAAATGGTGATACTCATCTTGGTGGCGATGATTTTGATAAAAGATTAATCGACTGGTTGGCCGATGAGTTCAAAAAGTCAGATGGTATTGATTTATCAAAAGATCCAATGGCACTGCAGCGTTTAAAGGAAGCAGCTGAAAGAGCCAAAATTGAGTTGTCATCAACGATGGAGACCAATATAAATCTTCCGTTTATCACCGCCGACAGCAACGGTCCTAAACATCTTAATATTACTCTGTCAAGGGCAAAATTGGAGCAGTTGGTTGATGATCTTCTTGAGCGGACAATTGCGCCGTGCCGCAATGCGGTCAGCGATGCCAAAATTTCGTTTGCCGACATTAATGATGTTGTTATGGTTGGTGGCATGACCCGTATGCCAAAAGTTCTGGAGACAGTAAAAAAACTTTTTGGCAAAGAGCCAAATCGTAATGTCAATCCGGATGAAGTGGTTGCTCTTGGCGCAGCGATTCAGGGTGGAGTATTGACCGGCGACGTTAAAGATGTTTTGCTTCTCGATGTGACCCCGCTTTCGCTTGGAATTGAGACGCTTGGTGGAGTGACAACAAAACTGATTGAACGTAATACCACGATCCCAACCAACAAGGCGCAGGTGTTTTCAACGGCGGCCGACAGTCAAACTGCGGTTGATATTCATGTCCTTCAGGGTGAGCGTGAAATGGCGATTGATAATAAAACAATCGGGAAGTTTATCCTTGATGGGGTCCCGCCGGCACCGCGTGGAATTCCGCAGATTGAAGTTTCCTTTGATATCAATGCCGATGGTATATTAAATGTCACAGCTAAAGATATGGCAACCGGCAAATCCCAGAATGTTAAGATAGAAGCATCCTCGGGGTTGACCGAAGCAGATATTAACAAGATGGTTAATGATGCCAAGGCGAATGAAGCCGAAGATAAAGAAAAACGAAAAAAAATAGATATTAGAAACAATGCTGACTCTTCTGTGTTTCAGGCGGAGAAAAACCTGAAGGAGTTTGGTGATAAACTTGATGCCGACGACAAGGCTAAAATCGAAGCTGGTGTTGAGCGGGTCAAAGAAGCGATGAAAACCGAAGATACATCCGAGATGGAATCATCGATGGAGGCGCTGAATCAACTCTGGCAAACGGCATCGACGAAAATGTATCAGCAGAGTTCGGCAGCTGGAGCGACATCCGGCGAAAATCAGGGTGGACCACCTCCCGGAGAAAATGGTGGTAGTAGTGACGGTAGCGCAGTTGACGCTGAGTATGAAGTTGTCAACGAAGAGAAATAAAAGCCGGGGGAGCGAATTGCTCGTTGCCTTCGCCCCCTCTTTTATTGACATTTTGTATTAATAGTATTAGCCTGTAAAGGCTAATGCTATGTACAGAATGAATAAAATGAAGCAGGAATAAATGTCGAAAGATTATTATAATATTCTTGGTGTTGCCGAAAACGCCTCAAAAGATGAAATAAAAAAATCGTTTCGTACTCTGGCCAAAAAATATCACCCCGATCGAAATCAGGGAGATAAAACAGCCGAATCGAAATTCAAAGATATCTCCGAAGCGTATGATATTCTCAATGATGAAAAAAAACGCCAGCAGTATGATATGATGCGCAAGTATGGCGGTTCATTTGCCGGAGGAGGTGGACCGGGTGGATTTGGCGGCGGTGCCGGTGGGTTTGATTTTTCGAATATGGGTAATGGCTCATTCCGTGCCGAAGATCTCGGCGGGTTTGGTTCGTTTGCCGATATTTTCAGTTCGATCTTTGGCGGTCATGGTGGACCAGGCGGTATGGGCGGACAGGCGAGACCGGGGAGAGGTCAACGCCAACAACCGACAGCAGCCCGCGGCAATGATCTCGCCTTGACGCTGGAAGTCAGTTTTGAAGATTCGATCAGTGGGATCAAAAAAACAATCGCTCTTAATAAACCGGAAACATGCAAAGTATGTTCCGGCTCAGGGGCCGAACCGGGAAGCAGTCAGCAGACCTGTTCACAATGCGGGGGAAGAGGTTCGATAAGTACAGCACAGGGTGCCTTTTCTGTTTCGCGGCCATGTCCAAGATGTCTCGGGCGGGGAGTCACGCCAGGACAGACCTGCCGAGTTTGCAATGGTGCCGGTTCGACCAAAGTAAAAAAGAAAGTGGCGGTCAAAATTCCTGAAGCGGTCGAGGATGGAGCCAAAATCCGTTTGCGCGGACTCGGTAATCCTGGTCGCAACGGCGGACAAAATGGAGATTTGATAATTACCGTGACTGTTAAAAAACATCAGCAGTTCAGACGCGAGGGACAAAATATCTATACCAGTGCCGAGATTTCATATCCTCAGGCAGTGCTGGGGTGCAAAATTCCGGTCAAGACGCTAACCAAAACAATCAATCTCTCTATTCCGGCCGGGACCGAGCACGGTACAAAACTTCGCCTAAAAGGAATGGGATTGGCACTCAATGGCACCAAGGGTGACCAGTATGTTGAGGTTAATATTGTTGTCCCGAAAAAGGTCAGCGCCAAGCAGAAAAAAATCCTCGAAGAATTACAAAAAGAGATGTAGTGATGAATTGAAGGTGGATGGCGATTTATGGATATAAATAAATTAACGCAAAGATCGGGTGATGCGCTCAGCTATGCCCAACAAATGGCACAAGCAGAATCACATTCGCAGGTAATGCCATTACATTTACTTTTGTCTCTAATTAAGCAGGATGACGGACTGGCTTCCAGAGTTTTAAAAAAAATAGGTATTGACATCCCCGAGTTAAATAATAGCATTGACGAACAGCTACGATTACTTCCTCGCCAAACCGGTGGTCAAATATATGCCTCAAAAGAATTAACGGATGTATTGACTAAAGCAGAACAGGAGGCCGATCAGTTAAAAGATGAATATGTTTCAGTCGAACATATTTTATTGGCTATTCTCGAAGTAAAAAGCAAGGCACAGGAGATCCTCAAAGAATTTAGAGTCAATCGGGATTCAATTTTGAAGGTCTTGTCATCTATTCGGGGGACTTCACGGGTGACTGATGACAATCCGGAATCAAAATACCAGGTATTGGAAAAATATTCAAGAGATCTGACCGCCCTGGCATTAAATGGAAAACTGGATCCTGTAATCGGGCGCGAAGAGGAAATCAGGCGGGTTATTAAGATACTTTCACGGAGAACCAAAAACAACCCGGTGTTAATAGGTGAACCGGGGGTTGGGAAAACCGCCATTGTGGAAGGGCTGGCGCAGAAAATTATTAAGGGCGAAATCCCTGAAACACTTAAAGACCGTAAAGTAATTGCGCTTGATTTAGGTTCGCTTATTGCCGGTTCAAAATTCAGGGGCGAATTTGAAGAACGTCTAAAGGCCATTATTAAAGAAGTTGAGACAGCTCAGGGGAGAATTATTCTATTTATTGATGAACTGCATACAATTGTCGGGGCAGGGGCGGTTGGCGGAGCGATGGATGCTTCCAATATGCTGAAACCGGCTTTGGCCAGAGGTGAACTCCGCTGCATTGGTGCAACGACTCTCGATGAATATCGAAAAAATATTGAAAAAGATGCGGCTCTGGAGCGACGTTTTGCGACGGTTGTTATTGAACCGCCGAATATTGAGGATACAATTTCGATATTACGTGGACTACGCGAAAGGTATGAATTGCACCATGGAATTAAAATCAAGGATGAGGCTTTGGTAACAGCAGCCAAACTATCTGATAGGTATATTACTGATCGGTTTCAGCCCGATAAAGCAATTGATTTGATGGATGAGGCGGCCGCGGAACTGAGAATATCTATAGATTCAATGCCGGAGGAGCTTGAAACTGCGGAGAAAAAAATCAGACAGCTTGAAATAGAGAAAGAAGGGCTTAAACGGGAAAAAGATACAGGTGAGCAAATCAAGCCAATTGAAGAAGAGTTGAAGGAACTTTATGCAATAAAAGATGATCTGAAGACGCAGTGGCAAAAAGAAAAAGATACCGTTGATGCAACCAGGCAGATTAAGGCTGAAATTGAGGATTTGAAGCTGAAGGCATCTGAAGCTGAGCGCCAGGCTAATTATGAAGAGGCGGCTCGAATTAAATACGGCCTGCTGACCGAAGCGGAAAAAAAATATCAGTTTCTTACCCACGCTTTGGCATCAATTCAATCAAAGAGAAAACTGTTGAAAGAGGAAGTCGATAGCGAAGATATTGCAGAAATTGTCTCCAAGTGGACCGGTGTTCCGGTTACCAGACTGACCGAGTCGGAAAAGGAAAAACTTTTGCGGCTCGAAGAAAAGCTTCATGAGCGCATTATCGGACAGGATAGAGCGGTTATTGCTGTCGCCGATGCGGTCAGGCAATCTCGGGCTGGTCTTTCGGATCCAAATCGTCCATTAGGGTCATTCATCTTTCTTGGGCCAACCGGGGTCGGAAAAACTGAACTGGCCAGGGCTCTCGCCGAATTCTTGTATGGAACCGAGGATGCTATTATCAGAATCGATATGTCGGAATATATGGAGAAATATTCGGTTTCTCGACTTATTGGCGCACCTCCCGGATATGTTGGATACGAAGAGGGAGGCCAATTAACAGAGGCAGTCAGAAGAAGACCTTATGCGGTTGTACTACTTGATGAAATTGAAAAGGCTCATCCTGAAGTATTTAATATTTTGCTTCAGGTACTTGAAGATGGCCGTTTGACTGACAATCAGGGACGAACCGTCAGCTTTAAAAATACGATTTTGATTATGACCTCAAATTTGGGCGCTGAATATATTCAATCTGAATCGGTCCAGATCAATGAAAATAATCGAGATGCTATATATGAGCGGATGAGGAAGGAAGTCCTGAATATTTTAAAACACAATCTTCGTCCGGAATTTTTAAACCGGGTCGATGAGTCGATTGTTTTCTCATCATTATCACAGTCAGAGATTAAGAAAATAGTTGAACTTCAGTTTGGAAAATTGCAAAAACTTCTGGTTGAAAAAGGAATCAAAGCCGAATTGACAGATAAGGCGATTGAACATCTAGCCAAAATCGGATATGATCCAACTTTTGGTGCCCGACCGATAAAACGTCTGATTACCAAAGAGCTCAGCCAACAGATTGCAAAAAAGATTCTCTCGGGCGAAATAACCCACAATGATAATATTAAAATTGATTATTCGGGCGGAGCTGTTAAGATATTCAAGATTTAAGACCGGTGACGATCCAAGTGCTGGTTGGTTTGCCAGATGAGTGCAACAGACATCTCGTTTGCCCAAAATAATAATACCTTGTAACTATATCACCTCTACTAAATTCCAGCGAAATCGGTTCCCTCCTTGGAAGGACAGGCGTTTTGCCATTTTATTTTTCCTCATGCTGTCAGGAACCCCTTCTACCGGAATCTTATAATGGGTTCGTTTCGTCGTTTTTATTTTTTGATAAATAATGTGATTCCCTTTTTTTGTTCAGTGGGCGGCAGACGCCTCGTCTGCCCCTAACGGAAAATCCTTGTAATTTTATCACCTCCATTATATTACGCCGAAATCGGTTCCCTCCTTCGAAGGACAGGCGTTTTGTCATTTTTCACTTTTCGAATAGTTAATTG
>JAQBFG010000228.1:0-4794 GCA_032123495.1 Candidatus Zixiibacteriota bacterium | reverse complement strand
GCAATACCGCACCACCGATGATTGGTGGATAGTCCGTAATTCATATAATAATTTTAATTTTGAATCTTCATGGAATTATGATGGTGTAAATTATAATTTAGGCGGGAATTTTAATACCTATATCGAATTTACTAATTTCTGGTCTATGGGTGGCGGGGTCACTATTCAGGCGGAAAAATATAGCGATCTGGAAACCCGTGGCAACGGCCTCTGGGAATGGCCGGTTACGCCGACCGCAAGCTGGTGGTTTAGCCTTGATACCGACTATCGGAAAAAGATACAATTCAACTGGAATCCCGGAGCAGGAGCCGATCGCGGTGGATCATGGTGGGCAAATTATGTTGGAGTGACATATCGCCCCAAAAGTAATATGGAATTTGAGTTGGGCGTCAATCTCAATAATTCTATTAATGGCACCCGTTGGGTGGAAAACAATGATGATGAATCAATCTTTGCCGATTTGGATATGAACAAGGTATCACTGTTTGCCTCGGCTGGTATTGTTGCCAATAAAAATCTCTCGATTCAACTCTCCGCCGAAGGACTTATCTCCGGTCTGGATTATTCCAACTATCGCCAGTATCTTGGGAACGGCAATTACTCAGATCCAATTGAAGATTTTGAAGAAAAAGATTACAATTTTGCAGCAATAAATTCTACCCTGATTATGCGATGGGAATACAGTCCCGGCAGTACTATTTATCTTGTCTGGACCAGAGCCAGATCGGATTTTGATAATAGTATGAATGATCTCGCTTTCTCTCGTGACTTCAAACGACTCTTTACCGGTGACGCCCAAAACCTGTTTATGATTAAGGCGAGCAAATGGCTTAACATTTAAACCAAAATAATATCTCTCGATAACCTCCATTATCGGTACAGCCCTGCATGTAATTATTGTGCGGGGCTTTTTTATCTTATAACTATGTTTTATGAAAAAGATATATGGTAACTATGCGTTATGCTTACCGGCACGTTTCTCGGCGAAATATTTTTTGGTCGCCGCCGCCACCACACCAGATAGCACCACCAATGCCACCAGATTCGGAAGCGCCATCAGGCCATTGCAGATATCGGCAATCCCCCAGACAATATCGAGACTCATCGCCGCACCAACCGGCATGACCAAAAGATAAACCCATTTGTATGGTTTAATAGCTTTGCGGCCAAGAATGTACTCAACCCCTTTTTCGCCATAATACGACCAACTGATAATGGTTGAGTAAGCAAACAGAATCAGTCCGATTGAAACCATATTCTGGCCCCAATCAGGCAGAATTGTCTCAAACGCCTGCGCTGTCAATGGTGTCCCGTCAAGGCCGCTGTTCCATTGTCCCGAAACAAGAATAACCAGACCGGTGAGAGTACATATTATCAAAGTATCAATAAAAGGGCCGATCATCGCCACCAAACCTTCACGGACTGGTTCATCGACTTTGGCCGCAGCATGAGCCATCGGTGCCGATCCAAGTCCCGATTCATTGGAAAAAACGCCTCGCGAAACACCTTTCTGGATCGTGAGCCAGACAGTTGTCCCGGCAAAACCGCCGGTCGCCGAATGAGGTGTAAAAGCATGTTCAAAGATCAAAGCAAAGGCAGGTAAAATATATTCATAAGAGAGAGCCAGCACAATCAGGGCGGAGGCAACATAAACTACCGTCATAAATGGCACCAATTTACTGGCAACTTTGCCGATTCGTTTGATACCGCCAACAATCACCAGACCGACCGCAAAGGCTATTATTATTCCGATAATCCATCGCCAGGTCATCCCCATCGCGGTTCCCTTAATGGCCAGAAGACTTACCATACCATCGGCGACCGAGTTGGCCTGAACCATATTACCGATAAACAACGAGGCCATCGCGGTGCATCCGGCAAACATATAAGCCAAAAACCGAAACCGTTTATGCATCCCCATCTCGATAAAATACATCGGACCACCCCGAACATTACCGTCGGGATCGATCTTGCGATAAATAATGGCTAGCGTGCAGGAGGTAAACTTGATCGCCATTCCAAAAACAGCGGTGATCCACATCCAGAATAATGCCCCCGGTCCGCCAACCGCAATCGCAGTCGCCACTCCGGTGATGTTTCCGGTTCCAATTGTTGCTGACAGGGCCGCCGAAAGCGCCTGAAAATGAGAGATCTCACCCTTATGTTCCGGTTTATCATACTTCCCGGAAATAAGCTCAAAACTGTGCTTAAAACCGCGAAATTGAACCAGATAATTGCGAATTGTCAGGAATATTCCTGTTCCGACCAGCAGAATTAGAAGCGGCAACCCCCAAACGGCACCTTTGATCGTATCAATTATATTTAGAAGTTGCTCCATTGTAAAATAAATAATATAATGAATAAAACAGCGCAATAAAAAAATAGAGACAAATTATGACACAGGATAATATAAGAAAGTATTTCGAAACCGTGCTGGAGAAGAATAAAGAGGCTTCGCCGGAAGCTATCAATATTCTTAAAAAATTAATAGATCATACAATTGATTTTCGCGACGAGCTAAAAGAGAAAGCTGATGTGATTTTAACGGTGGAAGACACCAGACAGGCAATCGATATCTATCTCGAAGCGGTTCGCACCGAGCGGCTAAAGGGTGACCTCGATCCTAAAATTGACAGTCTGGTCAGATACTGGCTGATCAAGGTAAACGGCGCCACTTTTTAGCAATTGACATGATTAGAAAAGAATCTATATATTTTGCAAAAATGGGAGACTTTTCATTTTTTTTAATTTATATAATTATCATGTTTACTATTTTTTCCTGCAGTGGTCAATCCGAGACCGATTCCGACGGCTATAAAAAATATGAATCGCTTCGCCAGCAAATGGTCGAAACTCAGATTATCAGAAGAAATATTACCGATCAAAATGTTCTAAAAGCAATGCGAACCATTCCGAGGCATCTTTTTGTTTCGAAAAGATATCGGGCCGAGGCTTATAATGATCACCCGCTTCCAATCGCAGCCGGTCAGACTATTTCACAACCTTATATTGTGGCAATAATGACGGAACTGATCCAGATCGATTCATCGTCCAAAATTCTCGAAATCGGAACCGGCTCCGGTTATCAGGCGGCAGTTTTGGGTGCGATAAGTGATTCAGTTTATTCTATCGAAATTATTCCGGAACTGGCCGAAAGAGCCAAACAACTACTCGATTCACTCGGATTTAAGTCAGTCCAAATCAGAGCCGGAGACGGTTATCAAGGCTGGCCGGAGGTCGCACCTTTTGATGCTATTATTGTGACGGCAGCGGCACCGGAGATTCCTCAGCCATTACTGGATCAGCTCAAAATCGGCGGAAGAATGGTAATACCGGTCGGCGATAGTTCACAGGATTTAATATTGATTACAAAAAATGAAACCGGTATTGTAAAAAAATCTATTATACCGGTAAGATTTGTGCCAATGACTGGCGAAATACTTAAGTAATGTTAATTAAGCAGAAGAATAAAATAATATAGTCCGAAAGGGGTTTTTAAGATGCCGTTAGTATCATTGATTGATATGTACAAACCGGCCAATGAGCAAGCGTATGCAATTGGTGCTTTCAACGTCAACAACATGGAATTTGTCCAATCGGCCCTGGAAGCAGCCGAGGAAAAAAAATCGCCGATTATTCTGTCGGCATCAACGTCGGCGCTTAAATATGGAAGTTTTTTCTATCTTGTTGATTTGGTTAAAACCGGGGCAGCAAAAGTTTCTGTACCGGTCGCATTAAATCTTGATCATGGTGCCTCAATTGAGGATGCCGAAAAATGTATCAATGCCGGTTTCACCGCAGTTATGATCGATGCCTCACACGAAGATTTTGAGGAAAATATTCGCATGACCGCCGAAGTGGTCAAAATGGCCAAGCCGAAAAATATTTGTGTCGAAGCTGAACTGGGACGTTTGGGTGGAATCGAAGATGATGTCAACGTCGATGACAAAGATGCTTTCCTGACCGATCCGGCGCAGGCTGAAGATTTTGTCAAACGTTCCGGATGTAATGCTCTGGCAGTTGCCGTCGGGACCAGTCATGGTGCATACAAATTTAAGAGTGAGGCCAAATTGGCGATGTCACGTATCGCCGATATTAAAATGAGAACCGGGATTCCTCTGGTGCTGCATGGTGCCAGCGGTGTCGATCCTGAGGTAGTGGCCAAAGCGATCAAGTATGGTGCCGAATTGCCGGGCGCCAAAGGTGTTCCCGATGAAGCTTATCGTGAAGCCATCAGCTTGGGAATCAATAAAATTAATATTGATACCGACCTGCGGCTGGCCTGGGTCGCCTCAGTGCGTGAGATACTTGCCAATAGTCCCAAAGTATTTGATCCTCGCAAGATTCTTGGACCTGCCCGTGATGCAGTCAAAGCGGTTATCATGAACAAAATGGACATTATCGGCTCCGCCGGTAAAGCATAGCACAATTGTGTTGTCGGGTCGCCGCACCCGACATCAGGCTTGACAGACATTCCTGTCTGTCCAGATATAACATTTCCGTGGTTGGTGTACGTCCTCGTACGCCAACCTTGACGGCAGATGTCCAGAAAAGTCTGCCGTGTTTTGTCTGTTGACCACAAAGGTGCTGGCAATTTCCAAATTCCTTGTAAGTTAATCACCTCCATAAAATTACAGTAAAATGGGTTTCCTCCTTTAAAGGACAAGCGTTTTGTCATATTTTTTTATTTTCTCGTAGTTCGAAATCCCGCAGGGTTTCGACAATTTTACTACAAATATTTGTACTGACTCTCCTTTTTGGCCTATAAAATTCCTTATAAGCGGTTTCACCACC
>JAQBFG010000227.1:0-3989 GCA_032123495.1 Candidatus Zixiibacteriota bacterium | reverse complement strand
CGCTATAATTGCTTTGTCTGGAATTAAACTGCCATAATATCAGTTTCTTTGGCTTCCATAGCCTCATCGATCTCATCGGTATATTTGTTGGTCAGTTCCTGAACCTTCTCGGCTCCCCGTTTGGCTTCATCCTCGGTAATTGATTTGTCTTTTTCAGCCTTTTTAAGGCTATCATTGGCATCACGACGAATGTTTCTGATAGCAATTTTGCCTTCCTCGGCAATTTTCTTGCAATGTTTCACCAGATCCCGGCGCCGTTCCTCATTCAGGGGCGGTATCGGAAGCCTGATAATATTGCCATCAACCTGCGGATTCAATCCCAAATCGGCAATCTGAATAGCTTTCGAGATATCACCAACAACCGATTTATCCCAGGCCTGAACCACCATCAATCTCGGCTCCGGAGCCGAAACCGATGCCAACTGGTTGAGCGGCATAACGGTGCCATGATAGTCGACCCTTATCCCATCCAACAAGGCTGGTGAGGCTTTCCCGGTTCGCAGTGAGCCGAAATCTCTTTTCACCGCCAACAAGCTTTTTTGCATCTTTTCTTTAGTGTCTGATAAAATTAGTTCTACCATCGGAATATACCTCCGGTTAATAAGATATTTTTTAATCTGTTACGAGTGAACCGATTTTTTCTCCAAGAACAACCTTTTTAAGGTTTCCGCTACTTCCCTGATTAAAAATAATCACCGGAACCTTGTTGTCCTTGCACATTGTAATTGCTGTTAAATCCATAAAACGTAATTCGCGTTTAATGACATCAAGATATGAAAGCTCCGGCAAAAATTTCGCATCCGGCTCCAACCTTGGGTCTGCTGTAAATATCCCATCAACATTGGTGGCCTTGATCAGGACCTCGGCACCTAATTCGTTGGCTCGCAGTGCGGCCGCGGTATCGGTAGAGAAAAAAGGATTGCCGGTTCCGGCAGTCATTATAATAATTCTTCCCTTTTCCATATGCCTGATTGCCCGACGACGAATATAAGGCTCAGTAAAAGATTCAATCCGGATGGCTGACATCACTCTTGTATGCATGCCAATTCTCTCCATATTATCCTGGAGAGCCAGACCATTGATCACTGTCGATAACATTCCCATATTATCAGCAGCAACCCGATCCATACCTGTTTTGGAAACTTCAAGACCACGGAAGATATTTCCGCCGCCAACAACAATAGCGATCTCCAGTCCCAGATCTTTGATTTCTTTGATCTGGCGGCAGATTAAATCAATTGTATCAAAATCAATACCGAATGTTTTGGGACCGACCAGGGCCTCTCCTGATAATTTTAATAATATCCGGCGATACTTTAATTTAGGGTCGGGATCCATACGCTATTGTCCCAGCATAAAGCGAGCGAACCGTTTAATTTCAACATTTTCGCCGATTTTTGCAATCAGTTCAGTCAGGAGATCTTTCATCGTACGATCATTATCTTTGACAAACGGTTGCTCCAAAAGACAACTTTCGGCAAAATATTTTTCTATTTTACCATCAACGATCTTATCTAATATTTTTTCCGGTTTGCCTTCATTAAGAGCCAACTGACGATAAATCTCTCTCTCAGTATCAATCAGCTTTTGATCGATATCTTCACGTTTGATTGCGATCGGATTTGCCGCCGCAATTTGCATCGCAACATCTTTGGCAAAATTCTGAAATTCATCATTGCGAGCAACAAAATCGGTTTCGCAGGTAACCTCAAGTAAAACGCCCAACTTACTTCCGGGGTGAATATAAGAGTATATTATTCCTTCGGAAGTCGCCCGGCCAGCTCTTTTGGCCGCCTTGGAGATCCCTTTTTCACGAAGATAATTAATTGCTTTTTCAATATCGCCGTCGGTTTCATTAAGAGCTTTTTTGCAATCCATCATACCGGCGCCGGTTTTATCTCTAAGTTCTTTTACTGTTTGTGCGGTAATAGTCATTGTCTTAATCCTTCAAACTCATCCTTCTTCGGGTGAAATATATGTGGTTACACGCGCGCCAGAAGACTTGTCTGTGGCCGCATCTTTCATCTCATCTGCGGATACTGATTGTGATGCATTCATAATAGCATCGCCGATCTTTTTGGTAATAACCCTGATTGATTTGATAGCATCATCATTGGCCGCAATTGGAAAATCAATAGGATCGGGATCAGCGTTTGTATCAATAATACCAATGATTGGGATACCAAGCTTGGAAGCTTCGGCAACTGCAATTTTTTCTTTTTTGGCATCAACAACAAAAACCAAACCGGGGATGAAATTCATATCTTTGATCCCACCCAAAACTTTTTCGAGTTTTTCAATCTGATGATCAAATTTAGAGCGTTCTTTTTTCTTGAATTTCTCAAGATCGCCATCTTCTTTCATCCGCTCCATATCTTTGAGCTTTTTAATAGAAGCTTTAATCGTCGAAAAGTTGGTCAGCATACCGCCAAGCCATCTTTCGGTCACAAAAAACTGACCGCACCTGATTGCTTCGTCTTTAACAACATCTTTGGCTTGTTTTTTGGTACCAACAAAGAGAATCGATTGTCCTTTGCCAATTACCTCTCTGACTTTCCGACAGGCCTGATTGATCGCCTCCAGAGTTTTATTCAGATCGATAATATAGATACCATTACGAGCGGTGAAGATGAACGGTCTCATCTTCGGATTCCATCTCCGAGTTTGATGTCCAAAATGTACACCAGCCTCAAGTAATTCTTTCAAATGATCAGTTGCCATTTGGAACCTCTTTAGATTTGGTTTTAACTTCCACCTCGTCTTACGATTTTCGGACCGGGATACCGGACCCCCGAATATCAGACAAGGTGTGCTTATTTCCGGATAAACCGGATGTTTTTCTAACGCTTCGAATATTGGAAGCGTTTACGAGCTTTCGGCTGACCATATTTTTTCCGTTCGACCGCACGAGGATCACGAGTCAAAAACCCGCCTTTCCTCAAAATCGAATGAAGGTCGCCATCAAGCTTCGCGAGCGCCCGGGCCAAAGCCAATCGTATTGCACCAGCCTGACCAGAAAGTCCGCCACCATTGGTGCTACAAACTACATCAATTTTACCCATCGTTTCGGTCTTGATCATCGGAGCGTTGACCAAATCAACCAGGGTATCACGTTTGACATAATCTTTTAACGATTTTTTATTGACAAGAAATTTGCCGCCGCCCACCTTAATAGTGGCTCGGGCTACAGCTTCTTTTCTTCTGCCGGTTGCTGCAAATACAGTTTCACTCATTTATTATCTCAAATATTTAATCAGTAATTGTTAACATTTCTGGTTTCTGAGCCTGATGCTTATGATTCTCATCTCCATAAACATGAAGCTTCTCAATGATCTTCCGACCCAAACGAGTCTTCGGCAACATCCCCTTAACGGCATGGACAAACACCGACGGAGAATCTTTATGCATCTTCTTGGCATAACTTGTTACTTTTAAACCACCGGGATAACCTGAATGTCTATAATATTTCTTATCCCGTTCCTTATTACCGCTCATAACGACTTTGGAAGCATTAATGGCGACAATATAGTCCCCAGTATCAAGATGAGGTGTAAATATTGGCTTGTCTTTGCCGCGCAAAATATCGGCAACTTTTATAGCAGCTTTTCCGAGAGTTGCACCCTCGAGATCAACCACAAACCACCTTCTTTTTATCTCATCTGCTTTCGGTATATACGTTTTCATTCCACCCCCGGATCAACCCGGTTATTAGTTTCACATTCTACAAAGCCTTTCAATATAGCGATATTTCAATTGCTGTCAAGAAATATATAACTATTTTTTTATCTTTTCTTGATTCGGCAAAACCAGCCAATATCTTAGCTATCTTGTTGGTATAAATATATTTGACAGATATTCTAATTCCTGGAATTTTATTGGATTTGAAAATTATCAGATTTTTTTGAGTTTTAACTTGAATCTGGCGTCAAAATGTCTGCCGGTTGAGCATTTCCCGCATGATGCCATCCGCAACCGTTTTCGCCTTGGGT
>JAQBFG010000226.1:0-12541 GCA_032123495.1 Candidatus Zixiibacteriota bacterium | reverse complement strand
GATATAAATGGTAATATTGATATTCTCGATATTGTTTATTTAATCAATTTTAAATACAAAGGTGGCGATGAGCCGGATTATCGGGTGTCGGCCGATGTTAACTCAGATGGATTTATAAATATTCTCGATGCCGTTTGTTTAATAAATTATAAATACAAGGATGGCCCGATTCCGGTCTGTTTTCCCGGGCCAATTGCCTTTGTTCGGAGCGAACAGATTTTAAGTGATACAAGATCATTCAGCGTTGTAGTGGTGGACGTCGATCTTGATGATGATGAAGATATTTTTGTTTCAAGCTATACCGACTATATTGGAGAATGCAAACTTTGGCTGAACGATGGGAATGGTCTGTTTATGCAAAGCGGTCAAAGTTTTAGTGCAACCGGAATTCATGATGCCAAAATGAATGATCTCAATGGTGATAATTATCCGGATATATTTTTGGTGAGCCACACATCACCATGTAAAGTTTATTTTAATAATGGATCAGGGTATTTTACCGATAGTGGCCAAAATATAGGTTCGGCCAGTGAATCCCACAGTATGGTCGTGCTTGAAGATGTGGATGCCGATGGTGACGTAGATGTTTTTCTTTCGGCTATAACTTCACCAAATAGACTTTGGATAAATGACGGAAATGGATTTTATACGATGACACCGACCGATTATGGCGGTGCCGATGCAAACTGTATGGATTTGGCTGATTATAACGGCGACACTTATCCGGATCTTTATCTAAGCAAGAGAGAAATACCGGATGAAATATGGTTTAATGACGGTTCCGGAAACTTTGTAAATAGCGGCCAGGCGCTGGGGATCGCGATGGCATCAGATATTGACAGCAAAGATATTGACGGTGACGGAGATATTGATCTGGTAGTCAGTATATTTAGTGATGTGCAAATCCTGCTGAATCAAAATAATACCGGAACATTTATTGACATCGGTCCATTATCTTTGGAATCGCAAGTAATAAGAAGTTGTTTATTCGACGTTGATTTTGATGGTGATTATGATTTGATTGCTTCTCATTTCGAAAATGGAGCAAAATTGTTGTTAAATGATGGGTTTGGATCATTTACTCCCCAATGTGAGTATATTGAAGAGGGGATGATTCTTAGTATTGCCTATGGAGATCTTGATGCCGATGGCGATGTTGATATCGTTTTTGGGAAAACTGATGGAACCGGCGGTAATAAGATATATTTTAATCAATTGTTTTAATTTTCTTCGGGTTGAAATACTTTGCGGCTCATTTATATTTAAATATTACTCCCTAAGCTTATGGATTAATTAACTGACAAAATCTTTCTGTTTTTATTTTGAAATATTTCCTATAATTATTGCAAATATTATGAACTTAATTATTACACAAATAGCCGCATGGATTGCCTTGATTGGGTTTACCGGGATGTTCTGTTTTCAGTTCGCTCTGGTTTTGGGAGTGAGATGGGGACATTTGGCTTGGGGAGGGAAATATAAAAAGCTTCCCTTTAATCTTCGGCTGGCCAGTTTGGTGTCGACTGTGATATTTGTTGTTGGTGCACTATGCATAATGGAAAAAGCGAATATATATTTTATTATCAATAGTCCCAAATTTGCAGATATTTTTGTGTGGTTATTAGTTGGGATATTTGGATTAAGCACAATTGGAAATATTTTATCAAAAAGCGGCGCTGAAAAACGGCTAATGACACCGATTGCAGCTATTCTGTTTTTATCCTGCCTGATTGTGGCGATTTAATCGGGATATTAACTTCTGATATTATTACGAAATGGTCGCCAATTTATATTTATTGTGAAAAGTTTTTCCCTATTTGAGATTATATAGAATATTTATTATTTTTTAGAATGCCCCGAAGTCCTTGTAAGATAGTGGGATAGGATAAATTACACCAATGTATTTCAAATTCGGATGTAAATTTGCAGGCTTATCCAACCGATATATAACAAAAACTGCGCAAAGCCTTTAGAATACTTGACTTTTTATTGGAACGAATTATATTCTGACGAGTTAAATGAAGAGGAGTAAAGCATATAGAATAATTTGTTAAAGGACTGAAAAAAAAGAAATTAAGGAACGACTAGCGGCCCTTTAACTATTTTATTCGGCTTGATTTTTCTTGCCGGGTATTGGGCCGGGTATTAAATTGAGACCCGGTTTTTATATGCTTGAAAAATGCGTTAGACATACAACTATTGTACTTCTCTTTGCGCTTCTCCCAATAATCGCAATCGCCTCAGCAACTTCCTATGATGATATCAAAATAATATCTTCAAACGATATCGGTATCACCTTTGAGCTAAATATTGTAAAACCGAATAAGTATATTTCGTCTGTTTCTGGCGACTCTGTTTTTTCGGCGGTCAGAACGGTATTAATAGGGCTTCCATTTGATGCCGAGCCGTTTATAAAATCTGTTAGTTCTGACGGCTTTGTGGCATTTGATAATGCCGAAAACAAAAAAATCCAAAGCAGTTCAACACTAGCCCAGATTATTGATATAAAATTAATACGCGGCCGTAAAGTCGCCACCGTTAATATCTATCCATACTTTCGTGGATCTTTTCGAAGAAATATTGAATTGTCGATCAGTTTTGAATATCCAAATGGTCGCCAGAATCAAATAACATCGCTTTCGAAAGACAAAATATTCGATTCGATATATAAGCAATCGATTTTAAATTATAATCAATTCAAAAATTGGCCGATTGCAGTTCAATTAAAGGCCAATAAAGCTGCTCAATCACCTTTTACCGTTTCGCAGGAATGGTATAAAATACAGGTTAGTAAAGAAGGATTGATCAGGATATCTGGTCAGAATTTATCATCGGCCGGGATCTCATTGACTAATCTTGCAAGCGATTCGATACGGATATATTATGGAGGTGGTGAACCGATTCCCGACAGAAATTCGGAGCCTGTTAATCCATTGGAAGAGATATCGATACTGATCTCAGATAATGGCGATGGTAATTTCGGTCGTGATGATTATCTTCTGTTTTATGCCGAAAGTGCTGATCGCTGGTCTTATCCGGCCGATTCATCCCCGGTTTATCTGGAAAATCATTATACCAATATTAATTATTACTGGTTGAGTGTATCCGGCGATTTTGCGCAAGGTGGCAAAAGAATATTACCGGTTAATGGAAATCCATCCGGCCTATCCGATACGACAATTACCAATGGTCGTTTTAACCGGAGGATTCATCAGAATAATATGTTGGCTGTTGATGGCAATGATCGAATCGGAAGCTACTTTGATTGGTATTGGACCGGTCAGGCGCACCTTACATTATATGAATCGCTTTCCAATGCTGTCCCGGGTGCCGATGCCGATATTACCATTCGAGCTATCAGTAACCCGACCAATTACATTTTTGTAAATTCAAATAACGCCGTTTCAACCGGAAGATATCGACCTTTTTATTACTTTACAACCGATGATCTGGTCGCCGGTCTTAACAGATTTTCAATAGTTCTCGATAGCAGTACAACTACTCCTCCGTATTTTGATTATTTGGAGATTTCTTATACTGGCGAATTGAGTCCAACAAATGATATTTTGGATTTTTATATTGGACAATATGGTGGAATCGGTGAAATAGTTTTAGATAATCAGTTTAGTGCAACGCCATTGATTTTTGATCTTTCCGATTCCAAAAATCCGGTTGCGATAGTAAGCGCTTCGGTTTCATCGACCGAGATAAATTTTCATTATAATCTTTCTTTAGAAAGTCCTAATCGATTTTATGTCTGTCCAGGCTCAAAAGCATTCGCACCCGATGAAATCGAAAAAATTGAGATCAACGATTTGCGCGAGAATATTTCACAGACCGATTTAATAGTAATTGCACCGGAGCAGTTCCTTCCGTATTTGGAAGATTACGAAACGTATCGTGAGCAGGAATCAGATATAAGTGTAAAAGTTGTTTCGTTTGAGCAGATACTAAACCAGTTCTCGTATGGTTTGTACGATCCCAAAGCTATTCGTGAATATTTAAAATACAGCTATGAAAATTATGAAACACCGGCTCCATCGGCGGTTTTGCTGGTTGGCGATGGTGTTTATGATTTTGAAAATAATTTAGGGCTGACCTCGACAAATATAATCCCGCCATATATTCAAGAGATCGATTCGTCGGCATCGGATGATAACTATGTCTTCTTCGGTGAATTTGGTTTACTCGATAGCGATACCTCATACACCACCGATCGCGGCTATGATATGATGATCTCCCGCTGGCCGGTCAAAACGGTTTCGGAGATGGCGACGATTATTGATAAGGTGAAATCGTATGAATCATCGACCAACTATGGTCCCTGGCGGACAACAGTTACATTGGTGGCCGATGATGAATTCGGTCATTACAACACAGAATGGTTCCATACCAGTCAAACCGAAGAATTACAGGAGCCGCCCCGATTACCGGCATCTTTTCGCCGCAATAAAATATATATTTGGGATTACCCGTTTAATTCCGTTCAACGGAAACCGCTGGCCAATGAAGATATAGTCAAAAGCTTTAATGAAGGAACGTTGCTAATAAATTATGTCGGGCATGGAAATCCGGATTACTGGGCGCATGAAAACGTTTTTCACCGCAGTACCGATTTGGTCAATTTAACAAATACCGAAAAACTTACTTTGGTTGTTACCGCGTCATGCTCTATTGGCTTTTTTGACAATCCTGATAAAGAGGGAATGGCTGAGGATCTTATCAGATATGCCACGGGTGGAGCAATCGGAGTTATCTCGGCAACACGATTAGTTTATTCTTCAGATAATGCCGCTTTTAACAAGGAGATATTTGAAGTTCTTTTTGCGGATAATAATTTATCGATAGCGCAAGCTTTTTATGCGGCCAAATTGGCGCGTCAATATATTGGGGTTAATCCGACTCCTATTCGTAATGATAGAAATTATATTTATCTCGGTGATCCTTTTGTTAAACTTGGTGTTCCAAAGTATGATATCAAATTCACCAAGAAGCCTGATAGTTTGACTGCCTTACAATATCACGAAGCATCCGGAGAAATTGTCGAAAAATCAAGCGGAGTACATACTGATTTTAACGGTACTATTGAGCTGTTCGTCTATGATTCAAATATAGAAAAGAAACATAAAGTTGTTGATGATGATGGCGATTCGGTCAAAACCGTCAGTTATGGTTTGAATGGTCCGGCTATTTATCGCGGGAACGCAGATGTTGTTGATGGATATTTTGATTTTTCATTTATTGCTCCATTGGATATTGGTGTTGGCGGAAACAGCGCCAAAATATCCGGATACGCAGTTTCGGCCGGCTCTGATGCTCTTGGGTTGGTCGATTCGATTCCGGTTAGTCTTTCAATAGTTTCTTCCGAAGATACTGAGGGGCCGCAGGTCGCTTATTCGTTTGGTCAACGGGAAAATTTCCTCTCTGGAGATAAGATAACCTCTGGAGAGACAATGACTTTGGCGATATTTGACTCATCCGGTATCAATTTGACCGGAAGTTTGGGTCATGAAATTACCCTCGTTATTGATGGCCGAGTGGAGAATTCCATTAATCTTACCGACCTATTTCAATATAGTCCAGGAAGTTATCTATCCGGGACGATAGAATATGAGACTGGCTCGCTTTCAACCGGGATTCACTCATTTAGAGTGAAGGCCTGGGATAATGCCAATAATTCGACTTTGGTCGAGTTTGAGGCGGAGCTGTTGGCGAGTGGAGAATTTATGATGACGGAATTGATGAATTATCCAAATCCTATGAGAGAAAATACTGTTTTTTCTTGTTTATTGAGTTCACCGGTCAGTCGGATGGATTTTGAAATATTTACCCTTTCCGGTCGAAAAATAAAATCTGAAACGATTGGATCGGTTCCAGCCGGATATAATGAGTTTTATTCCTGGAGTGGAGTTGATGCCGATTTTGACCGTATTGCTACGGGAGTGTATATCTATAAAGTCACGGCTGTATCGGATTTGTATGACAAGACGATTGAATCATTTGGTAAAATAATTTTGGTTAATTAATACAGGAGGTTCTTAATGCGCAAACTAACTAACCTTATAATATTGGTAGCATTTCTGGTAGGAATGAGTCCCGGTGTGTTTGCCGGCGTTTCAACATCAGCTGTACTATTCCTAAGGATTGCCGCCGGAGCTCGCGCGGCAGGTATGGGTGAGGCTTTTGTTGCCGTTGCCGATGACGCCACCGCCACCCATTGGAATCCGGCCGGATTGGGAAATTATCCGCTTTCAAGCAAATGGTTTGAGGTTGCGATACCGGATGATTTAAGACCATTTAAAAAGGTTACTTTTTACCAAAATGATGCCTCAGAGATTGATTATAACAAGTATGATATTTGGGCAATATCAGAAAAAGGGTTGGTTCG
The DNA here is from genome assembly GCA_032123495.1 of Candidatus Zixiibacteriota bacterium. Taxonomy (GTDB): domain Bacteria; phylum Zixibacteria; class MSB-5A5; order GN15; family PGXB01; genus JAAERC01. The sequence goes on along the minus strand of JAQBFG010000226.1, from coordinate 6,153 downwards.
TTATAGCCGCAATAAATGGTATCTTGGCGATATTATCGAAACAAGGGCAGAACAATCAGCCGAATCGATTTTGAGAGATTATACCGGTTTTCAATCCGAAGATTTTGATGCCAGGGTCGCCGAGCTTATGAATAAAATCGGCGATGCCAATAACGATCTATCGCGAGGTGAAATTGATTCTATTGAAGTAAAAGTAATGGCGCATATTCCTGATGATTATGATGCCAGAGATGAAATAGAAAATGGTTTTATTGCCTTGAAAGCTGCCTACAATCAATGTTTGATTGACTGGGAAAGGTTTAATCGGATTGGCGTGGAATATCGCAATGCCATTAAGGACTCAACCCTTTCCAAATCGGAAGTTGATAGACTGCTTTTTATAGTTGAAAAGACAAAAAGACGGGTTCTTGCCGAAGAGCTTATAGTTCCGTTTGCCGTTAATTTTGAAGGTCATTTGACAGATATTGCATCTGATAAAAAATATCTATGGATTACATCCGATTCAGGATTGTATCGTTATGATAGAAAAAGATGGCGGCATTTCTTATCTGATGACGAAAATATACAATTAAAAAATATTACCGGAATCAAGCTAAGTAAGAAAATGGCATATTTGAATACCGATCATGGTTTATTGTTATACGATGCCGGTATCTTCAGTATGCAAGGTGACCTTAATGGGTTGCCGGAAAAACCGATATCGGGAGTTGCCGCCGCGCCTGACAACACCGCTTGGGCCATTGTTGAGGGTGATCTTTACCATTTTAATGGCAAAGTCTGGAAAAACTATATCGAATTTCAAGATGTTCTGGATCAAACAGCCGAATCTATTTACGATGGCATGAAAATATTTGATAATCCCAATGAAAAATCGGCATTTCTTGAAAAGTATAAAAACATAAATGAAGATATTTCAACTCAGGAGGCTGAAAACTCGGACCAAATGTTTGGCGATGTTTCAGCATTGATTGATTCGCTTGGGACTGCGAAAGCGCTTGAAGTGATCAAGGATTCACTGGAAATGTATGAAGCTACTCAGGCGGACAGTACAAAAACGGAAATAGCATCGGAAGTGGTCCCTGCGGAAATGGAAAATAATCCGGCATTCGCTGAACAAGCAGAATCTGAAAAAGTTATTTCCGATTCTACTCTTATGACTTTAGATCAGGCAAAAAGCATTAGCAGAACAATCAAGATTCCTTTTACCGCTGGAATACCGTTTAAAATCACTGCGATGGAAGTTGACAGAAGAAAGCAACTTTGGATTGGAACTGAGTTTGGTCTTCTCAAATTTGACGGTAAAGAATGGAAGCGGTATGGATACCGTGATTACGTTGCTGAAAATGATATGACTGTTAACGAACTGGCCTCAAGTCTTGTTAGTGGGGATGAGAAACGTGCCGAGAGATTGGCGGCCAATATTAAAGAAGTTAATATGCTGGAATCTGACAATTTGGTGGCCGGTCAGAAAATTGTGACCTATTCTAATCCAGCCGGATCAAAAATTAATGAGATCTGCCCGGTGGGAGATAAGATTTATTTTGGCACCGAAGGCGGAACGATATTTCTTCAGAATGGATGGTCAAGGTTTAATGAAGAAGGTCTTGGTGGCCAGGAAGTTATGGAAATTACTGAGGCTGATGACAATCTGTGGTTTGCCGCCAAAGATAAAATACTGATTCGTGCCGCCGCTCGTTCTGAACTGGTTATGATGCATGTTAACTGGCTTCCGGACCTTGCTGATGATATATATTATGAATTCTTCTCCTATGTTAAAAGTATTGAAGGTTGGGGTACGGTTGGCACCAATATAACTTTTCTATCATACGGAACGATTGCAGGAACGGACGAATATGGTAATGAAACAAGTCCTTTTTCAGCCTTTGATATAGCCATGACTCTGTCATATGGAACGCCTCTGACACGCTCGCTAAGCGGCGGTGTTTCTGCCAAAGTGATTTATTCGCATCTGTATACTCAGGGAGTTGCCGCAGAACAGGGCAGTGGAACCTCAACCGGTTTGGCTCTTGATATTGGTTTGTTATACAAACTCAATCGTCGCGTTTCTTTGGGTATGGCGATCACCAATATTGGACCGGCAATTTCATATATTGACGTTGCACAGGCTGACCCGCTTCCTCGCAGTCTCGCCTTTGGTGTTGCCTGGAAAGCAATTGAATCGAATTACAGTAATCTGTTATTAACGGTGGAAGCGAATAAATCGATGGTTGCTATCGGTGATATAAAAGATGAGTTCAAAGAGGTTGTCCTCAACGGAGGAATGGAATATTGGTACGGATCATTTATTGCTCTAAGATTCGGATATATTTATGATCAGGAAGGCGAAATTAAAACACCGACGCTTGGCTTTGGTCTGGCTTATTCCTCATTTAAATTTGATTTTGCTTATATTCCTTCAAGCGAAAATGTTCCGCTGGCAAATACAATGAGATTGTCGCTGGGAGTTGGCCTCTAATTTTGGGAGAATCGAATTGAAGAAAAGAATAGGATTCTTTAATACATTATTAATATTAGTCGCGCTTCTGATGTTTCAATCAGTGACCGATGCCGGCGATAAAATATTAACGCCGCTTGCCGTTGATCGGCAGACAGCAGACAATAATTCTCCAAAAGTGTTTTATAACGGTTTCTCATCAGACCGCTGTGACCGAAATATATTGAATCTGAAGCGGGATAAACCGTGGGGACTTCCCAAACTTTCGGCAACAATGGCCGACCCGCTTGATACCATTAGAATTTTGGTGATGCGTTTTGATTTTGAATATGAAATTCAGGATGATTCCAGCACAACCGGCCGCGGTCGGTTTGATATGCGTGATACGGCGGCATTTTTTGCGGAGTTTGGTCATCTGATAGACCCCTCACCGCATAACCTGGTATTTTTCGAAAAGCATATGGAAGCCTTAAATCGTTATTATTATCATGTCTCTGACAGCAATCTTATCTTGGAATGGGACGTTTACCCCAAAGACACCAACGGAGCATATCATCTTCCCAATAAGATGGCGCACTATGGGGCGGGGTTGACCTCCGATGAGATAATACAAAATCTGGTTGATTCGTTTTTTATCGATTGTTTTCAATTAGTTGACAGCACCGAAGCGAGTTTGGTTTTTGCTGATTATGATGCCCATATTTTATTCCATGCCGGTTCCGATCGCCAGAATGATATCGGATACCCGCAAACTTTGTCAGATCTTTTCACCGGTTATGTCCGGCGTGGCGATGACCGGGATCCGATTTATGTTGACGGCGGTACACATATTGTCAGTGATGCCATAATCATGCCTGAGATGGCCTCGCAGGATAACCGTGCCACCGCTCTCAATGCGGTCGTGGCTCATGAGTTTGGTCATCAATTGGGTCTTGTCGATTTGTACCGGACTGATAATTTCTTTACACAACTGGGCGATTTTGCACTAATGGACAATAATGGCTTCGGCACTGGAGTTGATCTTGGCTTTGAATTTGTCGGGCGCGTTTTTGGTGTAATGCCTGTTTATCCAACTGCCTGGTCGCGGGCCTATCTCGGCTTTATCGAACCGGTTGTTTATCGGCAGAATGCCGATATTTCTCTTGTTGCCAGCGAGATGATAAGTACTGGTGTCAGGATTGCCCGGATACCGATTACAGAGTTTGAATATTATCTGCTGGAAAACAGACAGATCGATATCGATGGCAGGGGCGATCCGGCTCTGCTGGCTGATTCGGCAACATCGGTTATTCAGGGACCGGTTTATTATGATCCGCTTGATGAGAGCAAAACTTTTACGAACGAGTACGATTTTCTTCTGCCCGGTTCGGGGATACTTATCTGGCATGTTGATGAATCGGTAGCGGCGATGTCACTGGCCGGTTCGAATTTCACATTATTTGAAACTAATCGGGTACAGATTGATACTGAGCATCGCTTTATTGAACTGATTGAAGCTGACGGTTTGATCAATTTTGGTGGCAATTTCTACTCAGGGTATGGAGACAGCGATGATATGTACCGTGCTGGCAATAACAGTTCCTTTACGCCAAATACAAATCCACCATCAATCGGCTATAATGGCACCAACAGCCATATACGAATCACCGATATATCATCATCAAATACAACGATGACCTTCAATCTCGAATATGACCTTCAAACTGAAAATTTCCCGAGACGAGTTGGTTATCCTGAATACGGTTTTTCGCCAATCACCGCCGATGTTAATGGCGATGGTACCGATGAAATAATAACCGTTTCCGGTCGCACTCTTTCTGTTATCAACGAAGATGGCGGTGGTCTGTTTGAATCTATGTCGCATCCTCCATATTATGATACATCTTACAACTCAGTCGGCCAGACAGCCGACTCGGTCCCGATTTTTGCTATAACGCCACAGCTTATAACCAGTTCACCTGTTTATGGAGATTTTGGCTTTATGACCGATACGGTTGTAAAATTTATAGCGGTCGGTGCCCGTGACCTGCTAATGGTTTATTCATTTAATGATGAGAATGCCGACGGTCGAGCCGACACTCTTTTTACCCCTATCCAATTTAGTGGTGGTCAGGTTGTTTCAACGTTTTTTGATACAACCTTGCACGTTGCAGTACTATATAATGGCTACACTCAAATATTTTCATTAGATTATTTCACCAGATTTATGCAGCTTATAAATACAATTGATGAAGAGGATCCATTTGGCTTTGCTTTGGCCGGCAATTCAATTGCCGCCCTGGCCGGGGTCGATTCTAATTATGTCGATCTTTATCTGGTCGACTCAAATAATGTTTTTTGTGATACCCTTGATGGGTATTTTAAATATGGACCGGTGACGGTTGATCTCGATCGTGATGATACTTTGGAAGTGATTGTTGCGACCGATGACGGAATCCTGAAAATTATTTCAATTGATCCGGAAGCGGCTGTAAATCCGTTTATAAAAGAAATCGAATACGATCTTGGCGATTCGATTTTCGCCAATCCGGTTGTTGCCGATTTGGATGCCGATGGATATGCCGATATAATCCTTTGCGGGAAAAATAAAATTTATGCTCTCAATCGGAATCTGACGCCGCTTGCCAATTTCCCGATTCCTATTGACCGAAGGTTCCCCGATCTGGTCGTTTTATCACCTCCAGTGGTGGCCGATATCGATAACAACGGCCGACAAGATATTATTGTGACGACCTCGAACGGTAATTGTTATGCTTTGGGTCCTGATCCACTGTTCGGTTTTCCGCTTCCGATTGGCGGGATAGGGGTTCAGTCAGTTCTTCTGAATGGCTCACAATATGGAGATGCCAATTTTAAAAATATTGCAGCCTTCGGATACGGATCGCCGGTGATATACAATAAAACAACCGGGGGCGGTCTTGGTTATCTCGGTGGTGATGGCTGGTTTTATTCATGGGATGTCGGGTATAATGTTTCGCTGGCGCACTGGCCGATGTACGGCGGAAATTATTCGGGCAATAATTCCTTGTCAGTTGATGATTTGATAAACCCGGTTGTTTTTGCTGACCGTTTCTCGGATGATGATTTTTACTGCTATCCAAATCCGTCTTTGGATGGCCGGACAACGATTCGATATTTTCTCGGTGAACCGGCTGATGTGACTTTGAGTTTTTATGATATGATAGGTAATTTGGTTGGCGAACAAAATCTGACCGGGGTCGGCGGGGTTCCCAACGAATATGACTGGAACGGCTCATCTCTGCCGAGCGGCGTTTATCGCTGTATTATCAAAGCAGATTTTAATGGTGACGAACAGACATCTTTTATAGATATTGCAATTGTTAACTAAGGAAAGGTTGAAAAAATGAGAAAAGTAACCGCTTTAATTTTTGTTATGGTAATGACCCTGGCTTTTTCGTCCGGAGCGATTGAGTTGTCAAGTAGTCAATTTGAGTTGAATGTTGAATCGCTAAAGAGCGGCGGCGTCGATTATCTGGAATCTCCGGAGTTTTTTACTCAGGAAGAAGCGCTTGATTTTGAAGAAAATGATAAGGGAATCTATGAATATAAATACCGATCACCAAAGAAGGCATTTCTTTATTCACTTCTAATTCCAGGTTTGGGTCAAAGATATGCCGGTGCCGGTATTCTCAAATCGGCACTTTTTCTTGTTGCGGAAATGGGAATGTGGGGAGGTC
>JAQBFG010000225.1:0-4147 GCA_032123495.1 Candidatus Zixiibacteriota bacterium | reverse complement strand
AGTGACCTATCGTATCTCTGGACTTCTTAAAGAGGTAAAACAGTTGATATCGGTTCGATCTCGCCTACGCGAAAATGTATTAGATTCGCTGCATAAATCAGGAGTGGAAATTGTTTCGCCAACTTTTATGAACACGCGCGCGCTGAACGAGAAAAATACTTTTATTCCAAGTGAAAGCGCAACAGAAATAAAAGCCGAACAAGTAAAAGAGAAAAATACGCTGGAAAATATCGTTTTTGACAAGGCTGAGCTAGCCGAAACTCTGGAAAACATGCAGCATCGGTATAATGCACTGGGAGATGAAATTGACACAGTAAAAGAACGGCAAAAAGAGACAAATGAGGAAACCAAACTCGACGAACTGAGACTGCATAAAGAATGGCTGGAACATCGCCGTGAAAAGCTTGCCGAGATTATCAAAAACAAAGAGAATGAAAAAAAAGATTAATAGGAATCTATTCGGATTGTATCATGACCGGATACTATGATATAAATCTTTCGGCCGAAAAACTAAAAAAAGTATATGAGTTGGCACCACCAAGAACAAAACAGTACCTTCAGGCTGAAATCGATTTTGTTCAAAAAAAGATACAACCTTCTGATACCATCCTTGAACTTGGCTGTGGGTACGGCCGGGTATTAAAACCGCTGGCACAAAAGGCTCAGACTGTTATTGGGATTGATTCTTCGTCGGCCAATATTGAATCGGCGAAAAAATACTTGTCTGGCTTTAATAATATCCAACTTTCTGTAATGGATGCCGCCGAACTGTCATTCAAGAATAACTGTTTCGATAAAGTAATCTGCATTCAAAACGGCATTTCGGCATTTCATGTTGACCCCGTCAGGCTAGTTGAGGAATCTTTACGGGTGGTCAAAAAGAACGGACTAATTCTTTTTTCGAGTTACTCGGATCAATTCTGGGAGGATAGACTGGAGTGGTTCAGGATTCAATCAGAATATCAGTTAATTGGTGAAATTGATTGGGATAAAACAAAAAATGGCATAATTATCTGTAAGGATCGGTTCACTGCCCAAACTTATAATAAATCAGATTTTGAAGAGTTGATGTCTAAATTTGAAGTCTTGTATGAAATATGTGAAGTTGACAACTCCAGTTTATTCTGTGTTATTTCGAAATAAATATTCACAGATTATTTATTAAACAATAATCTACCATTAAAAGTCAATATATGTAATGGATAAATAGTTAAAAGGGAACAAATATAAATAGAGCGAGGAACAAAATGAAAGGTAATAAATGTTTTGTCCATGCAATTATGACTATTATTCTTTTCACACAATTACCGGTTTTGGGCGACACAACTGAATATCGTGCTATGAGTCTGTTTTATGAAAACTCATCGGGAGAAAAGGCATTAACAACTTATGAATACGACAAAGACGGATTTCTTGTCAATGCCGTCTGGGAGCAGATGGATAAAAGTCGCAACTCATTAAATTTTTATAGTCACGATGAAAACGGCAATCTTATCCGCAAATACAGAGAATATTCTGACAGAATATTTTCTGAAGAAACCTATGAATACGATGTCAATCACAACTTAATAAAAGATAATTTTTACAGATCAGATGGAACCACTGGCACAGCTATATATGAGTATGACAAAAATGGATTTCTGCTAAAAACTGTCTGTGATAAATTAAAAGGTTGGATAACTGGCGAAATTTATTACAAAAACGATAAAGATGGAAATAAATCGAGTGCCGAACTAAAAAGAGGAGAGGATATTATTGCGGCAATTGAATATACCCATGATACCAATGGCAATCTTATCAAAGAGTACTGGGACTATGGCGGCCAATGGAATCAGACTTTTATTTATGAGTATAATGTTTTTAAGATACCAGAAGCTAAGCAGTATAGATCATCCAATATTTTTATAAGAGGTAATAACAACTTTCGATTATCCGGCGAGAATTATGAGTACTCGGATGGATCAGGCGGGCCGTCCAAATTCGAATATGATGAAACGGGAAAATTGGTTCACAAGCGTTATGATCACTCCAATGGATTATACACTAAAACGACATTTTTGTATGATTTCGACGGTCATCTGACAAAATCGTATCGTCTCTACTCAAGCGGTCTCAGCGGGGTATTCAGCTATGAGTTTAATGAAAATGGCAATTTAACAAAAAGACTTTTCAGGCGTTCCGATGGCAAAGATGGAGAAGAAACATACAAATATGATGTCGACGGAAAACTTATCGGTGGAATATGGAAAAACTTTGACTCCTGGCTGACCGGTGCATTGACAATAATATACGACAAAAATGGACAAATGGAAAAAGGACTCTTTAAGGGTGAGAATGATTTTGATGCTGATATAACATTTGATGTTGACGAACATGGTAATCTAATCAAAGCGCTCTGGGATTTCAGCTTTGGAGATAGCCAGACATACACATTTGAATATGAAAAGATTGAATGAACATAAAGGGAATGATTTAATAATGCCTCTTAGTCATAAAATGATATTTCAGAAAAGGATAAGATATGAAAGTTATTTTACTTATTTTTGTGTTAATACTTGCTCAGATGATAGCATGTCAGGATAGTTCTATGGTACCGGACACAAAGATTCCCATAATTTTTACGACCTTTATTTCGGACCCCGATCAATTGGACAGAATATATCTTCTGGGCAATAGTATCAGGAATTTTGGCGGCAAATATAAGGATGCTCCGATCTGGGCCTGTTATCCTGAGGGATATAAACCGCAGGATGAAGAAGGTCTGAAGAAGCTTGCTTCTGTTAATGTTGAACTTAAATCATTTAAGGCACCACCAGAGGCTTGGTGGTACTTTCTAACCGGTATGGTTTACACCGCGGCATCAATGGAGGCCGAGGCCGAGGGCAAAGCAGCCATTTTGGTTATGCTCGGCGGCGATAGTATGGTCCTTCAGCAACCGGATGAATTTATTCTCTCCGACGGTAAAAATCTTGCCTATTGCCCGGTGATGCACAAAAATATCAGTCCGATATATTCGGAACCTCTCGATGAATATTGGAGCCGGGCCTATACCAATATGGATATAAAAGAAAATAGCATATTTCCAATCATCACTCCGGCTGATGGTGATACAATTCGTCCATATTTTAATGCCGGATGTCTCGCTGTCCACCCGGAGCGGGGTATCTTTAGAAAATGGGCCGAGAATTTTGCACTTCTTTATAATGACGAGGAAATAAAAGCGTATTGTGAGAAAGACACTCGCAAAAGAATATTCACCTTTCAAGTGGCGCTAACCGGGGCAATTTTGAATAATCTTACCCGTGACGAAATGGTTGAGCTATCCAACAGGTATAATTATCCGATTTTCTTCAAAGAGATGTATGGTGCCAAACGGGATTTTCATGATATCACCGATGTGGTTACCATTCGCAGCGAAGATTTTTTCTCAAATCCAATTGATGATTGGGATAAGATTTTAAAAGGCCCGGAAGATAGAATCGTATGGATCAAAGAACAGTTGGCAACACTGAAAAAATAATTAAGGCGACCGGGAGTTGAAGGTACTATTTTATTAGGGGCAACTTGGTTCGGAACCTGATTTGTATTTGAAATTTATCAGATAGACTACATCAAGAATGTTCACAGCTAAATCATTGTTGACATCGGCCGATTCAAGCGGATCAGGAGCAGGTCCACTTTTGTATTTATAGTTGATTATATAGACAACGTCCAAGATGTTAATATCGCCGTCCCGATCAGCATCACCGCAGACCCAATCCTGAGTTATCTCAAAACTAAACAGTTTTTCATCGATACCGTTTATTTCATCGGTTATCTCGGCAGTGAAATTGATTGTTCCTTCGCTAATTGGTGTTCCTGATACCAGGCCATTTGATGCTAATATCAAACCGGTTCCACTTAGATCATTATATTTATCACCCCAACTAGAGACACCAATGGTGCCTGTTGCGTCAAGCTGTTGCGAGTAAGGACTATTAACTTCCCAATTTGGCAGGAATTCTGTGGAAATCATCGGGGAACTTATAAGTTCCGGAAATATAATATAATCAACCGAGGCGGCATCATCCCCGGATGACACTGATCCATTTTTGGCATACTCCCAACGAAAAGTATGTGGCCCGGCGGTAATATTAAAACTTGCTTT
>JAQBFG010000224.1:0-2595 GCA_032123495.1 Candidatus Zixiibacteriota bacterium | reverse complement strand
GCTTCATCCCATGGCAGTATCTTTTCATAAGTATTCAGTGGGATAGCGATCTTATTGTTGTCGCTGTCATCGCCAAGCATCGCCTCGAGCTTCTCCCTGACACCAATAACGGTAAAACGATAATTATTCACCCGAATCTGTTTATCAATGGGGTCTTCATTGGGAAACAGCGCCTCTTTAACATCAGAACCGATAACGCAGACCATAGTTTTGAATTCATTATCTGTATAACTAATAAAACGACCGGCGCTAACTGATAAATTATGTACCTTCTGATAGGCCGGTCGCACCCCGACCAAAGCGGGGCGATTCGCCTTGCGTCCTTTATATTTGACCGAATTTCCATCCCGGCCCTGGCCCCAATGATGATTCTCCGGTGAGACCGCTGAAACTGCAGGACAGTTTTCGACAATGGCGTCGGCTTCCATAGTTGTTATCCACTTCCGATTCCGCTCTTCTTCGGTCATATCATGGTGATCGGTATCGGGCGGGAAACGATCAACAAACAGAACATTGCTGCCAATTTTATCAATAGAATCCTGAACAGCACCGTCCAATCCATTCACCAGCGAGGTCATTGCAATAACCGACCAGACACCGATCAATACTCCCAGAATAGTCAGGCCGGAACGAAACTTGTTTGATTTCAGTGAATCCAGTGCCAGTAAAACACCTTCTTTTAATTCAACTGTAGTCATTATTATTACTCATAGCTTAAGGCTTTAACCGGCTGCATTTTGGCCGCTTTCATCGCAGGATAGATTCCAAAGAAAAGACCAACGCCGGTTGATATTGTTAGTCCGACAATAATGGCAGATACCGATGGGGTCATATCAAAATTCATCAGACTAATAAGTATTTTACCCAAAATCACGCCGATGGCAATGCCAATTGCTCCTCCTCCCAAAGATTGAATCAGCGATTCATATAAAAACTGCATCAGAATATCTTTTTGTCGGGCACCGATTGATTTACGAATTCCGATTTCGCGCGTTCGTTCGGTTACCGATACCATCATTATATTCATAATTATAATGCCGCCAACTATCAATGCTATCGAAGAGACCCCAACCAATCCCATCCTGAGAAATTTAGTAATATCATTTAAAACAGCCATAACGGCATCAGCGGTAACCATTCCAAAATCATCCTTTTTTTCGTAAGCAACATGGCGGCGAGCCCTAAGAACATTCCGCACCTGGTCCATCGCATCAGGAACATCCTCAACCGAATTAGCCTTTACAAAAATACTCATCCGTCCACGAGGGTGTCCGAACTGCTTTACAAATGTATGATATGGAACGAACACCACTCTATCAGCATCATTGCCAAAACTGGAACCCTTTTTCTTGGCGATACCGATAACTTCATACTTGACATTATTGATCTTTAATGACTTGCCTATCGGATCTACTCCCGGAAACAGTTCATCCTGTATTGTAGTTCCAATAAAGACAACATGCCGACGGGTCAAATCTTCTTCGGCCGTAAAAAACCTGCCCTGTCCCAGTTCGAAATCGATAATATCAATTATATTATATTCACTTCCTCGAACCTGAACATTCCGTAATTTATTATTGCGGTATTTAATTTCCGTGTCGAATGCGCTTGACGATGCCGCTACCTTGACGCACTTATCACAGCCTTCTTCAATTGCTTTTACATATTCATACTTTAATGGCTTACGCTTTAACGCCTCGAAAAAATCATCGTCACTCATAATTATGCCCATTTTGGCAACAATAAATGTTGACGGACCCAGAAACTCCAATTCGGCCCTTATCGATTGTTCCAAACCGTCAAGTGCCGAAATAATAGTAATCACCGATGAAACGCCAATTATTACACCCAGCAGAGTCAAAATCGTCCTCATCCGATTAATTCGCAGGGCATTGGCGGCCATTTTAAATATTTCCCAGAATATCATATGATGGTACCGTTTATTTTCTTTTCATCTGTAGAAACGAGTTCATCGCTTTCAATCTGTCCGTCTCTGATAAACAGAATTCGATCAGCATAAGTAGCAACATCCCGTTCGTGGGTGACAATAATAATGGTGTTACCTTCTTTATGCAATCGAGAGAAAAGTTGCATAATTTCCAAACCGGTTTTCGTATCAAGATTTCCGGTCGGCTCATCTGCAAGAATTAATGATGGTTCATTTACCAGCGCTCGTGCAATCGCCACCCGCTGTCTTTGCCCACCTGACAATTCATTAGGACGGTGCATCATCCGGTCGGTCAGATCAACCGCCGCCAAAGCTTTACGAGTTTTTTCTTCTCTGGCTTCTTTTGAGGTCCCATTATAAATCAAGGGAAGTTCGACATTGTGAAATGCAGTAGCTCTTGGCATCAGATTAAATGTCTGAAAGACAAAACCGATTTCTTTGTTCCTTATTGTAGCAAGGTCATCTTCTTCCATCTGACTGACACGATTGCCGGTAAAATAATATTCGCCCTGGCTCGGCGTATCAAGACATCCGATCAGGTTCATCAGGGTCGATTTTCCCGAACCAGACGGACCCATGATGGCAATATAATCACCCTTGTTTATTTCTATGGAGACACCTCGAAGAGCATGCACCTGGATAGTGCC
>JAQBFG010000223.1:0-13958 GCA_032123495.1 Candidatus Zixiibacteriota bacterium | reverse complement strand
AACAATTTTTAAATAACAATACGTTTTTTTGTAACAAAATTTTTCACCAAAAACATCCGGGGCCCCCAAATTTTCTAATAAAAAAAACACGACCGGATGGGAAGATAGCCAAGACGACAAGCCTTTAGATCCGCTTGGCGTAATCGGGTGGGTAATTGGCAGTAAATATAAGGTCCATTCATATTTAGGCGGCGGCGGATTCGGTGAGGTTTACGATGGCCATAACGTGAATCTTGTCGAACAAAAGCTGGTTATAAAATTCTTTAAAAAAGTTCAGGAACGCGACAAGTTTGACAAAGAGGCCAAAATTCTCTGTCTTCTTGATCATCCCAATATCTGCCGCGTAATAGACTACCTCCCCGAGGAAGGCGCTCTGGTGGTTGCCTTTATTAGTGGGAAGGATGGCAAGGCGATTCTTCGAGATACAGGACCGCTGGGAAGCGATATGCTTTTGAAGGTTGGCATGACCATGACCAGTGCCCTCGCTTATGCTCATGGCAAAAAAATTGCTCATCGTGATATCAAACCTGATAATATCATTATTGACAAGAACGATCATGTCTATCTGATTGATTTTGGTATCGCTAAAGTAATGCGCGAAGATGCCACAAAAACAGCATATCAGGCGTTAACGCCGATGTTTGCCGCTCCTGAACGTCAGGGTGGCGACGCCAACTATAATCCGTTCTTAAGTGACATCTATGAAACCGGCGTAACACTTTTTAACTTTGCCACCAACGAAATGCCATATAGGAATCCTGCCAACCCTGACATCTCCGAATGGGGTGGTCCAAAAGCCAAAAATCTATCCCCGCAGATGAAGTATGTACTAAAAAAAGCGACTCACCCGGATCCCAGTAAACGATATAAATCGATTGCCGAAATGGGTAAGGACCTCAAAGAGGTCAAACAGGTTTATGGCGGCAAATCAAATAAATCTCTTTGGATAGCGACGGCAGCTATCATTCTTTTGGCCGGGGGCGCATTTATAACTCGCGATAGTTGGTTGCCGGCAGCGCAATCGGCTATTGATTCAACCGAGGTCAAGGAGATAATTTCTGACATTAAAGATGTTATTCCGACCGATGAAACGGCGCAAGACAGTACTAATTCTGCGGAGATAGCTGTCGCTGCGGTTGATTCGTCATCGTCCGAAACAGCATCGGAGCCGATTGAAGAACAAAATAAAAGTGATAACAAACCGGTGGTGAAACAGGAACAAACTATTATTGTTGACACCCCAAAAGTTGTAGCTACAATCGAGGAATCAAAACCGGAACCAGAACCGGAGCCTCCAAAACCTCCACCACTTCCAACTTTAGTGATAGATGTTGTTCCCGATTACAATGTTAAGATTTTGGTTGATGGCACTGAAAAAAGCATCAATAAAAAATTTAACATAAACAAGGGAACACATGACATAACAATTATTCACCCTGATTATCCTATTTTGACTGATCAGATCCCAACCAATGTTGACCGCTCTCTCCGTTATAATTTGCAGGATGAATTTTATCTGCGGGATACTATTAAATTTACAATCGGCGCTATTCCGTCTGAACTTGGTGATGCATTTTTGGAAGTTCTTTTTAATGGGTATGGCAATAAATATTCAGGCGAAAATATCCCGGTATTTGATTTGCAGAAACTATCTGGCAAATGGCAGGTCAGATTTAATATTTTGAATGCGCAGGGCCGGAGTTATCCCGGCGCTGTTGTCGATTCGGCCGTAACATTTCCATTTGGCGGCGGACCACACGAAAATATCCCAAAAGGGAGTTCAACGATAGATTTTGGAACCTCAAAATGGCAAAATGTTGAACCTGTTACGATATTGGTATATTGGTCAAAGAAATAAAAGATAAATAAAATAAACATAATATAATAAGGAGGTCAAATGCACAAAAAGGTCCTTTTGTTCCGTTTCTCTCTGACTTTGGTGTTGATTTCATATCTAATTGTTACGGTTCTGCCAATAGGAGTTTTGGCTCAGGAATCAATTAATTGTCCATACGATAAGAGCGCACCAACGCTTGACCATGCCCGTCAGACCTTTAAGGGGCTCAATTATAACTGCGCCGAAATGGAAATTGATGATCTCTTAAAAGATAAATCATTGACCCTTGAAGAAAAGGCCAATGCTCATGTTCTGATGGCAGCAGTGTATTATGCCAAGTTGAAGGATACAAAAGAAAAACGGAGCAAGGTAATCGAGCAGTTTGCCCAGGCATTTAGATCGTATGCCGACTGGTCGGGAGATGTCGATATTAAATCGACCGAATTTTTGTCGATGATGGAACAGGCCAAGAATCTGGTCAACACTGAAATTAAGACTCCGGATATCGACACTTTGGTTGCGATTCCAAAACTTGACAGCGGAGAAAAGAAAGCCTGGTACACTCAATGGTGGGCTATCGGACTTGGTGTCGGTGTTGTCGCCGTTGTTTTATTAGGTAGCGGCGGTGGCGGCGATGATCCTCCACCTGATACTACTTTGGCAAGATTTCCACCAGTACCGACTAAGGATGGAAGATAGTTACATTTTAATTGATTATTGAAAGGAGTAATAATATGAGAAAAAGTTTTGTTAATGTCACTCTAACCGTTATGGTTGTCATTCTGATATTTGCTATCAATGTTATGGCTCAGGCACCGGAAACAATGGTTTACCAGGGCCGACTGGCTGATACCGACGGAAATCCAATAACGACAGAAGTTGTTGTTAATTTTGCACTTTATGGTGCTTTCGATGCCGACCCTGGCGATAGTATCTGGTCAGAAACAATGCTGATTACACCGGATGATCAGGGCGTCTTTACCGCTGAATTGGGAGCCACAGTTCCTCTGACTACCGGCATATTTAATGGTGACCCAAGATTTCTTGGAATTAAGGTCGGCAATGACTCTCAAATGACGCCGTTTCAGCTTTTGGCCTCGGCGCCATACGCTATAAGTGCCAATCCACCCGCCACATTTCAAGATTTAACTACTTTTCGAGGCGGTGTGGTTATTGGAGATAATCCAGCTTACAACGCTGACGAAAAACTGCATGTCCATGGCTTGTACAATTCAAATGTTTTTCATTATGGAATAGTCGCAGATGTGGAAGATAACTCAACCGGGGGGATTTTGGCTCTTTATGCGGAATCTGAAACCGATGGCAATCCAAGATACGGAATGTACTCTGTTTGTACGACAAAAGACCCGGCAGTAAGTACTGGCACATCATATGGAATTTATACAACGGCTAATGATGGTGCCAGCGCCTACGGAATATACGCTTATGCCGGAAGCGCCACAACCAACTATGCGGGATATTTTGCGGGAGACATCAATGTAACCGGAACAGTCGTGAAAGGTGCCGAACTTTTCAGAATCGATCACCCGACCGATCCAACCAATAAATATCTTCAACATAGTGTGGTTGAATCACCAGAAATGATGAATGTTTATAATGGTAATATTGTCACCGATGCCGAAGGTATTGCTCTGGTCGAATTGCCAGATTATTTTGATGCCCTCAACAAAGATTTCAGATACCAATTAACAGTTATCGGTGATTTCGCCCAGGCAATTGTGGGCCAAGAAATCAGCGGCAATTTGTTTACAATCAGAACCGATAAACCATCGGTTAAAGTATCCTGGCAGGTCACCGGAATTCGAAAAGATGCTTTTGCAGAAGCCAACCCGATCAAAGTCGAGATGGAAAAACCGGCCATAGAAAAAGGATTGTACTTACATCCTGAGGCTTATAAGCTGGGACCAGAAATGCAGATCCATTATCAGCAAAATCTGGAGGCTCAAAATGTGGCCAAAAAGGCTTCTGGAGAAATCCATGAATAATCTGGCCATAAAATATAAATTGAAAACAAATACAGAGGAGAATAAGTATGAAATGGAATAAGTCTCTTCTGATAATCGCCGCCTTGATGTTTTGTTTTCTTACCGGTAACAGTCTGGCTCAGATTTCCGGTGATACTTACAAAATATCAACCGGCGGAATTGCTGGAGGTGGCGGAGCCGTAGCGACTTCTAATTATGCTCTTACCGGTGTGGTTCCGTTGAATGGCGCAGTTGGCCTGTCCAGTAATACTTACTCGTTAACCAGCGGATCAGTAGGAATCACCTACGGAGGCATGACAACTTTAAAGACATTTTATGATGGTAACAATGTTGCCACTGTACCGCAAGTAGACCAAACTCTGAAAGTTGCCTATTCGGGCAGTTCCGGCGATGCCATAGGGGTAATATATTATCGTCAGGGCGGTAACACTTCGTATCAAACAGCCGCAATGACAGCAGGGACTGGCGATACGCTGGTATATAATCTGGTCGCCGGCCTTTTAAATATCACCGGGCTTGAATATTATCTCGAAGTCGAGCGCGGTATTTATCTCTCGCGAGTCGGCAGTGCTGCCAATCCACTTATTTTCAGAGTTTCGCTGACTAATGAGCAGGCTCAAAATGCAAGCGCCACTGCAACAAAACGATATCGGATAATCGGACTGCCTCTCAATATCACCGGATCAAACAATGTCGCATCTGTTTTTGAGGATGATCTAGGCGTCTTTAATACTTCGCAATGGAGACTTGGCCGGTATAACGCAGCCACCGGAGCCGTCGATGAATATACGGCTGCCCCCAATGTCGTTCCAGGACGCGGCTACTGGTTGATTACCGCCACGCCTCAAACTTTTGGCGCCGCCGGAGCAAGCGTACGACCAAATCGAGTGGTTGATGGTATTGAATATTTGGAGGTTTCTCTAAGTAATGGCTGGAACCAGCTGGCTAATCCGTTTGGATTTAGAATTGCCTGGAATGAAGTTCGCTTCGCCGTAAATGGTACAGCTGTTGCTGGACACCCTGCTGCCACTCTTGAGGATGCGGCCTATTCATATAATGGCTCCGGTTATGTTACTTACAATGCTATCCCGGCCTGGGAAGGTGTTTTTGTAAGGATTAATCAGGATAATGTAACCGCTTTGATGCCATATAAAGCAACAACGATTGCACCAAAAATGGCTCCATTAAAAGATTTGCCGGTTTACTCCGACTTTTCCTGGAGTTTAGAGGTACTGCTTGAAACCGCAGAATATCTTGATCAAGGCAACTTTATTGGTGTTCACCCCGATGCGCTGGAAGGCCCGGATGATTATGATTTCTCAGAACCTCCGGCCGCACCAGAGGCGCCATCTCTTGGATTCCGCATTCCCGATGACGATAATCGTCTACGACGCACCGACTACCGACCGCCATTAACCGATGGAGCAGTTTGGGAGGTCGACATTTCCAAAGCTTCTGATCGGACAATCAGAATTACCGGACTGGCAAATATGCCGGATAATATGGAAGCCTGGATGGTGACCAATGACGGACGCAAATATGACCTATCGATCAAGGCAGAAATAATCATCCCCGATAGGGTCGAATCGGCCAAACTGATTATCGGCAGTCGGTTATTTACCAGCGATGAGATCGCATCGCTTTTGCCAACCGAATTTGCTCTCGAACAGAATTATCCTAACCCGTTTAACCCACAAACTTCTATCAGGTTTGCACTGCCGACTAATGGTTATACGGCGCTGGAGATATATAATGTTCTGGGACAAAAGGTGAAAACATTAATTGAAAAAGATCTGCCTGCCGGTTACCACACTGTCATCTGGAACGGTGAAGATAACAATGGCAAGGAATCGGCCAGTGGCATTTATTTCTACCGGTTAAAATCGGGAGATAAAAATGCATACAAAAAGATGCTGCTGATCAAATAGAATACCACGACTTTCGATATAAAAGCGCCGGAGACTCCGGCGCTTTTTCTTTGTTTGTTAATCTCAATTCGATTATAATAAGACAAATATTTTAGCAAAGGATTCTAAGATGATTCATAATCCTGTTATCGATGCCATGATGTCCCGTAAATCGATTCGAAAGTACACCGACCAAAAACTATCGGATGAAATAATAGAAACTATTGTCAGGGCCGGACAACAAGCGCCATTTGCCGCTCAACTTTGCAGTTTGATATTGACCCGCAATGAAAAGATCCCATTTGGGGCATCGGTGCTGTTTACAATCTGTGTCGATTATTACCGTCTTGAAATAATTATGCAGAAACGAAATTGGAAAACGGTTACTAATGATTTATCACTGCTGGTTTTTGGGATGCAAGATGCCTCACTGATGGGTGAGAACATGGTTATCGCCGCCGAGAGTCTTGGACTAGGCAGCTGTTATCTCGGTATGGCACCTTATGTAGCTGGCAAACTGGTCAAAAAGCATAAACTGCCGAAACATGTCTTCCCGCTGGTACAACTGGTTATCGGTTATCCTGATGAAGCCCCTCCCCCGCGCCCAAGATACCCGATAGATTTCACAATGTTTGAAAATGAGTATCCGGAAATTACCGATGAGAAAATGGCCGAGGCGATGAAAGTAATGGATGATGGTTATCAATCGCAGGATTACTATAAAAAGCTCGATGCCAAAATTCCACTGGAAGTCAATAAGGAAGAAACCTTTGATTACTCCAACTATGGCTGGACCGAACATATGGGTCGTAAATGGGGACAATGGTTTGGCTCACCACGCGATCTTCTTGCTGAATTTGAAAAATGCGGATTTTATCTGACCAAAGAGAATAAACCGGAGTGATTTATATTGCTATCTCTTCTTCTTTAGAATAAACATAGTTCTGTTATTGGTTATTAGAAGAACAGCCTTGATAAGTCCCTTTAATGAAAAGCTGATCAATCCTTTTTGCCAGGTCTTAAAATAACTGGACTCCTCAAATAATTCAACTTGCCAGGAGAGTTTTTTGAAATAATCAAGTAACTCATTTTTGCGAAAGGTAAAAGGATGTCCCTTATCTATAAGAAACACCTCCATCATCCGGCGCATTCGCTTCCCCCACCAATGATAAAGATTTTGCCTGAAAAATATTATTCCGTTATTTTTCAACACTCGATTCATTTCACTTAAAACCGTGGCCGGATCCTCGCAATGGTCCAGAACATTATCTAAAATAATTAAATCAAAATATTCTTTATTGTATGGAAGCTCCTCACCTCGGCCTTTTTTGTATTTCACCCGGGGATCACGTAGACTTGCCCATTCTTTTCTGGTCGAGAAATAATCTTCCAATGGTTCAATGGCATGTTTATTATCAGATTCCAGGAAGGCAATAGCACCCATCGGCCCTGACCCGATTTCTAAAATGGCCGTTTCCCTGTTTATTTGTAAATAAGGTTTTGTCGACTCCAGAATCGTCTTGGCGAATTCTTTATACCAATCAACATTCCCGGCGTAATTTCCCCACCAGTTTTTTTCATAATTCTGGGCTAACTCCCACCTTGATTGGTTTGTGTCTGGCATTTGCTTATTGGACAAATATTATATTCAAATAATAATAATCGGACAGTTTGTTTACAGTTGTCCGCTTGTCACATACTTAAGAATATTAACGACCTGCTCAACCGTTTCGGCGACAGCATAGGCGGCGGCATCGATTTCCTTTAGAGCATGAATATCATCAGGATGATGAAGGATAATCAGCGGCGTTCCCGATGCAGCGGCATAACCGGCATCAAAAGCAGCATTCCATTGTTTGTACTTATCACCAAACCGAACAATAACAATATCAGCCTCATCGATCAAAGTCCGGGTGCGAATGGCATTAATTTTGGCAGCCTTGTGGTCTTTCCAGAACTTATCTGATTCCTCGCCAAGAATTTTATCGCCGCAGTTGTCGCTGGCATCATGATCGGTGACCGGCGAATAAAATTGAACCGGCAGATTTTCTTTATACGCCGCGTTTTCGATCTCTTCCCGCCAATTCGAATGAACTTCGCCGGAGAGATAAACATCCCATTCTTTCTCATCCATAATACATTTACTCCCGCACCAATAACACATTTATGGCCTTGACGATCGCCTTGACCTGGTCACCCTCTTTGAGACCGAGATCTTCGACCGATTCTATTGTCATCACCGAATTCATAATCGAGTCGGCTGGAATTTCAAGTTTGACCTTGCACATCAAACCGCCTTTTTGAATACCAATGACTTTCGCCTCAATCTGATTACGTGCACCATATTTCATTTTCAATTCCCCTGATTACTAATTAGAGATTATTTCAACATGAACCGTATCGTACAGATCATTGGCAGTATCTTTGATTATCACCGAAGCAGTATCTGATAATAACCCAACTGCTGTAATATAGGCATACGAACTGTCATTATCGTTTTCCTCGATATCGATAACTGTTTCGTCGGTTGAGTGCCAGATATAATGCGGCAGATTATCCGGACGGTAGGTTGTCGCCTCAAGCGTTTTGGTGCTGTCCAATTTAATTTCCAAACTGCTGATTCCATAGGGTACAGCGCCGGTGGCATTTATATATAAACCGGCCAGAACCGAGAAAAAGCCGTCGCTCGAAAATGTTTCCTCGATATATCCATTACTGCGGGAATTCTCATTATTAATGATTGCCAGCTTGAACGTATGATTATTATCTCCCCGGGTCGGGCTCATATAATTGAGCCAGTAATAACTGTTTGCCCAGGCGATTATCTTATTCTGAATCTCGGTGAATTTTGTGACCAGTTCGCTGACATCATCAATAAGAAAATTTCCGGCATTACCGAGTCGATTTAATACTGCCGGATCGATTTCAGAACCCATTCCGACCGTATAAACACGTCGCTCCTCGCGAGCATCAAGCGCCTGCTGCAAAGTATACAAGTGCTGGGTATCGCTGCCGTCGGTCAAGGCAATCAGATACCCCTGCTGGATCGAATCTCGTGAGTAATAATCGGACCAGCGCGAGACACCGGTAATGATTGCACCATACAGATTCGTAGTAGCAAAACCTAACTCGATAGAATTTATCGCTTCGGTCAAATCCGAGATATCACTGGTAAAATCCTGTAGCAGCTCAGTTGTTTCGGAAAATTTATAAATGGCAAACTCCTGTTTGCGGGTTATGCTATTCACCAATGTTATCGCCGCAGATTTTATATCATCCAGATTGGCCCCGACACTGGCGCTGTTATCCAAAAGCAGAACGGTTCTCAACGCAAACGGTATATCTTCCCGCTTTCTAATAATTGGAAACGACTCGGTTGGCGAATATGGTGAATTATCTTCATAAACCATAAAATCACTGGTTTGTAAATTGGCAATGCCGCTGTCGCGCATATCGGTCACTTGAAACATCACATTGACATAACTGGGCAATTCGTAATCAAAATACAATTTCTCAATTTTCCACCCAACATCATTGGCAGGCGTAACTGAATTATCACATCCGGAAAGAATAAGAAACAATAACAATAAAAGCATAATTACTAATTTGAATTTCATCGCAAACCTTCCTTAAAAATTTCTTATTTCAATTACGTAAACAACCACCTGAAACATATATATATGTTATACCACTGGCAATAAAAATTCTGGAGGTAAACGGATATTCTCAATATGGCCAATTCCGCTCACCCAACTTAAAATTCCTTAAAAGATTCCACCCCAAAACTGCTATTTAAAAAGTGATTGATAGTATTTTACTATATTTACAAAATACTTTGAACACTTTTTAACCATAATCGTCTGCAAATTATAAAAATTGGATATCATAGTTGTTCCAATATTATTTAGCTTGAAATTTTGGACCTGTAAATAGTCAGAAAGAACTTGTTATGCTAAAATTATTTTTCAAAACCGCCTTCCGATCCCATGTTCGCAATAAGTATTACACATTCATTAATATTTGTGGCTTTGCAATCGGTTTGGCTTCATGTTTGTTGATCTCGCTGTATTTAGTCGAAGAATTCTCATACGACAGATTTCACGATAAAGCAGGACAGATTTATCGAGTGGTGACAACATTCGAAGGCGGCAATGAACAACAAGCCACCGTTCCCGGCCCATTGATTGTTATGGCAAAAAAAGAGATCCCTGAAGTATTGGATATGGCTCGTCATGTCTGGTACTGGGAACGGAAAATTGGACGATTGAATGCAGCCAATCCGGATGACGAATCCGGTAAAATCGAGGCCAGAATGAGATTTGTTGATCCTGGATTTTTGAGGATGTTCAGTTTTGATATTATAAGCGGAGACCCGAACGGACTGGAAAATCCCAGCGGGATAGTGCTAACCGAAAGTTTGGCGGCAACATTATTCGGCGATGAAGATCCTCTGGGTCAGGCTTTGAGCATTCCGGCCTACCCGGATGCATTTGTAGCCGCCATCGTTGCCGACCCACCAAAACAATCACACCTTCAGTTTGACGGACTTATGCCGGTGGATATCAGCATAAATCCCTATTGGTGGGATCATTGGGATCATCGATCAATGAACGGATATTTACTGATTCGCGAGGGTGCAGACTTGGAAAAGGTTGAGGCGCAATTGCTTGCCATGAAGCAAAAACATGGATTTGAATCGCCCGACATCCCGGTACTGCAACCACTGACCGATATTCATCTCGGTTCCAGTGATGTGCTCTATGACGGTTTAAACACCGATAAAAATGATGCCACTCGGGTGTATATTCTTAGTGTGATCGGCATCATGATACTTCTTATAGCGTCATTAAATTTTATTAATCTTTCCAGTACGCGAGCAGTACGGCGAGCGCGTGAAGTCGGCATCCGTAAAGTAATCGGAGCAACCATAACACAGCTGAGGCTTCAATTTCTGGGAGAATCGGTAATCATGACCATGATAGCAACGGCCATTGCCCTGGTGATTCTGGAGGCGGCACTGCCCTATATGGAGTTGTTTCTCGGAAGGAGTGTCGAATTCAGTCTATTCAACAATCCGGCTATTATTGCGGCCTTTTTTGGAATAGCAATAATTATTGGTGTGTTTACCGGATTGTACCCCGCAATGGTTTTGTCCCGGTTCAGGCCATCGGTTGTCCTCAAAGGAGAATATCATTCCGGAAAAAAAGGAATGACGATTCGAAGCATATTTGTAACAGTTCAGTTTGCCATTTCGGTAGTCCTTATTTTTTGCGCTCTGGTGGTGACTGGCCAAGTGGGATATTTGATGGACCGTGATGTAGGATTCAACCGGGATCAGGTTATTTCGATTTACTCTCAAGACAATTCCCGGCGACTGCGAAATGAACTACTCCGTGTACCATCAGTCCAATCGGTCGGTTCCGTCTTTCGCCTGCCGGGCGGATCGCTTCATCATCATGCCGTGGTTCCCGAAGGCTCTGATTTTGATAATAGAGTTGGCGTTGACCGCATTTGGATCGATGAAGGATTCTGTGAAACCCTTGAGATCAATATAATCGAGGGTCGGTCGTTTCCCCAGGATCCACCCGATGATGGACCTTTTCTGGTAATGATCAACGAAACATTGAAAAGTGAACTTGGATGGGAAAACCCTATCGGGAAAACCCTGGATTTTCGCAATAATCCCGACGATGAACCAGAACCAGCACAAATAATCGGCGTAATCGAAGATGTTCATTGGGGGCCGTCGAAGATTACTTGTAAAGCGATGGTGGTGGAATATGCTTGGGACTTGGGAAGAAATGTTATGGTTAAAATCCCGTCGGATAATATCTCTGGAACACTGACAGACCTTGAAACCAAGTTCAAGGAACTGTTTCCCGAGCAGCCGTTCAAATATACTTTTATGGATGAATCTTTCGGCAAACAATTCGAGAGAGAAAAGCAATTTGGCAATGAAATCACGGTGTTCTCAAGCTTGGCTATTATTGTGGCCTGTCTTGGCCTGCTCGGTCTGGTAACCCTTGCAACACAGCAACGCTGCCGTGAGATTGCTATTCGAAAAATATTGGGATCGAGTATTCCGGGGATAATCAAACTACTCCTGACCGATTTTATGAAACTGATCATCATAGGGATGATAATTGCATGGCCGATAGCTTATTACGCTATGGACCGATGGCTCAGCAATTTCGCTCATCGGATGACTTTGGATTTGTGGCCCTTTTTCGTATCCGGGATAGTGGCAATTGTAATAGCATTTTTTGCCGTAATAACACAATCTCTAAAATCGGCACGGACAAATCCGACAACAACGTTACACAGAGACAGTTGAACAGGCATTAAGGATATAGTAGATAAAATGATTTAGCACAGCATAATTATAAACTCAATATCCGGATGGGAAATTTTTATTATCTCTCAAATATTCCAGCCAGGACTCGATCCCCATCCGACGAACCATTTTTTTGACCCGGCGATACCCTTCGCCATAAAATATATCAGGATCTTTTTCCATACTGTTGAGGATGTATCCGGTTAATTTGTCGCGATCATTTTGAAGGAAGAGATATGAGGAATAATTGCAGCTACCCTCGGCAAGAGCCGGGTCCATTTCAAGCGGCGCATTGCTATAGAGCCAAACATGCATCAATTCGTGAGCCATGGTCGATCTGAAATTACTTTTTGGCATACCACGAAGAAGAAAAATGCTATATTTATTGGAAAATGTATTATCCAGGCCTTTTTGACCTTCCAATATAGTAAATCCGGCAAAATCCTTACTACGACTGCGGCTCAGATTGGTTAGCTCATTTTTATCGACCAGCTCAAGTTTAATATTGTCAAGGCCGATCTCAATTCCGAATTTTTTTAGCTTCTGTGAAATAAATGACATCAGTTTTTCGGCTTCGCGAATGTCATCTACAGTATTTTCCTTGCATATTCCGCAGATCGTCCGGCCATCATTATAAACCGAGCCACCATTTGAGACATCTTTGGAGATAAAGCGACGGCAATAATCGCAGTAAGAACTTTTTCCTTCATGAAAACGATGATATTTATTTTCCCAATAATCGGTTAGGAATTCTCCCTCGATTGCTTTCTGACATAAGTTGCAGATAAGTCCGAAAGATTTGTTGTAACAATCGGTATGATAGTTTTTGCCATGCAGAGCCAAATATTTTCCATTTATTAATTCGCCGCAATTGGCACATTTTAAAATGAATTTATTTTCATAACATTTCGCGCAATAGTTAGCATTATTTTTGCGAACAAATTTATTATTTACCAATGATTGGGAGCATCCACTGCAAAAAAAGTGTTTTTTATGAAAATATATACCTTCAGTCTGAACATAATCATTGTTTGTAATTATTCGTTTGCAATAATCACAGATCGGGTTAGTATCAGCATTAGCGTCATCTAGAATTAAAACAATAATAAAAAGAGTCAATAAAATTACAGCCAGATTATTATATCTTTTTTTTCGCATGCTACTCCTTCTCGCACTTCATATAATAATCGGCTGATTTATCATTCTATTGAATGATACATCCAGACATTCGGCTCGATATAAATACCTATGTCAGCTTCACAATCGATCTTTATCGGTTCCAGAGCGCCATAAATCGTGTAAGTCCCCGTTTCGGGGAATTTTTGACCAGTCCATTTTTCCCACTCGGAAACGGTTCCGGTTATTCGCATCGACTCGGGACAGCTTTTTATTATCCGCCCGCCATCCCGTTCATGGACACGCATCCAGGCATCAAAAGGTAAATTATTTTCGGTGCGCCAATTAATATATTTATCAATCGGGATCAGAGGATAGAGACTTTTTAGAAACGGCCTCATCGGTGCAATTAAAGCTTTTAGATTTTGTGAGCGGCCGATTTCTTTCATGATCTGAAGCATTTCCCGACTCAGTCCTTTGTCGCGATAAGCCGGATGAATTGTAATAGAGAGAGCGCACAAAATATTGGGAGCAGCCCCAATTAAATTATCATCAAACCCTTTTTGTAGGGCCCAATCCCAACCTCTTTCGGGTAAATCATCCGGGTCGCCGCTATATAAGAGTGGGATACAGTTTCCCGCCGAGATAGCTGTATTATTTTCATTATCGAACAGGCAATACTGATACTCCGGAAAAGTTTCGTAAAGTCGATTAAAGTATTTATCAGCCACCGAATCTTGTAACATAAACTCCGGCCA
>JAQBFG010000222.1:0-3254 GCA_032123495.1 Candidatus Zixiibacteriota bacterium | reverse complement strand
TCTGTTTGCTTCTGTTGATCTCATTTTTTGCTTCTTTCAATCAAGAGATTAAAACTGAAGACCAGAAGTATTATGCCAAATACCGTCAGCATAAGATGAAAAACGACGGCAATTTACCAAAGGCGGAACGCCGTCCAAGCGACTGGTTCTATATGCAACGCGCTTATCCATTGGAATCAATTCCAGCCGGGAAGCAGTTGGCAGGTATTGAGTCTGCGAAAGAACTAAGAAAAATAGCCTCGTCAAATAAGGCGATCACATATTCCACCTGGACGAGTGCTGGTCCGACCAATATACCGGGAAGAATCACGGATATTGACGGTTACGTCAACACACCCTCGGACTATGATGTCTATGCGGCATCGGCGGCTGGCGGTGTTTTTAAGCATGTGAACAATATCTGGCCGTATTGGCAATCGATTTTTGACGATGTCGGTGTTCAATCTATCGGTGATGTAACGATCCATCCGACGAATCCAGATATTATTTATGTGGGAACTGGGGAGGCTAATAATGCGACTGATAACTATGAGGGAACCGGTATCTACAAAAGTATTGATGGTGGTTTGAACTGGACATATCAAGGACTTCCAAATAGTTATCATATTCCTCGAATTGTCATTGACGAGCTTAATCCTAATATAATGTTTGCAGCCGTGATGGGTAAATGCTGGGGCAAAAATACGGAACGAGGTGTTTATCGTTCAACAGATGCGGGTGATACTTGGGATCAGGTTTTGTTCGTTTCCGATTCAACAGGATGTACCGACATCGGAATCTATCATGATTTGGCAACTGATAGTATTTTTGTAATTGCGGCCATGCTGGAACGTATCAGAACTCCGGCCTATCGGACGATTGGGGGAGTTACCAGCGGAGTGTATCGATCGACGGATTCGGGGAATACCTGGACGAATCTAATGGGCACCGATGGACTTCCTGATGCTTCTTCCAATATTGGAAGAATAGGAGTTTGGGTTGATCAGGCAACTCCGCTGGCGCATATATTAATAAGCAATACTGATGGTTCATTTAACAGTATATATACGGGTGTTTGTTTTGAGGGATACACGTGGGATAATGAAGACCCTTTGAATGCACTTGCAGATCTTAATGGGTCCTGGAATGGCGGATGGTATTTTGGCAATGTACGCGGGGATGCTGATAGCCTTGGGAATAAATATGCATTGGGGTTGGATCTTTACCGTAAGGAATCTACAGCACCTTGGGAAAATATATCCAATGGAATGCATGCTGATCAGCATGCTCTTTGGATAATGCCGGGTAATAATCCCAATATGTTTGCCGGTGGTGATGGCGGAGTATATGAATCAAACAATAGTGGTGGCAGCTGGACTCATTTAAATAGTATGGCAAATTCGCAATTTTATGCAATAGATATCGATCCAACTCGTCCCAATAATTTTTATGGCGGTACTCAGGATAATGGAACATTAAAAGGTTACGCGCTTAATCCGCATGCCTGGGATCGCGTTCTTGGCGGAGACGGGTTTTATGCGGTAGTTGATTATATTGATAATGACATAGTGTATGCCGAATATCAAAACGGTTATCTGATGAAATCAACCGATGAAGCTCAATCTTTCAGTTATGCAATGAATGGTATTGATTATGATAATGAAAGACATAACTGGATGACACCGGTTGCGATGGATCCGCGCAATCACACGGTTCTTTATTATGGTTCTAACTATTTATATAGAACCGAAGATGGCGCTCAGAGTTGGACTAAAATTTCTCCTGATCTGACCAATGGTCCACATACGGGTAATCTTGGGTTGGGAACGATTACGACTATTTCTGTTTCTCCGCTTGATGCTGATCTTGTTTATGTCGGGACCGATGACGGTCTTGTCTGGCGCACAAACGATGGTGGAGATAACTGGACAAATATTACCGGTGTTTTGCCAAATCGCTGGGTAACACGAGTAGCGGCCAGCCCACATGATATCAATGTAGTTGTATTGACTATGTCAGGTTATAAGGATGGTCTTGATGATGCTCATGTATTTGGTTCCAATACTCAGGGAGATAGTTGGGCAACTATCAGCAATGGTCTTCCCGATGTCCCGGTTAATGATATTATAATCGATCCTCATGAATCGAATCTTTTGTATATCGCGACAGATATTGGCGTGATGTATAGTGATAATTTGGGAGGAAACTGGTTTTTGATGGACGCTGGCATGCCGATTGTTCCGGTAATGGATATCGATTTAGAGCCGGGTCTTTATGGCTATGAACGTCAGTTGGCGGCCGGCACACACGGTCGCTCGATGTATACGACCTGGGTTGATTGTCCGGGAACAGGCGATAGTGATGCTGATGGTACCAATGATCAGTGCGATAATTGTCCATCGTTTGCCAACCAGTGGCAGGAAGATGCTGATCAGGATATAATTGGTGATTCATGCGATACTTGTACTGATACCGATAATGACGGTTATGGAAATCCCGGATTTGCCGCTAATACTTGTCCTTTAGATAACTGCCCAGATGTATATAATCCGGATCAGCTTGATACCGATGGCGATGGTGTCGGAGATGCCTGCAACTATCGTTATGCTATTTGGGACACGGTTTGGACCGATTGCCTTGGATTGACTGTTGGAAGTAACGGAAATTACGGCCATCAAGGAACTGGCGGAGTCAATATGGATTATTTGCTTTCCGGCGATTGTGATCCGGCCGCGAATCTTTACCTGTTTGAAGGCTCACCCCTATTACTATATAATGACGGTGATAGTCTAGTGAATTATTTTGCAATGTATGGAAACAGTAACCATGATTTTTATTTACCGACGGAAATGAATTGGCCGGAATCAACTGTGACGACGCCGGATTATGATATTTATTACACTGGTACATTTGTCACCCCTGACTCTTTCCTTGCGATGGAACAGAGATTCTGGGCACCTAAAGCTGATGATAGTTGTCAGTTTATTATCAAAGAGTTGAAAGTATTCTCATTTGATGGTGCCGATCATGCAGGTGTATCAATATGCGATGTTGTCGACTGGGATATACCATCGGATGTCGGTGTCAATAATATTGGCGGATATGACGGCATGGAAAATCTTCTCTATCAACAGGGTTCTGAAACCAATGGATCTGGATGTCAGCCCAATGACAATCGATTTGGAGGTATTTCTTTTATAAAAGCAGAAATTTATGATGACCAATTTCAATTGACAGTCAGTGCTCCTCATGGCGGAGT
This sequence comes from Candidatus Zixiibacteriota bacterium, assembly GCA_032123495.1. Taxonomy (GTDB): domain Bacteria; phylum Zixibacteria; class MSB-5A5; order GN15; family PGXB01; genus JAAERC01. The sequence goes on along the minus strand of JAQBFG010000222.1, from coordinate 16 downwards.
AATTGCTGACAATAGT
>JAQBFG010000221.1:0-9549 GCA_032123495.1 Candidatus Zixiibacteriota bacterium | reverse complement strand
TACTGGGATTCGGCCAGATCGGTTATTAAAAGATTTGTGGCAGTCTCGCCATATTGTAAGGAGTCGTCCGGTTCGGCTAAATTATCAAAATACATTATTGCCAATCGATTTTCAGCCGCAATCGCTTCTTTGGAAGGACTTATATCAAATTGCCAATCCTTCAAAACAAGAACCAAAAACAGTGCCGCAGCGGCCGATATTGGAATAAAGGTTTTACAGAGTTTTTTTGATCTGATTGGTATAATCTGCGTAGTAGATTTTTCGACTGGAATATCTTCTTTTTCAATAGACTGCTTCACCGACTCCCGCACATCCGGATCATTTCTTAATAGAAAAGCTTCCTGCTTGAATTTGTTAAGCTCTTCAAAACATGAATCGCACTCCAGCAAATGAATTTCAAATTCATTCCGGCTTTCTTCAGGTAAGAGCCCCAATTCGTAGGCATATATCATATCACTGAAATGTTTTTCTTTGCAACTCATTATTTACCTATCCATTTCCAAACAGGTTTTCAATTTTGCCCTGGCCCGGGACAGCAGAATGTATGCTCCGTTTCTGGTCATTTTTAATTTTCTGCAAATCTGTTCCATATCAAAACCCTGATAAGAGAAATTAAGAATTCGGGCATGCCTTATATTTGCCTCATTTATTTTCTTCAAACAATTTAGTAATCGGCGCTTAAGCTCAGGATTCGGCACAAAAACGGACGAATCGTTTTTCTGTTTGGCAAATTCTACAAGTTTGTCCTTATGGCGCCCCTTTGTCCTATAATAGTTTAAGATGTTAAACTCCAACACCTTATAGGCCCAGGCAGAAAAACTTAATTCAAAATCAATATTCAAGTACTTGCGCGCAATCACTATCAGCGTATTCTGTAAGACATCCTCACTATCTGTTTCATTCATTATCTTATGCTGTAAGATTAACTGAAATCTTTCACGCAACTTATCAAATAGTTGTTTTTCCGCAGATTTGTTGCCATCGCGAACAATATCATAAAGCTCATTTATATTCAAGATTGCCTCATTCTCCCATTGTAATCAATATAATATGCAAAAATGCGGTTATTTGCAATTGCCAAAACAAATTAATAGTTTTTTCTCACCCTGTATGAAAGACTTGAGCCGATTCGACAGCCTACTTATTGAATTATAGGATTGACCTTATTAAAACATATAGGAGGTTTATCAATATGAAATTTTTCGCAAGATATTTTATTGGCCTGCTTTTAATTATCAGCCTGCCGGTGTTAACTCTTGCGCAGGGAGGTTATTGGTTTGATCGGGCCGATCTTCCGACACCGCGACAGGAAATCCTGCCCGGTGAGTTGGACGGCAAAATCTACGTCATTGGCGGTTGGCTTGATGGATATTCAATAACCAACGTCGTTGAAGTCTATGACCCGGCCACAAATACATGGTCAACGGCACCGCCGTTACCAACCAACCGTCATCACTGCGCGGCCGTTTCGGTTGATGGGATTCTCTATGTCATTGGTGGTTATACCAATACTACCTGGAAATCATGGAATCCAACCAATATAACCCTGGCATACGATCCGATTTCCAATGAATGGACGGAAAGGGCGCCAATGATCGTCGGCCGTGGCGAACATAGTGCGGTTGTATATGACGGTAAAATCTATGTTACCGGTGGCAATAAGCAGTTAGGTTCGGTAACTCCAGTTGTCGAGGTCTATGATCCATCAGCCGACAGCTGGACCGAGGTGGCCTCGATGATTACTCCCCGGCATCATCATGCCTCGGCGGTAGTTGATGACACTCTCATCTATGTCGTAGGCGGAAGGCAGGGATTTTGGGGTGATCCCTATACAATGATCAGCACAGTTGAAGCGTATGCACCGGCGAGTGATACATGGTACACTATTACAGATATGCCCAATCCTCGGGGAGGTCTGTCGGCCACAGGTATTGATGGTAAGTTATACATCTTCGGTGGAGAGATTCCGGGAATTTTTGAGGAGGTCGAAGAGTATGATCCTGATTTTGACAGTTGGACCGAGTTAACGCCGATGTTGACTCCCCGTCATGGAACCGCCGCTGCTGTCGTCGGCGATACTGTTTATATTATTGGCGGTTCATATTGTGAAGGTATGTGTACCGACAACTCCAATCAGGGGTTCGTTTTTGGTGCATGTACCGATACTGATCATGACGGTTATGGTGACACAGATGATCCGGCCAATACATGCCCTCTGGATAATTGCCTCGATATTTATAATCCGGATCAATTGGATACTGATGAAGATGGCGTTGGTGATATCTGCGATGGCTGCCCAAATGATTTTAACCCCGGAGGTGAAGATAGCGATACTGATGGTATCCAGGATGCCTGCGACAATTGCCCGGATCATTTTAATCCTGGTCAGGAGGATAGCAACGGCAACGATGTCGGTGATCTTTGCGATTATCTATGTGGTGATGCCGATGGGGTACTACCGGTAAATATTCTTGATATTGTTTTTGTAATCAATTTCAAGTATAAAAGTGGCCCTGCTCCTGATCCGCTTGAATCAGCCGATGTTAACCATGATTATTTAGTCAATATCCTCGATATAGTATATCTGATTAATTATAAGTATAAAAGCGGTCCTGAACCGGAGTGTGTCGTCTGGGCATAAATTAAAAATAGGAAATTGTAATATTGGGTAGAGGAACAATAACTAAGGATTATGTGGCGATGAAAAACACTTTGAAAGTTTTATTGGTAATTGCCTGCCTTTCTTTTGCGGCAGTTGGATTAATAGCTGATGCAGATACAAATGATAAGTTAATTACAAAAAGCAGAACCACGACATTCTCAGCTGAGGAACTGGCCGAGTTGCCGCTGGAATTTCAAATTCAGATTAGACCAACTCACCCAGCCCCCAATTATACACCCAAAAGGGCTGGTAGCTATACCGAAGAGGAATGGAATGATCTTATAGATGCCACCTGGGGTGAAGGTCTTTCCTCGGAAATCAAATACAATCTCTGGTATAACTACTGGCAACATATCAAAATTACTTTCCCATGTTTTATTGATCTCAGCCCTAACGTTTGGGATTCAGTTTGGAATTTATATAATCCCCAGGTTCTTGAGCCTGTAAGTAAGGGCCGATTCAGCGCTATTTTATCACATGCGTCTATGGCTTTAATGGAACCTCACACACTGGTCTGGGACAATGAAGTTACTTTTACGGAATTGGCGCCGGGTGTTCCTTTAATGGAAAACCGGTATTGGGGAATTCTTGATCATTTTGGCGCCGGATTGACCCCGCTTGAAGATAGTACACTTTTGGTCTATAATACAGTTGAAGACCATCCTTTGGGATTGGTTCCGGGTGATCTTGTATTGGGATATGATGATGTCCCCTGGCACATACTCTATAGACAAATGCTTGCAATGGAAATGCCGCTTACGGGTTATAATAGCGGAGCACATGAACACTCATGGACTCATTCCTGGTTGGGATCAGCGGGTCAAAATTGGCATTTATTTGATACTATTGATATCGTCAAATATGACACTGGTGATACCATCCATTTAGCTACAGATACGCTGGGAAAACGTGAAATGGCTCATTGGGGTGCATCACAACTTGATATCCCGGGAGTACCAATGCCTGATTATATCGGTGGGATACCGGTAAGCTCGGGAATGATTGAGGGAACCAAAATTGGATACATTTATTGCATTGGATGGTTTTTGGACGCTGAAAACGCATTCGCAAGTGTCGTTAATACCATGTACGCAAAGCTGGCTACAAATGAGATCACCGGTTTGATCATAGATTTCAGATCAAATTTTGGCGGTAATATGTGGCTTGCTTACTCCGGATTGGGAGTTTTGTTTAATGAGCCGACAGAAACGATAGCCTTTGCGCAGCGCTGTAACCCAAGTGATCCTACCGTGTTGTGTACCGTTTCCGATCCATCAGATCAACCAATTGAAGGGATTTCCAGCAGCTTTTTCAATCGGCCGATTGCAGTGCTGGTGGGACCGGGAGCTCATAGCGCTGGCGATCAGGTAGCTCTTGCAATGGCTCATCATCCCAGGGCCAAACTTTTTGGCAAGCCTACCAGAGGAACTTTTAATGGCCCCGCCGAACGTACTCTGCATCCCGATTATTTCTTTAACTGCGCCGTTTATGATGCCTATTTGGGCAGTAATCCCGGAGTTTATCTCACCCATGATGTCTTCCCGAGCACAGAAGATTTTCCGTGGGTCGACTATCAACATGTTTGGCTGACCCGTGATGGAGTTGCGGCAGGCATTGATGATGTTGTTGAAGCTGCAAAAGATTGGATTATTAGTTTTGATCTGGATCAGGATGGCATTGTTAATGCAGAAGATAATTGTCTCGAAATTGCAAATACTGATCAGGTTGATACCGATGGAGATACCGTTGGCGACGCCTGCGATAATTGTGTCAACCTACCAAACCCAGACCAGCCTGATGATGATGAAGATGGTATTGGGAATATCTGTGAATACACTTGCGGTGATGCCGATGGTGTACCACCGGTTAACATTTTAGATATTGTTTATGTAATCAATTATAAATATAAAAGCGGCCCTGCTCCTGATCCGCTTGAATCAGCAGATGTTAACCACGATTTTTTGGTGAATATCCTCGATATAGTATATCTGATTAATTACAAGTATAAAAACGGCCCTGATCCGGAATGTGTTGCCTGGGAGGTATAAATAAAAACAAAATGAATAGTATATATAAAACATTAAACAGTGATAATATTTATAGGAGAAATCATGCAAAAACAAATTATTAATCTGATTGCACTAACCGTTTTATTATTGCCGGTTTTATCAAACGGGCAGGTTACAGTTGGCAGTCCGGAACATGCCACCTATGATGTGGCCAACGATCGTTATCTGATTTGTAACTTTTATGGAAGATCAGTTGTATCGATTGATAACGAGGGAACAACATCTAATTTTGCTACCAATATAGGCAATGCCTATGCCAATCATATTGTCGGTAATACCCTCTTTGTTACCTGCGGAAATTTATATGTAAGAGCATATGATTTAACTACGGCGGATTTGTTATGGGTCAAATATGTTCCCGGCGCAAACCAACTTGATGGCCTGACGGCTGATAATGACGGGTATTTGTACCTCGTGGATGCTGTCAATGGGGCCGGAGAGATTTTCAAACTTAAAATTAGCGATCAGACCGTTGAAACTTTTGTCAGTGGCGGTATTCCGGGATGGCCTCAGGATGTAATTTTTGATGAAGCGAATAATCGTCTGCTTCTGGTTGGGATCGGAACCAGTACACCAATTGTGGCAGTAGATTTGACTGACGCTTCTTTAACGTCATTGGTGACAACTCCGTTTGGAAATATGGATGGAATCGCCATGGCCAATGACGGTAATGTTTATGTTACAAGTTATTACGATGGAACTATCTATAAGTATGACCAGACTTATACCAATCCGCCAGTCCTAATATCAAGCAGCCATTCAGGACCGGCCGGACTTGGATATAATCCAATCGATAACATCCTGGCCGTACCAAATTTTAATGCTAACCGGATCGATTTCATTCCTCTGGATGATAATGATGATGATGATGTTTTGGATTATATAGATAACTGTCCCCTCGTTTCCAATACTGATCAAAGCGATGTTGATGAAGATGGAGACGGTGATCTTTGTGATGGTTGTCCTGATAATTATAATCCTCTTCATGAAGATACTGACTTAGATGGTGTTGAAGATGCTTGTGATAATTGCCCGGAACATTATAATCCCGGCCAGGAGGATAGTAATGGCAATGATGTTGGTGATCCCTGCGATTATGTTTGCGGCGATGGTGATGGTGATGGTTTGGTTAATATTCTCGATATTGTGTATGTAATTAATTATAAGTACAAATCTGGTCCTGCCCCCGAACCGCTTGAATCAGCAGATGTTAACCATGATTTTTTGGTGAATATTCTCGATATCGTTTACTTGATAAATTTCAAATACAAAAGTGGCCCTGAACCGGAATGTGTGGTTTGGATATAAAATCCCGCCTCTTTATTTGGGGACAGATATTGAAAATATCTGTCCCTTTATTATAATAATATTTTATGATGACAATTGTGCCAAACGCATGCGGGCATCACTGACAAAATCAAGCTCAATATCAGCGCTGTTCCAGTATTTCAGAATCTCTTCATAATTAACAATCGCCTCGGGAACATAACCCAGTTCCTCATTGGCCATACCGATATAATAAAGCGATCGAATATAAATATAACCGCTGGTTGTTTGTGACTCTCCGGCAATGTTCTTATTTAATATTTCCATTCCTTCCTCGTAACGGCCAGTGAGAACCATTAGACGACCAAGTTTTTCATTGGAACCGGCACCACCCTGATCAAACTCATCTTTTAACTTGATATTAAGTTCAATTATTTTATCAGTATCTGATCGCGCCATTGCGTCAAAAGATTCTTTATAAAGATCAAGCATAGGCCAAAGTTCGGGAGGAAACATCTTCTTAAGATTACTGACACCTTCATCGAGAATCGGGCGCGCCTTTTGCTCCACTTCGGGGCCCAATTCAATAAGCGATAGCGCATAATTAAGAATTAATCTCTCCGGCGACCAGGTTTTGCCCATGTCGGCATAGTAAACCGCGCTATCAATTGTACCATACCGATGAAAATATGTCGCCAAATCAAAGTACTGACCCATTATCCTGAGACTATCTCCGGTTTGCAAGGCAGAATTTGTGGCTTCAAATATTTGCTTGCCTGCCTCATTAAATTTGCCCTGCCAAACTGCCAATCCGGCTAAATTGTCATGATAGAGAAGCATTTGGTAAGGATCTTCGCCGTGCCGCTCTTTAATTATTTCGGCATATTCGACAGCTTTTGTAAATTCTCGCTTAATAATTGATGCAGATACCAAAAATATTGGAGCCTGTTTGTCATTGGGGAATTTTTCAAGCAACTCCTCACAGACTCTGATCATATCATCATATCTGGCCTGCCGACGGTACATGGCAGCCAACGAAACATATGGCTCCGAAGATTCTGGATAATATTCCTTCATCTTTTCGGCATACCCAATCGCCTTATCAAATTCTTCCATTTGATTATAAATAGCAACATACCATCCCAGAGCCAGCATATATCTTGGGTCAAGCATCATCACGGTGTCCATTTGAATTAAAGCGGCATCGTTATCTCTCTTTAGCTCTGAAAGCAGAATAGCATAAAATGATCTCGCTTCTTTATCATCGGGATAATTCGAGACAAACGTCTTTGTTTTGGATACGGCATTGTCATATTCGGCCTTGATCCAGATGTCAACATATATATCAAGTAAGCTTTTATCTTTAACCGGCAGTTTATCCTGATATTTTTGCGCCAACTGAAAATATGGAACACCCTGTTGCCCGCGATTCTGGAGGGCATATCCCATTCCAATCCGCATGTAAGGAAGTGCAAAAGTCGAGTCAATCTTAATCGCCTTTTCAAAATCAGGCTTGGCGTCATCATATTGACCCTTATTGAAATTCTCCATTCCAATTATATAATACTTATATGCTTCCGGTGAAGATGAGGTAATATCGGCAACTTCGATATTATTGGCCATCATCTCCTGCGAATTTAAAGATAGAGCAATTTTATGAGTCAAACTGTCAACCAGTACAAATGGATCCTCGCCAATAACTTTTTCGCCAAACAGAATTTCTCCAGTCTCAACATCTTCCAGACGGGCGTCAATTCTTATTTTATCACCCATTTTATAGTATGAACCGGAAAGCACTGTCGCGGCACCCAATGATCGGGCCACTTCAACACAATCCTGATGACGGGGGTTTTCACTGGTTCTATCTGCCAGACCATCAAGAATTCGATTGCGACTGATAATTTTTCCGCCGCCGCTCTGAGCCAGATCGGTCATCATAATTTCAGGGAGCCCGGCGGTGAGCCAGTCCAGTTCGGGATCGCCGGTTTTATTTTCAAAACTAAGAATTGCAAGGGCATCTTCCTTCGCCTGCAAATTACTATGACCGGGCGATTTTGAATTATCAATTATGGCAAGAATGAGTGCAACAATGAAAACAACACCGATAATTGAATATGTAATTTTCGATTTAAATATTCCGCCCTTCTTTTTCCGGTAAGCTTCCATCTCTATCGAGCGGGTTTCGGTAATCCCACTTTCATGCTGTCGACGTAACGTCCGCAGATCAACCGCCAGGTCACGAGCGTCCTGATAACGGTCATCCTGATTTTTTTGCAGACACTTATCTACAATTCGTTCCAGTTCCGAAGGAAGCGATTCATTTTTAGTTCTAATGGGCGCATGCTTTGATTCCAGAATTTTGGCAATAGTCGAAACTCTGTCGCCGCCGTCAAAAGGATACTCGCCGGCAAATATTTTATACATCATAATTCCGAAAGAAAAGATATCCGAACGGGCATCGACAACTTCCCCACGGGCTTGCTCAGGCGACATATAAGTAACCGTCCCAAGAATTTTTCCATCCTGAGTCAAATCCTGTGAGGCAGTAACGGTTCGATTTCCCGAATCATTTGAAAAAATAGAATCAAACGGTTTCGCCAATCCAAAATCAAGAATTTTCGCATCACCATTGGAATCAATCATGATGTTATCGGTTTTGATATCACGATGTACTATATTTAGTTTGTGGGCAGCGGCCAATCCCCTGACAATCTTTTCCGATATTCGCAAACGTTCGGTCATTGAAACACTCCGATTGGCCAGATAATCGCGCAGCGACTCTCCCACAATATGCTCCATGACAATATAACTGATATCTTTATCGGAGCCGTCCGGTTTACAGGTCCCAAAATCGTAAATTGACATAACATTCGGATGCGATATTTTGGCCGCCGTTTTGGCCTCACGGAGAAATCGTTCCCGCCGATCATCATTTTCCAGCAAATCGTATGGCAAGACTTTTAAAGCTACCTTACGGGAAAGTTTTTCATCCTCGGCGAGATAAACCTCGCCCATACCACCTTCGCCAATTTTACTTAATATTTTAAAATGATCTAGTTTCTGGTCCGGGCTTAACATCAGTTCGCCCTCCTTTTTAAGGCCATCATAGTTATATCATCCGAATGCGGCGCTTCGTTCATAAATTTTTCAATTTTGATCATCAATTCTGATATAATCTCTTCTGGTGTTGTTTTTTCGGTTTCCAAAATATACTTTTCAGTTCGATCGTCACCATACTGTTCATTACCGTTATCAGCCTCAGTAACACCATCGGTAAAAATAAATATTAAATCATCTTCTGACATTTGGACCGAGTCGGCATCCCAGGTTGTAAAATCAAAGGCACCGATCATTGCACCTCCCGGTTCAAGTTTTTCCATCTTTCCATCTTTCCTGAGTAGAAGCGGAGGGTTGTGGCCGGCATTAACAAAATCTACTTTACCGCTCACCGGATCAAGGATCGCAATAAACAAGGTGGCAAAATCACCCGGCAGGCTGTTATTAAACAGTTGAATAGATACTTTTTCGACAGACTGCTTCAGATCAAAGCAA
>JAQBFG010000220.1:0-14098 GCA_032123495.1 Candidatus Zixiibacteriota bacterium | reverse complement strand
GCTCCTCCTTATCCATCGCTTTTACTTTGTAATAGTACAATCCATCGGGATGATCGGTAAAGGTGTAAAAGGTGTCTGCAATCGCCGAAGATATCATCGTTTGGCTGACAAATCCATTGGCCGGATAGATATCATCGATGTAGATACCTTCGCGTGTGATTGAATTATCGGTGTAATACGAAAATCTATAATAAATCGATTGCCCGGCGTAACCGGAGATATCGAATGAAACAAAAATCCATCCGTTTGATGTTCCGGTAATACCGTTGCCGCGATTCAAGCCATTCGGATTATAGTTCGTAGTTATGTCCCCAGGAAGTGATGTAAATGTTACTCCGTCGGTTGAGACCTCAAAATAGGCATAGTCGTAACGTTCCTGAATATAATAATATGCCCAAAACTCGATGGCATCGCCCTCCTGCACTTCATACGGCTCTACAGTTTGGAAATAATATTCGCAGTTATTTAAAGCGCCGGAATAAAAACTCGACGGTGACGATTGATACTCAGCTTCGCTGACCGAGAAACCGTCAGAATTATAATATTCCAGCGATATACCGGGATCAGTAATATCTTTCTCCAATCTATATTCCACCAATTCAAAAACTTCGGCATTATTATAAGGGTCAGTAAAATTCCATTCGACATTATATTCCTCGCTGGAAACGGTCTCTGGTATTGCTAACTCCGGGGTTTGGGGCCGGAAAATTGCGTACGGCTCCCCCGCCAAATATGCAATCATCTTATTCGGCTCGAGATTTTCTGAGACAAGCGCGGGAATTCGTTCAAGCGGCGGCCAGAAATTGTCGTTGACATCACCCACTTCAACCAGCATCGCCAAATTCTTGTTTTTTACTGTCTGCTCTCCATATTCCCAATCTGATGAACATCCATTAATACCCATCAGGGAGTATCCATAACCACTGAAATCTCCCATTGAATCACAAATTGTAGCGAGAATTGGAAAATCTTCAGGAAAGCTGCTGTTATAACCGAAGGGAAGATAATATATATTCGTGTAAGCATGATAGTCGACAACAAAGACAAATTCATGATCGATAATAAAATCCCTTACATTCTGGGTTTCCGGTTCGGAAAACGGTCCGGCACCACGGTAAGTTTCATCAATCCCATTTGGCGAAGAGCCAAAATCATTGTACCCCCACTGGTATCCCCAGTTTCGATTTAAATCTATGCCGTAAGAGCCATCACCGTTGTTGCGGCGATTCTTGCGCCACATTCCGCCCCCGGCGGGATTAGTGACCTGATTGTAATAATATCCATCAACATTAAAAACAGGTATAAACCAGATCTCGCGATTATCGACAAGATAGGTCGCTTCCGGATCGGTGCCATAATTGTCTGTGAGGTAATTCATAAAATAAAACAGGACTTCTGGCGTGATCATCTCCCGACTATGAATAAGAGCGGTATAAAGCAGTTCAGGTTCATCTTCGTCGACATTGGGGTTGTCAGAAATCTTGATCGCAAACATACTTCGCCCCTCAAGCGACTGACCAATATCAACTCTCGTTGAAACCAGATTTGGATGATCGGCAATCATGGCATCAAGATAAGTATATATCTCATCCAGAGTTTTATATCCGCCCATATCACGAGTCGGATCAAGTCGAGATTGGAAAAATGCGGTCATATCTTCAATAACAACTTCGGTTCTGAAACCTGATTGTCTAAGCTCTTCAAGTTCATCGGGGAAAACAACAATCTCCAGATAATCTGACTGTTCCCCAACAATATCAAGATGCTTACCTTTAAGTTGATGAAGTTCTTCGGATGAATCAAAAAATATTTTGGCCTGCGTATATACAGACTTGGCCAAAACAGATTGACCCAATATTAATAATAAACAGAGCCCCACCAAACAGACCTTTGACAAAGTTTTCAAAATGCCTCCCATTAATTACTTTCGACCAAATCCCTATTTTGGTTTGGCGTTGCCGCCCTACCTTGCTCTAAATATACTGTTTCCGCAAAAGGCAATATCTTTCATTAGAATGTTGATCAATTGCCATACTATTTTACAGATTGCTTTATAAGCTCCTTTGTACCTTTGAATAAGAAAACATATAACACGAAAATATTAAAATTGTTTTCGTTATCAATATTGGCGGAATCTGTCGGGTCGGGTGGATGACCCACGTTTTCAATATAATTTAAAACATGTGTTATGTCAAGCATGTATACTTTCTTGGCGCCCGGCATACATGTGCAATTTATCATTTTTCCCGACTATTTGATTGTATAAATAATAATCTATTTTGTCCGATAATAAACTTATGTATAGTGACATAATAATTGGCGAATTTGATAACGATAAAAGAATCTTCCACTTAACTGCTACGGAAGTAATTCGTGTCGAATTAAAAGAACAATTAGAAGAATTATGTTCAGCTGTTTTTGCCAAATTAGGCAAATATATTGAAACTGGCCGATGTTACATGATTGTGGATCTTACCAAATTTATCATTGAACCCAAATTGTCCAATTGCTATGCCGAAAAAATTCAGACTATCGCTCAGAATTGCCTGTTTCCTAATGGATTGGCAAGATACGGATATCAAATCACCAGAATGACTGTCAGATTGGGGCATGAAAGCAAAATTGATGGTGACCCTAATCTTTTTCATACCAAAAAAGAAGCCTTTAATTTCATCGAAAATCTTATAAAACAACATTCTTCGACAATCAGCCAATAAAATCATAAATCTGGTTTTCCGCCATTTCTGCCTTATATCTGATTTATATTATTGGCAATTATAACGAAGCAAATTCTGCGTTTTCGTGAAAATTTTCTATAACTCCTTGACAAAAAAGGGCTTATTCTTTATCCTTTAGTAAGGAATGACCCCAACTCTAATTCCTTTTTTTTAAAATCTGCCATAAAAAGTGTGGATATAATATAGTCTAAATCACAAATATTCAAGGAGGTTGTATGAGAAATGTAAAGACAATCTATCCAATGGCCCTGTTGCTGATTATTGCAATTCTGGCGCCATTAACCGCTATGGGTGGCCCCCGTGATGCCACCGTAGCCAACCCGCTCGACGATCAGCCCTGGGGCGGCGAAATTGACAATGGTGATTTCAGAACCGGAAGCATTAGCTCAGTTGGAATTGAACCGTATCCGAATCGGTTCGATATTATTGGTATCAGAAATATAGGCACTCCTCTTGTTTTATTCGATTTTTTGCAGATGTTCATTTTCGATTCCAGAGTGATCACAGAAAGCTCATCTACTGTCAGTCAGGTCAATGTCACAGCTATTCCGCAGTCAACCAGTTATACTCCATCGCCAATCAGAAATAAGAGATTTTCCATCAGGAAAGGAAGATAAGATGAGTTCACACCTAACAGCCAATATTGAATATATTCAATGTTGCCGAAAGTATCTTGAGGGGCTTTTGCACCGCAAAGACTTCAAGGCGGCTGTCAGGTATTTTGAATCGATGAAAAACAACCTCGATGATAAATCTGACACCGAGCGGGCATATTTTTTCTGTCTTGGCTCACGGGCCTATACCGGTATGGGAAATCCAACCAGAGCATTAGGTTTAGTTAGAAGCGGAATCGCGATCCTCTCCAAAACCATTGGAGATAAAAGTGAACTTGGTCAAGCCTATATGATTCTGGGAGATACTTTGCGCGAGCTGGGTTTCTATGATGAAGCCGAGCACGCCTTTCGTGATGCCGAATCAATATTCAGGCGCGATGACAACATAGCCGAAGCTGGCGATGCACTCAATCGTTTGGCCGGAATATTTTACAGAAAAAGTAATTTCAAAAGCTCATTAAAATGTCTTTTAGGCGCCATTGAGTTTACCGGAAAAGATAATAACCAGAAAAAACTGGCTTATCTTTTTGGTAATATCGGTCGTATCTACGGTCTTTTGGGTCAATTTGATAAAGCAGAAGAGTATATTCGGTTTAATATCGATTTATCTCGCAAACTCAAAGATGAGGTTGAGCTAACCCGGGCGATCCTGTCACTGGCCTACTTAGATATTCAAAGATACCGTTTTGATGATGCCGGAGAACAACTGGATGAGGCACTAATAAAGATCGATCAATATAACCTGACTAAAGAGAAGGTCATCTATCTAACCTATCAGGGCGAGTTGGCTTTGAAGCAGAAGAAGTATGATCTTTCCGAGATGTTCCTGAATGACGCCGCGGCGGCCGGTTTTAAGATTGCCCCTGAATCGTATCTTGCCGCGCGTCCGCAGCGATGGCTGGCTGAATTGAAAACTGCTCGCGGTAACTTTCGCCAGGCACTTTCAATCGCCAATAAAACTATACTGGTCATGGAAAAACTAGGCAGCACCGCCGAAATCGGCGCATTACTTAACATCAGAGCGGTCTGCGAAGAAAAACTGGCTCATACTGGTAAAGCGGCAAAATCATATCTTGAATCTATCCGAATTCTGGAACATAATCGGATCAAGATCGAACTTGCCTCGGCACTGGCTGCGGCTGGGGATTCGGAACTGTTTGATGTCAACAAAAGAACGATGTTCCTCTGTCGTTCTGAAGATATCTATGTTGATATTGACGCCACTATTATGGTCAATATACTCAGAAAGAAAATCAGTATTATCGGTGCCAATGGCTCTGGTGGAAATGTTACATCAATATCAGCCAATTTAGAATATACTGATCAGGCACCCGAATTTGTGACCCGAAACAAACGAATGAAAAAGCTGATCACGCAACTTCAACTCCTTAAGAATTCTGATCTCCCGATTCTCATTACCGGTGAGACCGGAGTTGGCAAGGATTATCTGGCCAGACATTTTCATACTCTCGCTCGCCCCGATGGTCCGTACGTTCCGGTTAACTGTGCGGCCATACCTGATACCCTGATTGAATCGGAACTGTTTGGTTATCAAAAGGGGGCTTTCACCGGAGCTGAATCAAATCGTCACGGTTTATTCCGTGCGGCTGACAAAGGTGTTCTGCTCCTTGATGAAATTGGTGAGTTGCCATTGACCCTACAGGCTAAACTGCTGAGTATTCTGGAAACCAGAAGGCTCCGTCCGTTAGGTTCAACCGATGAAATCGAACTGGATATCAGGATCATTGCGGCTACTAATTGCGATCTATCGGAGATGGTGGCGGCAGGCACGTTCCGGCAGGATCTGTACTATCGACTGGCCGGAATTACTATGGAACTACCCCCGCTTCGCGATCGGAAAGAGGATATTCCACAGCTGCTGAAAGTTTTCATGCAGAAAGCGAAGCTTCTCAAGGAGAATGAAAGTCCTGAAGATGAATTGACCTATCAGTTCGTTAACTACGACTGGCCGGGTAATATTCGTCAGATGGAAAACAAGGTCAGTCGATTGGCGGCGATGCTTTCGATTACTAATGAAGGATCGCTGGTCGAGTTGGCCCGAAGTTTCTTTGAGGAAAATAGCGAAGAAGAGACCAAAACACTCTTTGAGAAAGTTGAGGCTTTTGAGAAAAAACTTCTCATGGAGGCGCTGGTTTCCTCTGATGGTAACAAATCAAATGCGGCCCGGATGTTGTCAATTCATGAATCGACTTTTCGGGCAAAAATGAAGCGGTACTCTCTGGGAGGTACAGTCAACTAAAATAGCAGGTTAGCAAGGTGCCATGGACGGCGCCGATGACTTTCTCCCACAATAACAGGCGGCGGTTTTTAACCCCGCCTGTTTTTTTGCACTACAATTTAACTTCCTGTCGTACATCACGTTACTTCTCCCGTCAAGTAATACGATAAAAATATGTAAATTACCAAAATTGGGCCTTAATGAAATCCATATTTAGCCGAATTATATAAGTGAGAGCAAAAATGTGGGGATAGAGATATATAAATGGGGCCAACTTGATTATGAGTAAAACATCTAATGATATTCTCTTTTGTAATTGGATAGATGAATCAAAAATATATACACAGGTCGATTTCTTTAATCTGCCAGATTTAAATAGTTATAAAGTAATCTTTTTTGATCCGCTCAACTTTGCACTAAAAAATAATTTTAGAACAAATGTACATGACCTCTGGGTCCGTGAAAACATATCTTTATCCGAAACCGCTTTTCAGGAATATGTTATAAAAGTTAAGATGGCGGTTGATCAAATTCGTGATTTTATTTATGATGGCGGAGTTTTTGTAATCCGTTCCACTTTGCCCAATTCCCATATTGCGGTCAGGAAAAAAAGCAGTTCCAGCAGCAGTCAGTATGTCAAATCTGTTATCTCACCATTTTTTTGGCTTGAAGAGTTTTTGGGCAAGTACTCATTTCAGCATGCCAATGAAAGTACACTCAGATTTTTAAATGAAGAAAATATGCTTGGTAAGGTTTTCAGCAACGCAACGATCAAATGTCAGCAGACACAAAATGTTATCCCGGGAGCAAAATCAGAGATTATAGCTTGCGGCGGCCAAAAATCCCGCTTGCCGATTATCACCAAAGTAACTTTTGCACCAAAAAAGGGAGAACTGTTTTTTGTTCCTAATTTTATTATTAAAGAAGAAAGTCGCTTACTGGCTGAATCATTTATTCAAATCGCCGAAAATACCGCGATCCAGTCGCTTCGCCCAAACTGGCTGCTTAACTATGAAAAAGAGCTCTCTTTGGCCAGTCAGTACACCCGGGCCATTGATGAGATAAATTTTGAGATAGAAAAATTAGAAAGACAAAGAGCCTCACTTCTTCATAAACAGGATGAATCTGAGATATATACAGATCTTTTATATAAATCTGATGAGGAACTAATCAAAGCGGTCAAAAAGAGTTTGAGGTTGACCGGATTGATATCGCCGGAACCGCCCTCTTATATCGAGAAAGCCAAATTTGATTTCTATTATCGTGATAAACTGGCGCCGCATATTGTCGGACAGGTGATAGCAACCGAGGACGGCCCGGTTTCGTTTGAAATCTTCGAGCAGTTCCTGGAAAAACTTGACGACTGCAAATTAAAAAAAGAGGATAAGGCGATTTTTGTTGCCAACGCCGATTTTATGATCGATCCGTCCAAAAGAAAAGAATGGTTCGACGAAAAGATCATAGTAACAGCTAAGGCGCGTGAGATCTGTTTATTAACAACCGCCGAGCTTTTTATTATGTCCTGTTATCTTCTGGGACGGAGTGATTCATCAAGTGGCATAGCGATCAAAGAGTCATTAAAAAAAGACCTGCTAACCTGCGATACTGTTTTCAGATTCAATCAGGAAAAATTCTACGCCCGCAGACGGTAGAAAACTATTCCAATTATTTCTTTGTTTTTACACACTATTTTCCAATTCTCTATTATATTGATCATATGGTATGGGTTAATGAAAAGATTGTGGAAAAATGTATTCTGGTGGGACTGGCCCGCGATTCACGTCAGAAAAACGAGGTTGAATCATCGCTTGATGAATTGGCCGAACTGGCTAAATCGGCCGGAGCCAAGGTTGAAACGATAAATATTCAGGTTCGAAAACCGGATCCGAAATATTACGTCGGCAAAGGATTTGTCCAGATGCTAAAAGAACAAGTCGCCGACAATGGAGCCAATCTGGTTATTTTCGATGATCCTCTCTCCCCTGCCCAGCAAAGAAATCTTGAGACTACTTTTGACCTGAAAGTAATTGATCGGTCGATATTGATCCTTGATATTTTTGCACTCCATGCCCGAACGGCTGCCGCCAAGCTGCAGGTAGAACTGGCGCAACTGGAATATTTGCTGCCCCGTTTGACCAAAGCCTGGAGCCATTTCAGTCGACAGGAAGGCGGTATCGGCACCAAAGGACCGGGCGAAACTCAGCTTGAGATTGACCGTCGGCGGGTCAGGACTAAAATCGCGCAGCTTAAAAAAGATATAAAAAAACTGGGGCAACAACGCGACACCCAGAGAAAAAGCCGGCAACATCTTTTCAAGGTTGCACTGATCGGTTATACCAATGCCGGAAAATCAACTCTCTTTAATTGTCTGACCAAATCTAAAGTTGAAGTAGCCAATAAGCTTTTTACGACTCTTGATTCGACCACACGAGTGATGTCGTCAGGATACCCCGATAAAATTATTTTTACCGATACGGTCGGATTTATTAAAAAACTCCCACACCAACTGGTAGCCTCATTTAAATCAACCCTTGAAGAGGTTTCCTATGCCGATTTATTGCTTCATGTGGTTGATTCATCTGACCCCTTTTATAGCGATAAAATTGAACAGACTAGAGCAGTTCTTCGCGAAATAAATGCAGGCGAGATTCCTACTTTATTGATATATAACAAGATAGATGTAGTAGAAGATTCAGAAGGGAATAACTCGGATGCGAGTATATTCCATGTCTCGGCTTTAAAGAATTTGGGGTTGGAGAATCTAAGAAACGAACTATCCCGCCAACTCGGCCTATATTCCTACAAAACCTATTAAGTATTATACCTTTCTGCCGATTCATTATTCATAAGGAGGATTTCCCGTTATGGCAAAGAGCATACTTATAGTTGACGACAATCCTAATATGTCCAGTCTTCTCGTTGAGATGTTGGAAGTTTTTCAATATGATGCACAGCGAGCCAATGATGGCCATGATGCACTTGAGAAAATCGACCAACAAGATTTTGCCATGGTTATTACCGACATGCGTATGCCAAAAATGACCGGACTGGAACTCCTTCATGCGATAAAAGAGAAAAAACCGAATCTGCCGGTGGTGATGATATCAGGTTATTCGGTCGAAGAGTGCGACTCTGATCAGGTTAAAACCAAAGCCGATGGTTTCCTCAATAAACCGTTTATGATGGCTGATATCGAAAAACTTCTCGCCGAAATTCTTTAGTCTTGATATTTCCCCTTCTCCCCTATATCTATTAGAATGTCCGATAATAATTGCAATGACTATGAGTTGCCAATTGATGGCACCCTTGATCTTCATCTGTTTTTGCCAAAAGAAGTTAAACAATTAATACCGGATTATATTAATGCCTGCCTTGAAAAAAATATTTTCCAACTGCGTATCGTACATGGAAAAGGCAAAGGTGTTCTGCGGGAGATAGTCCATTCGATCTTATCCAAACATCCTTCGGTACAATCCTTCCGACATGAATCATCAGGCGGCTCATGGGGAGCCACAGTAGTGGATTTGAAGAAAAATACAAAATAGCCTGATTTTTATTATTACCGACCCAATCCATTATATCGTCCAAATAAAATCAATTCGATTGCTATCGAGAGTCAATATCTTTATTATATCATAATAGTTTTCGTTTAATTGCAGGAGGTTCTGTTGTGAAAAAGGGTAAGGTACTATTTGCCACATTAGGAGCAATCATTATTATGACAATCGTCCCAACTATTGCCATCGACTATCCCCCGGCTCGAATCGGCGATGTGGTCGATGATTACTACGGCACCAAAGTAGCCGACCCGTATCGCTGGATGGAAGATCCCGATTCGGAGGAGACTATCAATTGGGTCAATGCTCAAAACGAACTGACAACTGGTTTTGTCGCAACCCCGATTCGGCAGAAAATTAAAGAAAGATATACTAAGCTTTTCAATTACCCCAAGTACTCCCTTCCACATAAGGAAGGCAACTTCTATGTCTGCAAGAAAAATGATGGTCTTCAGGCTCAATATGTTATGTACAGACAAGACGAACTGGGCGGTGAGTCCAAAGTAATTCTTGATCCTAATAAACTTAGCGATGATGGTACAATAGCTCTCAATTATTACTCTTTTACAAAAGACGGCTCTTTGATAGGATATGGCTTATCCGAAAAGGGAAGCGATTGGCAGACTCTTCATTTTATGAATATTGAGACCGGTGAGAAACTTGAGGATATAATAAAGTTCACCCGTTTTGTGACGCCGGCCTGGAAACATGATAATAGCGGTTTTTATTATGATCGTTACCCTGACCCGGCGACCGTTCCGGCTGGCGAGGAAACCTATTACAATAAATTGTATTGGCATACGCTTGGGACAGATCAGGCGGATGATAAACTGATTTACGAACGTCCCGATGATAACCGTCTTGGTTTTGGTACGCAGGTTACTGAAGATGGTCAATATCTTGTGATTTATGTCTGGCGCGGCACCGATCGTGAAAATGGAATTTATTATTTTAAAATAGATGGCGATGATGAAGTTATCCGTTTGCTTGATGATTTTGACGCCAATTACAGCCTGATCGACAACGATGGTACAAAATTCTATTTCAAAACTGATTTTGGCGCCGAGAAGGGTCGAATCATTGCCGTCGACATCACTAATCCGGCCAAAGAAAATTGGGCGGAGATTATTCCAGAAAGCAATGATGTTTTAACATCGGCAGCAATTATCAATAATCAGTTTGTCCTGATTTATATGCATGATGCTTATGACCAACTTAAAATATATAATCTTGATGGGAGTTTTGATAAAGAAATTGAAATGCCGACGATCGGCACAATCAATTCCATTTCGGGAGAACGTGAAGGTACTGAGTTATTTATCGAATTTGCCTCATTTATATATCCTGCCACATCGTTCAGGTACAATTTCGAAACAGCCGAGTTATCTGTTTATCGTAAATCTGAAGTCAAATTTGATCCGTCCGGTTATAAAACCAAACAAGTATTCTTTAATTCCAAAGATGGAACCAGGATACCTTTGTTTATTACGCATAAAAAAGGTTTGGTACTGGATGGGACACATCCTACCATACTGTACGGATACGGCGGATTTCAAGTTAACCAAACACCATACTTTTCATTGTCCAAAGCGATGTGGATCGAAAATGGCGGTGTCTTTGTCCTTGCCGTTACTCGCGGGGGGATTGAATATGGTGAAGCGTGGCACCAGGAGTCGATGCGCGAAGGCCGACAAAATGTTTACGATGATTTTAACGGAGCAGCCGAATGGCTGATAGAAAATAAATATACCAACAATAAAAGAATCGCCATAGAAGGCGGCAGCGGTGGTGGTTTGTTGGTTGCCTCTTGTATGGTCCAGCGACCCGATCTCTTTGGCGCCGTGCTCTGCGAAGTGCCATTGATCGATATGTTACGATTCCATAAGCTTGGTGTCGGCCGCTGGTGGGTCGGCGAATATGGTAATGCCGATGACAGTCTGGTCGATTTTAATTTCCTTTACGCCTACTCGCCATATCATAATGTCAAACAAGGTACAGTCTATCCGCCAACTTTGATAACGACCGCCGATACTGATGACAGAGTTGTCCCATCCCATGCCAAAAAATTCGCGGCCGAACTGCAGGCAAAAGATGGCGGAGATAATCCGATTTTAATCCGAGTCGAAACCAAGGCGGGACATGGCGGCGGCAAGCCGACTCAAAAGGTCATTGAGGAAGTCGCTGATATTTATTCATTCCTGTTCAAGGTTTTTGAGATGGAATTTGTTGAATAGTTAATGTATGCTCTAAATAAAAAAACCGGTCAAAATTTGACCGGTTTTTTTAAATATTATTAATATTATTCGTAATCAGATTCAAGATAATCTTTGATCATCGTTTGGCGCTGCAACCGCTCCGAAAGCCGCTTTGAAAAATCAGCCGCCGAATTTTCACCATAACTTTTTAACATATGGTTCATCGCGACCACCTCGGATATAACCGTAATATTTTTCCCCGGTGAGATCGGGATATTAACCTGAGGGATATTTATCCCCAGCATCGTTGTCTGGTGATCTTCAATACCCAATCTTTCGTACTCCATATCGTCGCTCCACTGGGTCAGATGAACCTCGACTTCAATCCTTTTTTGAAGTCTGATGGCACGGATACCAAACAGTTTTTCGACATCAATGATACCTATCCCGCGTATCTCCATGTGGTGCCCCAATAATTCGGCACCGGTCCCAATCAATAAATCAGGTGATTTCCGAAATACTTTTATGACATCATCGGCGACCAAACGGTGTCCCCGCTCAACCAGATCAAGGGCAATTTCAGATTTTCCGATTCCCGATTTGCCAGTATATAACAAACCAACACCGTAGACATCAACCAATGTCCCATGCAAAGTTGTCGATGGAGCAAATATCATATCAAGAACAATTGAGAGCCTATTAGTTAACTCGGATGTGGTCAGTCGGGAGGAGAATATGGCCGTTTTATATTTATCGGCAGCAGAGAGGAAATCAATTGGCGGAGTGATTCCTTTTGATGTTATCATAAATGGAATATTCGAAGAAAAAACCTTTTCGGCAGTTTTCACCAAAGTATCATGATCCAGTTGTTTTAAAAATGTCATTTCGGTTTCACCCAAAATCTGGGCACGTTGACTGGGGAATCGTTCATAAAAACCGGTTAGTGCCAAACCGGGACGATGAATCTCAGAATTTAAGATAACCTGTTCCAAACCATCCTCTGAATTTAGCAGAGTCAGGTCGAAAATATCTTTGCGTTCTTTATAAAATTTCCCGACGGTTAAATTAGCCATTCTATAACTCCCTGAATATTGGATTGATTATACGACTCAATATCTGTTTAGGCAATAAAAAAACCCCGGTCATTTTCCGGCCGGGGTAGCGGTTTGGGATCTAATTAAGAAACAGGTTTTTATCTCTAATTTATTTTATCCTGAATATTTTTTAGCTCCTTTTTCAGCCCATCAATTTCGTTTTGCATTTTCCTCATCATCTCCTCATTTTCATCGCCAGATAACCCTTTTTCATCCCAATCGCCATAAAACATCCCTTTCATATTCGTTCTAAAGGAATGGAAATTATCCGGATCGGGAAGGTGATACATAAACGGCTGATTAAGACTTTCGGGAGCCTCGGCTACTTCAACAGTCAATTCCTTTTTCTTTTTATTGCGAAGTAATGTTATCTCGACTTCCTCGCCTTTTTCCTTTTGACGAACAGCTTTTTGAATATCAGAAATATCGAAAATCTCTTCGCCGTCAACTTTAATGATAACATCTCCCGCTTTCAGCCCGGCTTCTTTTGCGGGAGAATCGTCGATAACTTCAGTAATTAAAATTCCATTGCCATCCTCGACTCCAAAATAATCTCCAAGTTGGCCGGTAAGAGTTTCCAGATTAACACCGATATAGCTATTTTTGAAATCATCTTCATTAAAAGTGAAGGTCTTAAATTTTGAATGTGGTCCGCCCTGATTCTGTTGGCCAAACCATTTAAATCTCTGCTTTGGTTCAAAATCCTCCTTATCGCCCGCACCGAGTGTGGCCATAATAGTTTTCTCTTTGCCATCACGAATTATCAGAATATCAACTTTATCACCCGGGTTCATCGTCATAACAGTTTTGGAGAGATCATCGGAATCAATTAATTCCTTTTTCCCCAGTTTGATAATAATATCACCCTGCTTTAAACCAGCTTCATCCGCCGGTGAGTCTGGAACAACCTGCTTTATAAGCGCGCCCTGATTATGATCGAGATTAAAAGCCTCCATCAGGTCATCATCAATAGTCTGGGCGTAAACGCCGAGCCAGGTATCCGATGTTTGACCAAATACGGAATTTGCGGCAAATAGTATTAAAATTCCGCTCAATAACACAGATATTAATTGTTTTGTTCTCATAACAACTCCTTCCGGTTTTTACCGGCTTTGCGTTCATTTTTGTATTGGTTTTACAAAGCGGTTTTGTTTAAGGTTCCATGATTTTTTTACCTATATAAACACTTAAATTTCAAAGATATTACTCAAAATTTACCAGAGTTCTATCCTTAAATTTATATTGATAATTTTGGCATATCGCTTTTTTTCGGCTTGACAAACCTGAGAAAAAAAGTATAATTGTGGACTGCAAAATATCGTTAGATTGACGATATTGGAGGTATCTACACTCCCCTGTAGCTCAGTTGGTAGAGCAGCTGACTGTTAATCAGCGGGTCGCAAGTTCGAGTCTTGCCGGGGGAGCTTTGATTGACTGAAGTGACTTTTCATCCTTTAATACATTGAAAATTATAGAGGTTACGGGAGTTCCAAATGTTCCTTTAAAGTATTCTAATTTTTCGGGAAAAATGAGGTTTTGGAACCTCTGTTGAAGATCTATATCGGCTGTTTTCCAAGCTCTCATTGGATTTTGCAAAAACTCCTTACAATACTCTAAGCAATCATCAATATTATTAAGACCACCTTCTAAAGTATATAGCA
>JAQBFG010000219.1:0-16952 GCA_032123495.1 Candidatus Zixiibacteriota bacterium | reverse complement strand
ATCCTTATTCAAATAAGTTGACATTATAAATTTCCGATATATATTCAAGATGGCACAATAAGCGGGAATAGCTCAGTTGGTAGAGCACCACCTTGCCAAGGTGGCTGTCGCGAGTTCGAGTCTCGTTTCCCGCTTTTTTTTATTGGCGGCTTAGCCAAGTGGTAAGGCAGAGGTCTGCAAAACCTCCATTCTCCGGTTCAAATCCGGAAGCCGCCTTTTTTTCGCCTTGATTTTTCACAAAATTGGTTTATCTTTTCATTTAAATTTATACACACTGAAATGAAAAGATATGCGTTTAACGGATCTGAGATCATTTTTATTAATTCGTATTATAATTATTCTATTTAGTTGTACCTCATTTAATGCATATGCTGAGGAGATTGAATCTCCTGTTTCTCCTATAATCTACGGTGACGGTAGTGGTGGTTTCGAGCTATATTGGTTTCATCCAGGCAGATATATAAAAAATATTGGAAACAATACAATAATTCCAGAAAGAGGGGTAATACCTTCGAAGGATGATCGGCAGTACTGTATATTCACAACTATTGATCTTACCCCCCCGTACTATATCGAAAGTGCGAATACATATATTCTCAATGGCAATATGTCTTCTAGTCTCCCGGGAGATCAATATTCACCAATTAGAATGGCTGTTATGGAAAAAATTACAGACAATTATTATGATGATCTCTGGTACGAATATGTCGGTTTGGCAGAAGATGCAGATATACATGGGGCATTTATTGAACGATCCACTGATCTGGGAATTGATGATATTTTTAATGTCTATCTGGCCCTTGAATGGCTTCCCGGGTATCCGACATCGCCCATGATCGGTGTGAACAGTCAACCGCCATATTTTCCGCAATTTATTTGTCCTATGGACGACTCCAGTTTTAATTCTGTGCCTACAGGAGCATGCGCGATGGTTGGTTTAGAAGTCTTGGATTGGCATGTACCTTATGAAGATTTGGGGGGGATTCAAAATAGCAGTCCTATGTTTTATGAAGTGCTATTCTCAGATGACAGTACAAAAATATATACTGACGGCGAGATATTGGCGACAACCGGGGATGATTCATTGACAGCAAGCTTCAATTTGTCGCAGAGCGGATATATTACTATCAGGGTCGCCGACATGTGGGATGAGGCTTTTTCAGAACTTCTTTTTGTCGATATAAATTGCCTTTCTGATTTTACGATTAAGCCGCAAAGTTTGGTTCTCTATGATTTAAATATAAATAATGAAAATAATATTGTATTGGAGAATACCGGAACAAATAATCTTGAATTATCAATAAGATATGATCATTCGTTATTTGCCCCGTCAGAAAATATTGTCCTGCTTGAGGTTGGTGCGACCGCTAAGATTGGTATTGAACTCAATGAAGGAATTGAATCACAACTGCCAATTAACAGTCAGATAATTATTCAGGCCGTCGGAGATTATTATCCTCACATTTTCCATGTAGTAGTCTCAAATAAAAATCCGACATCGGTTGAAAGCAATGATTTGTCTCTTCCTGAAGAATTTAATGTCAGCCAGCCATTTCCAAATCCATTTAATTCATCGGTCAGATTTAATCTATCCCAGACGAATCTAAGTCCGATTGAGATGGATGTCTATAATCTTATTGGCCAGAAAGTTTATTCAAAGAATATTATTCCCGCCAAAAATCAATTTGTTGAGTGGGAAGCGGATGATGATCTGGGGTACAATGTCTGCTCTGGTGTTTATTTCATAAGATTCTCTACTAATAATGAAGAAGTAATCAGGAAAACGATTTTACTAAAGTGATGTTTCTACTGGGAAAAACATCACTTTAAATCAATCAATATAAAATAAATAACCTTACAAACATCCCGGTGGCGGACCACTTTTATATTTGAATGTTATCAAATAGACAATATCCAAAATATCTATTAAAGTATTGGTATTGGTATCGCCCTGATGTAAACAGATTGGTTCATCGCCAGCTTTGTACTTGTAATTAATCAGGAAAACCACATCTAATATATTAACATTATAATCATTATTTGCATCACCTGCAATTGCGCAACAATAAGGATCACATAAATCACCAAGAGCATCAAGGTCGGCATTTTCCTGACCCGGATTAGAAATTTCCGGGCAATTATCGATATCATCGCCAAAACCATCATAATCGGAGTCGCCGGCCTCTATAAAAACATTCCAGCTGTGTGAATCGATTAACAGATTGGAAGGGTCATTTAATACCAATGACGTATTATCTGAGACTTCGACTGAAATGGTATGGCTACCCCAGTCGACTTCATTGGCACTAAACTCAAAAGCCTCTGAATTTTCCCCCGAAATTGGAGTCATATCAAGATACCATTGGATATCAAGAACATTCATCGTCGGATACATAGGGACAATTTCAAATATCTGTGAGCTGTTGGCGAGTATTGTAATTTCATCGTTGGCCGGTGAATAGGACTCCAAAGGGGATATGAAGGAATATTCAGATATTATCAATTGTTCGGAGCAGACCGAACAGAATGGCACTCCCAGCGATTGCATTTTACAGTTATACTTGGGACGATACCAACCTGTTTGTTGATAAACCGCGCCTTCAAAAAGACCGATCAGATCAAAATAGGGGGATGTTTCCGGGGTCGGAACTGGGGTTGATGGCAGAATCCAATGGTTCCATCTAATCAACTCACGGACCGTCTGAGCGGTGGCATTGGGTGCTTCATGGGTGCTGCCACCCAGATAATCATATTCATCGGCAAGATTTCCAAAAGAATGTCCGACCTCATGGGCGACAATTTCAGGAGCAGATGAATGCACCGATGAGATAGATATCGATCCACCCGAACCGCCATATTCGGGATCATTGAATAGTAAGATAACCATATCATAATCAGGCAAGTGCGCCGCCAGCAGATTCATCACTTTCCCCATACCATTGGAATAACTGCCGTCAAAGTTATTTGGCGGTATGGTAGTTAATCTGGTTATGCCATAGCTATCGAATGTGCCATTAAAATATGTATTTCTATAAACGCCTGTCGCCGGATGATCTACTCCCGATTCAATTGATTCGATAAAGATTGTATAGGCGTTATAATAGTTTTCATAGTTATCAAAAGGTTCGATGGTAAAAAGATAATTGAGAAAACTGGTGGCATCTGCATCAAATTGCGATTGTTGAGCTGATGTGTAACCATCGCCAAGAAAGACAATATTTATGCGTTTATTTTTGGGACCATTGTCTAATATTTTATTGAGAACGCCTTGTGAAGAAGCGGATGAGAATATTAAAATTGATATAATTAATATAGTAAATGAAATGTTAAATCTTCTACTCATTTTCGCCTCCAGATATTGAACTGAGTGAAACTGAGCCGATCAGATTTTCAGAGTTTCTGACAGATTTGATATCTTTTTCAAAATGAGTCCGATAAAAATTGATTTTATCTATTCGATTATTATAGTCAACGCGGACAGTAAATTCCGCAGATTCAAGGTTGATTATTTTATTAAGTATCTCGCCTGGTTTATCAGGGTTTTCATATTCAAACTTCCTTACCAGTGGGTTTTCGATATTGCCGGAAGAAAGAAGCTGCGAGTCTTTGGAAACGATTTCGAAGTAGATTTCTTTACTTTCTGTTCTGATGCGGGTTTTTTTCAATTCACCATCAGCCATAGTCGATTTAGTCAATGAAATAGAATTGGAGTCAATGTGAAATTGCAGGAAAACTACCTTGTTTTCGGTGCCAGCAGCTTTTGCAATAACTGATGAAATCAAAAGCAGGGTAATAATTAGCGCCATTTGGCATCGATTCTTTGGATTTTTCATTTGACTCCTTAATTTGGCAGTATATTTTGGGTACTTCATCAGTATAGTAATCTTTTCATTTTTGAAAAGGACTAATATTATATTCATTAAGTATTGAGATTTTGATCAAAATCTGGCAATGTTTCTCAAAAATTAATGACTTCCACAAAAAAAAAATGCTTTTGGAGTTATTTCCCTTTACAATTGAATAAAATTTTCTATATTTGCGCGAAAATGAAAGCAATGTTGACTTTATTTTGGAGGTATTGACAATGGCTATGAAGATTACTGACGAATGCACTGCTTGTGATCTTTGTCTTCCCGAGTGCCCAACCGAATCTATCACCGAGGGAGACATTTATGTGATTAATCCTGATACCTGCAATGAATGCGAAGATCAGGATGATGGTCCGAGTTGTGTCGAGGTCTGTCCGGTCGAATGTATTGAAAAAGCAGATTAAGTAATAAACTGTTTTGTAAACGCCGCTTTTCTTTAGGCGGCGTTTTTTTATGCCCCCAAATACCTAATCTGAATATTTCGAGGTAAACTCTTAATTTATTCCAGTTTTTGATTGGATTTAGATAGGTGGCGTTGCCAAAATAAAGAGGGCGCTACTCCGGTTGGGTAGAGGGGGCTAGGAAACTACCCAGGGACACAGAGAGTCACCCTCGTTACTTTTTTTCAAAAGTTACTTAGTATACATCGGGTTAAACGCCTTTGTCAAGCGCTTTTTTGAAGTGTATTCCCAACAAATTTAATAAAAATATCAGTATCTGACAATTTTGACCGGAACGGTAACCCGCACATTCGGTTCGGTTCCAAACTCAACCAAAAAGCTGCTATGGTAAGTGCCGGCACTTAATTCCGAATTGGGAGTGACTTTGATTGTTGCCGATGAACCAGGTTTAATTTCAAGTTCCGTGTCATTGATAGTGAAGATCGAATCTGGCTCCAAAGATATTGTGACATTGATATTCGATTTTGATTTATTCACCAGTTT
Organism: Candidatus Zixiibacteriota bacterium; assembly: GCA_032123495.1. Taxonomy (GTDB): domain Bacteria; phylum Zixibacteria; class MSB-5A5; order GN15; family PGXB01; genus JAAERC01. The sequence goes on along the minus strand of JAQBFG010000219.1, from coordinate 12,139 downwards.
AACATCTTTGTCCTTATGGGGCGGAAGGAAAAACAGGGCATTGGGTTGCGCCTCAACATATTTGGGCAGAGCGCCGATCAGCGAAACGAATTCAAGATTAAAAACCGGGTTTTCGGGGTCATTAGTTGCTAAAGTGAGGGTTCTGGTGTTTTTTCCGTAATAATTTTTGGTGCTGAATGTCGCCTTTATTTTTGTCGATTCACCGGGGCGAATTAAAGTATCCAAAGCACGGCCATGACTGCAATCACAACTACTACCTATATGAGTTATATATAGATTTCCATTTCCGTTATTCTTGATATCATAAAAATGCACCAATTCATAATCAAAAGGAACAAAACCAAAATCCCAAAAGACTTCCTCTGAAGAAATGGACGGTTTTGATTCTTGTGTTTTAGCCTGACTGCAAATAAAAGAGGCCAAAACTAAAGTTATTATGAGTAGAACTCGCATTGAAAATCTTTTCATATTTTTTCCTTAAAATTCTAAATCTTAAAGCCTTGCTGCTTCATCCATTCATCATTAAAACATTTGCTTAAATACTTTGCTCCCGTATCCGGGATGATGACTACCATTACTGCTGATTTGTCAAGTTGAGGAGCAAGTTGTCTTGCTGCCCAGACCGCCGCTCCCGAAGAACCTCCGGAAAGGATACCTTCCTTCTGGGCCAATTGTCTTGAAGTCGCAAAAGCATCCGCATCCGATACTGTAATGACCGTATCAATTACATCAGGGTGTAAAGCTTTAGTCATAACATCGGAACCGATTCCCTCCATTTTGTATGCGCCAGCCTCGACCAATTTATTATCATTTAAAAATGGGGCAAACATCGAGCCGACTGGATCGACCGCAACTGTCTGAATATTTTTGTTTTTCTCCTTAAGATAACCTGCGACTCCTGACATTGTTCCGCCGGTGCCGATACCGGCAATAAGATGCGTGATCTTTCCGTCGGTATCGTCCCAGATCTCAGGGCCAGTTGAATTATAATGGGCCTCAACATTATTCTGACTATGATACTGATTAACATGAAAGTAACCGTTTTCCTCGGCCAGTTGAATAGCTTTCATGTAGTAGCCATCAGGATCATCATGAGGAACATCTGCGGGACAGACGATAACCTCGGCACCAAAGGCTCTGATTAAATCAATTTTTTCCTGACTGGTTTTGGCCGGAACGGTGATAATCGCCTTTAATCCAAGAATGGCAGCAACCATTGCCTCGGATGCCCCAGCGTTTCCTGATGAGTTATCAATGATAGTATCGCCCGGTTTCAGCTTACCCTCTTTGAGGGCCTTTTTAAGGATATATACGGCCATTCGGTCTTTTACCGAAGTGCACGGATTAATAAATTCCAATTTCCCAAGCAGAAGGGGGTCATCTTCCGGCATTCCGTTGCTGATTTGCACCAGAGGTGTGTTGCCGATGATATCTAGTATATTTTTTTTGTATTTCATTTCTTTTCCCATATTTTATAACATCTTATCACAAAATTGTTTCATTTTCAATTAATTTTATTACAAATCATTTAACATGGCCGATATTCTTTTATATTGACAAACATTTAATGGGAAGCTTTAATTTTACAAATGAAATTATAATTGATAGGAGGTCAAATGATTAGGACCCTTATAGTATTCTTATTTGCTTTGGTTTTGGTAGTTTTCATAGGCTGTAACAAAAGCGAAGACGATGTTAATAAGCTGGAACAGGAAGCTCTGGAAACTGAAGCTGCTAAAACAGCTTCCGACAGCTCAGCCATCGAGGCTACTGATGTTGTTGAAGAGGTTGAGGAACCATTGTCAGCGGAAGAGGAACTGGCTAACCGTCGCTATGAAGCGGGCGGTACCGGTGGTTTTACGGTTCAAATCGGCTCCGGCACAACCCGTCTGGGTGCCAATTATGCTGCCGAGCAGTATATCGCGAGAGGGTATGAGGCATTTGTCTCAGAAGTTTATATTGACGATGTTTCGTATTTCCGAATCAGAATTGGAAATCTGGAAACATATGAAGAGGCGACACGATTGGGAGAAGAGCTGAAAGATAAGTTTTCGGTTGATTACTGGATCGACAACAATATTTAAAAAAATCAAAGCAATAAAAAAAGCCCTGCTTTTAGCGGGGCTTTTTTATTGCTGATAATTATCGCCTATTTCTCTTTTAGGTATTTATCAAAAAATTCCACCACTTTTCGATATAGTGCGATTCGGTTTGTCTCTTTAGAAATAATATGACCCTCATCAGGAAAAATCAAGGAATCGACCGTTCCGTTATTATCCTGGATCGCTTTTATAATCTGACGGGCTTCACTAATCGGGACACGGGTGTCATTTTCACCATGAGCAATTAATAATGGCGTTTTAATTAAATGTGCCTTATTAAGAGGGGAGATAGATTCCAAAAAAGCCGAATCAGATAACGGGCCATATTCTGTCTCTCGCAAGTATCGGCGATATTCTTTAGTATTCTTTAAATAAGTAACAAAATTAGATATTCCGGTCCTGTCGATGGCGGCTGAGAAAAGATCAGGATACTCAACAATAGTTGCCAAAACGGCGAATCCGCCATAACTTGGTCCCATGATACCCAGGTTTTCTGTTTGCGTGTATCCATTTTCAAGAAGATAATCTGCTCCCGCTTTGATGTCTTTTATGGCATCCATACGTTTTTTATAATTGTCAAGATTGGCAAACTCTTTTCCATATCCAAGCGATCCCCTGATATTCGGGACCAACAAACCATACCCATTTAATAGAAAATATTGAAAGTTGCGGACAAAATATGGCCGAAACTGTTCGGCCGGTCCGCCATGAATGCGAATTATAAATGGAATCGGTTGATTATCGTAATCAGCCGGCAAATACAAAAAGGCAGAGATTTCCAAACTATCAAAAGAGCTGTATTTTATCAGCTTAGGTTCTGTGAATAGCTTTTGGTCGATTCCGGCGTAAGTCGCAAAGGTTTTTTGCTCAAGTATTTTTGTCTGCCAATCCCATCGCCATATATCACTGGTGTAGACGGGGCTGTCATAAGTGAATACCAATTCCCCGTTATTTAATAACTGAGGATCAGTGATTTGTCCCGCCACCTCAGGAATCGGCAGGTTCTGTCCGTTAACTAAGTCATAAAAATTGATATCCGAATAGCCATCTTTGTTGGAGGTCCAGAACATATATTGGCGATTCTCTGAAAAACAGAGGATCTCAACATTAAGTTTGGAATCAGGGTAGAGGAATTTGGTTTTACCCGATCCTATCTCTATCTCGGCCAATTTCATTATTCCATCAGGGTTGTCGTTGCAGATAACAAAAAGAGATTTGTTATCTACAGATAGTGATGGATAATTGTACCTTATGTCTTCATTGCCTGACGCCAATAATTGAAACTTACCGGTTTCTATATTCAGAAGATATAGATCGTTGGTGATATTACTGCTCATATGATAGATAATCATATACTTGCCATCAAATGATATGTCGCCAGTGGCATTATTACCTTCCATCTCAAATAACGGGGATTCTTTTTTGGTCGCAAAATCATAGTAATAGATATTAAAATCTTTCAGGTTCTTCGCATTGTTGCGGTAGTATAATCCATCACGATCTTTTTGCCAAAAAACAGAGGCATGTTTTACTTCGGGTCTTTTGGTAATAGCCGATGTTTGACCGGTTCTGGTTTTTACCAAATACAACTGAGTTTGCTCATCGCCACCGGCCGAAGCTCCGACGATTGCTTCTGTCCCATCAGGAGATATTTTGTACCATTCAATTCCATCTTCAAGGGCCGTTAGCTGATATGGCCAACCCTTATCATTAATACGATATAACTGTACCGTTCCAGTCGAACGGCCAAGAAAGAAAATATCACCTGTGGCTTGTACATATTGCGGTTCGATATTTCTTCCAATCTTGAGAAAATCTCCAATATCAGGGACAGTGCTCTCTGAATTAATTGCGGAGGCAAAGAGCAACAGTACTGCCAAACAGAGGGCAGCATGAAAAGGTATTTTCTTAATGATAAGATTCTTCTTGTAATTTAAAGTCATATAATTCTCCACCTTAACTACTTCTTTTACACTAAATATATATCAAAAGATTTAAAAAATAACAGGTAAAATTACAATAAAAAAACCGGCCATCTGACCGGTTTATAAATTTATGTATGGCTTAAAAAGATTAAAGATCTTTTTCATCAATTAATCTGACCACCGGTGCAAAGCGATTTGATGATTTAAAATCCGCCAATTCACTCGATCCGGCAATAACTTTAAACTGGGCATACGCCTTTTGCATCTGTTTGATATTATCTCTGGCCAGATAGTTCAGCATAAGATAGTGATATAGTTGTGGATTGGAATCATTAAGATTTTTGGCTTTCTTGAGATATTTCTCGGCATTTTTATTGTCACCAAGTTTGTACTCAGCGACTCCGGCGCCAAATTGAGCCGGGTAAAATTGATCATTAATTTCAATGGCGCGGGTATAATCTATCAGTGCGGAACGATACTCGCCTTTGTCCATTCGGGCCCCAGCTCGTCCCACCAATGCGGTCGTATTATCTTTGGAATATTTTAAAGCTGATGTGAATTGGCTGATTGCCAACCCATTCTGGTTTTTAAAACTGTAAATTTCACCAAGCCTTATGTAATCGGCCGCCGCCTTGTCATTATTACCCATGGAAACATACGCCTGCGCTCTTTTGCTATATGCATCAACATGATTTGGTGATAATTCTATGGCCTTTGTAAATTCGCCTATGGCAGATTCATATTTTTCGGCGACAAAAGCATCGTTACCCAAATCGAAATAATCATTGGCGGTCAATGTTTCATTGGAATCGGTCGCCTTCCGGGATAGATTTGCCTTTACAGTTGCGGTCTTGTTTTTTGAAACAGTTATAATTTCAGAATATTCTGTATAACCTGGTTTTGAAACCTGAATTTTGCGCTTACCTGTTTTGATCTTGGTAAAAGTGTTGTTGCCGGCACCAAGAGTTTTGCCATCAACAACAAATTTAGCATCTTCGATGTTTGCATCGAGTTTTATTTTACCATAACCCGGAGATGATTGTTTCTTAGGTGCCGTTTCTTTCTGATTGGTAGTTGAAATCTTTTTCGCTGATTCAGTGGAGGATGAGACAGGTTTCTGTTTCTCCATTTCCTGATTGGAACTGAGTTCAATAGTCTCTTCAATTAGATCATAATCACCAAAACTCCTCATCGTAAAGGAACCGGCGGTTACGGTGATGTTGTCTTTACCACCCAGGTCATCGCCAAGTTTGTAAATAACTTCATAAGAGCCAGTTGGAACATCGTCGAAACGGAAAAAACCAAGTGCATTTGAGGTAACAGATTTATCAAGTTCAGGAATGTAGATTCCGGCTCCGCCCAAATATGGCTGCCCCTCTTCATCAAGGACGATGCCCACGATCTGTCCCTGACCCGGAAGAGCCGGACCGATAATTTGTGAGCCGATTACTATAGAAAGTAATACAAACATGGCGGCAATACCAATCATCTTAGCCTTTTTACTAATCTGATATGGTCTAAGACGATATGGCTTATCTTTGTACGTAATCTCTTCGTTTTCGTGAAGGAATGGCATTCCGGCCAATTGAATTATATTTTTGTGGAAATAAGCTATTCCTCTCACCCGTGATGATTTGGTGATTTTGGATTCGGATGATTCAGGTTCATTCTGTTTTGATTTATTTGATTTTGTTATTATTGGTGCGATTGGTTTGATTGGATGAGAATTATTTTCTATTTCGGGTTTCATCTCTGAACGCTTTTTTGAAAAATCGTCAGCCGATGGGATATTATCCTTTGATTCCGGCGTTTCCTGATTTGCCGAGGAAATATATTTTTCATTTTTGGCCGGTGTTCCCCAATCAACTTCAAACGGTTCCGGTTTTGCTAAATTCTCAGATTTGGCCGGTGAGGGGCTTTGAGGTTTTTGCGATTCAACATCATTGATCGGTAGTTTGTCAGTCGGTATTTCACATTCGGCCGAAACCTCAATCTGATCGTCGCCGAGCAAATTAGCATTAGCCTCGATCTCCAAAGGTTCATCGTCTCGCTTTTTATCGCCGGTGGGACGATTCCCAAACAGTTGTGGGGAATCTGTCTGGGCTGCTTCGGTTACTTCAAATTCAAGATCGTCATCAATATCAGAATTATCGGCAGTGGTAATATTTGCTTTTCCTGCCAGAGGGGCGCCGCATTTATTGCAGAATTGGGCGTCATCTGATTTATTCTCGGTTTTACATTCCGGACATATTTTCAAAACTGACTCCAAAAATAGTATTATTTAATTAATCATATTATCGGTTTCAAACGTCGTTACTTTAGAAAGTGTAAATATGGCAAGAGGATATAAGGAGGTTTTGGACAGGGAAATTTGCAATAAAGCTCTTGACAGCGGGTAGAGGATAAAGTATAATCTTTTGATATATTAAACATGCAAGTCGCAGGAGGATAATTAGATATGAATAGGCGTTTTAACCGCTTGACACTCACCATCTTAGCCGCCGTTATGTTAATTTTTGTGTTTGGCTGTTCTCAGCCTGATGATGTCCTGGCGCCGGTTTCGACAACCAGAATTATTTTGGAACCAGAAAGATTGCCGTCATTGCCAGACAGCTTTTATTATCATATTTGGGTTATTGATACTGCCCAGATGGCCTATTCGGTTGGAAGTTTCTATTGGGGTGATACTCAGTATAGATTTTATGATCTTGACAGCAACGTGATTGATTCTATCTGGACGGTTAACTATGATATTCTTGATCCGTTTTATAGTTTCATTGGCGTTAGTGTCGAAAATATAGGTGATCCTCCATCAGGCACAATTTTGCCGCAATCCTCAATCGGCCCAATTATGCTGCAGGATACACTGTATTCCAATGAAGAACGATTGATGAAGATGGTTTTTCCGGTTGATCTGTGGCTGGCGTATGGTTTCTTCTCTGTGGAGACACCATCTGATTCCAACTCCCAATCGAATGATGCCAGTGGTGTCTGGTTTTCAGAGTATATTTATGATTCATTGATGTTTGCTGACACGACCGATGTGATTCTATCGATAAATAATACTCAGGACCGACCGCTTTTGCTGGATATTCATGAGTTGGACACTGCATATTTTAGATGTAATAATTATCACAGATATCAGTATGATAGTTGCACAGATTCCACATCAGTTGATATTTCTGAAGTTGATCCTGATGAAATATTTTGGATCAAAGGTCCCGGTGGCAGAGATACAATTTATACATATTATGATGTAGTAGACACTCTTTTGGCAGATACTTTTGTTGTTATTTGTTCCACCGATGATTGCGATACACTACCGGTCGACACCCTTGCTTTTACTACTGACAGTTTGGATGTAAACTATATCAGAGTAATAACCGACTCCAATTATATGATGCGGGATTCGCTGGTCTTGGATACTTTTATTCATACTTATATCGAGTTTGATTTTGTCGCTCCGCTGGTGAATACAGACACGGCCTTGCGTTATGATACAGTGACAATATACAGCGATTATGATGAAGCGAGTGATACCTGGTTAACCGAAGAGGATCGCATTTATGAGATTAGGCCATATACCGGTTATGACCATGATTTGAATTTTACATATAATGAGCATTTTATAAAAGTCGATAAATTTATTAACTCATTTGAAGAAAGTCCCGATCTTGCTGATGCCGCCGATGATTTTACTCCGGAGTATGATAAAAAATGGCATTATAAGGGGTGGGTGCTTTCTCCATATTTATCCCCAACGTCTTCGTTTGCTAAATTGAGTCAACCCAATTGGGCACCCTTTTATATTGGAACGGAAATTTCACCGCTTGATGCGCCGATGGTTTCAACCGGTACTTTTAAGAGATTTGATCAGCCGGATGATGGTAATCCGTATACCGATAATCATCGTGTCCCACCGCTTCCGGGTGAAGATTTCCTCTTAAATCTGCCGCCTGGCGTCAGTTCGATAGCATTTACCAGCCCTGGTAGTAACGAGGGCAAAGTTATGGTGACTCTGGAACCTGATAATTTTACCAGCGATTCGACCAATTTCCCATTGATACTTTATGTCGGTGATATGCCGAGGTGGGATGAAGTTTCAGATACTACCGAACACTCGCAAAGAACTTTATCATTTGATATGACGAACTGGTCATCTGGTTTGTCCGGTTTAGGTGCCGGGTTCCCCTTGATTAAAGTGACATACATCAGAGAATAGTCTGATTTTTGGATAATTTAAAAGCCCCGCTTAAAACGGGGCTTTTTTTTTGGTGGCATTATTGGCATTATTTTACTTTATTGAAATGAATATTTTATCATATTGAAAGTATATACTCAAAATTGATGCAACTTTTAAATTCTGGCGTCGTCAGATAGAGTGGAGATAAAAAAATATGGAAAACAACATTCAAACCTCACAAACTTCCGAACAGATAGAACAGCCGGGATTGATATCCCGAATAATGATGCTGTTCTCTGAACCGTCAAAACTGTTTGGAACCTTAACTGGCAAGACTGCCTGGCTGATTCCATTGATTATTGTCGGTATTTTGGGCACTGCTATCTATTACCAAACCAGACCAATTTATGCTGAAGGCATGGAAGCTTCCTCAATGGAAATGTTGCAAGCGTTTGAAGAGAGAATGCCCGCCGACCGATACGCGCAAATGGTAGAGGATGTTACAAAGCAGTTTGATGAAGCGAGGGAAAACAAATTTCTCTGGTATTCGCCGTTAATCTCAACCGGTGTACCGCTACTTTTATGGATAATCATCGCTTCTGTCGGAATGTTGTCGGGTAATTTTATTTTCGGAGGCAAAGCCGGTTTTTGGACAATTGTGAATGTTGTCGCCTGGGCGGCTCTTATCGGATTTCTGGGTGATATTGTTCGTACCATTATGATGGTACTAAAAGATTCGATGTTTGTTTATACCGGGCTGGGACTATTAACACCGGTCAATGACGGTTCATTCTTGTATTATCTATTTCGTCAGATCGATCTGTTTTCTGTCTGGAGAATAATTGTAACCGGTATCGGTCTTGGTATTGTTTATCAAATGAAACCTAAAAAGTTTGTTATTGTACTTTTAATAATTTGGATAATATTTATTTCGCTGGTTGCTGGAGCCAATATGTTTACCGGCGGGTCAATAGTTTATTAATTAATTGAGGAGAGAAATAATGCCTTTCGCCAATCGCAAAACATTGATGTTAACAGGACTCCTACTCTTACTAGCGGTCTTTGTGTCAGCTGAAACATTAACGCTTGACCAGTCCATTGAGCTGGCCTTGAAGAATCATCCTAATGTCATAAGTGCCAGAGGAAATGTCAGAACAGCCAACGCTGGCGTTTGGAACGCTGTTGGTAATTTCCTGCCGCGTGTTACAGCAAGTGGGTCGGTTTCAGAGACCAATTCGTATAATCCAATAAAAGAAAGTAAGGGATATTCTCTTGGTGCTTCTGCAAATTTGACTCTGTTTAATGGTGGTCAAAACATATTCAATTATTTGGGCGCAAAGGCTGGGAAATTATACAGCAAAAACATGTCTGAAATGACGCAGCAGGATTTGATTTTGGAAGTAAAGAGGCGGTACTTTAATTATTTGGCGGCCATTAAAACCAAAGTGATGCGTGAGGAATCGGTCAAACAAGGGGAAGAAGGATTAAAGCTGGCTGAATCAAAATTTGAGGTCGGTTCGGCATCAAAATCTGATGTTCTTAAAGCAAAAGTGCAATATGGGCTTGATAGAATTAGTTTTATAGATGCTGAAAATGCCATTGAAAATGCCCGTTCTTATTTAACTTGGTTAATTGGTTTGGATATTAATTCCAATGCCGATTTTTCACCTGAATATTCGACCAAAGAATATAATGGTGTTGAAAGTGACGCCCTAAATTTTGGCCTTAGTAATTATCCCGGTTTATTGGCCGCTGAAAATAGCCTAAGTCAGGCCAAAAATAATGTTCGATCTGCATGGGGACGTTTTTTTCCAACTGTTTCTGTCTCTCTGAGCAAGTCATACGGCAATCATTTTTGGCATCAGGTTAAAGAATTCAGTAATAATGACGGCTCGTGGACGATTGGAACGACAGTAAGCCTGCCGATTTTTGAAAATTTTAGCAGGAAATATACCTTATCCAGCGCCAAGGCAGGACTTAATAATGCGCGGGCAAGTTTTTATTATGAGAAAAATAATGTATCCAGAATAATTAAAGAGGCTTTCAGGGATATGAATCGCGCCAAAGAGATGCTGGCTGTAGCCAGTGAAACTGAAGCAAGTGCGCGTGAAGATATGTCTCTTACTCAGGAAAAATATAATTTGGGTGCGGCAACAATACTTGAATTACTCGATTCCAGAGTTAGCTTGATTCGTGCCCAGAATGATAAAATACAATCAGAATTTGACTATAACATAGCTGTGGCGACACTTGAAAATGCCATGGGTGTAAGGTGAAAATAATCTAAGGTTTTGGAGGATCGATAATGAATTTTCGAAAAAACAAAAAATTGTTAATGATTCTGGGGGGGATCGTAGTAATCGCTATTATTGTTGGCAATATCGTCAGCAGCGGCGAGAGAACTACCAAAGTTAAGACGGAATTGGTTGAAATAATTGATATTACCGAAGAAGTATCGGCTTCTGGTTATGTTCAGCCACAAACTCGTGTTAACATAACTGCAGAAGTAACAGCTGAAATAATTGGTATCCCGGTTGTTGACGGTCAACAAATTTATAAAGGCGATATGTTGGTTTTACTCGATACGGTTCAGCTTCAGAAAGATGTTGATCAGAGTCGGTATGCATTAAATGAGATCAAATCACGTATGGAAGGTGCTCGGGCCAACTTTAAACAGGCAGAAGAGGAATATGAACGCCAAAAAGCGCTGTTTGCTCGCGATCTGACTTCTGAAAGAGTATATAAGGATGCCGAGTACGCTTATATGAATTACAAGTATAACTTAGAAGCAATGGAAAGTCAGACCAGTTCGGCACGGGCTCGTTATGAAAAGGCTGTGGACTTTCTTAACAGAACCAGTATCGCGGCGCCGATGGACGGCATTATCACTTATATAGATGCCGAGGTTGGTGAGATCGCTCCTGCTCAAAACGCTTTTACTCAGGGCAGAACCTTAATGACAATCTCTGATATGTCCTCATTTGAAGTAGAAGTTGATGTTGATGAAACAGAGATTATTAAAATCGCCTTGGGTCAGAAAGCCAAAATAGAAATTGATGCCTTTATCGATACTGTCTTTGCTGGCGAAGTTATAGAGATTGGTAACACAGCAATAATGAGCGGCTCGGGAACACAGGATCAGGCAACCAATTTTAAGGTGAAAGTTTTATTTAAAGAAACCAACACTCTTATCAGGCCCGGGATGTCGGCCACCGTTGATATTGAAACCAATAAAATAATAGACGCTCTTTCAGTTCCGTATGGAGCAATTGTTATGCGTTCGCTTGATGCCGATTCATTGGCCAAAGTAGATGATTCCGGCGGTTTTGTTCCAACAGCGCACGCTGCAACAAATGAAGATTCTCTGGAAGTAGTTGGAAAATCAAAGAAAAAAGACAAAAAGGAGAAAAAAGAAGTCAAGGGTGTTTTTGTTGTCAGCGATGGTGTCGCCAAATTTGTTCCGGTTGAAACCGGTATCGCCGACCAGAAAAGTATTGAAGTAGTGATGGGTGTCAATGAAAGCGATACAGTTATAACGGGACCTTTTAAAACCCTCCGATCGATCAAGAATGGTGATAAGATTGAAGCTGAGGATGATAATGAAGAAAAAGATTTGGATTAAGATATGCCTTTAATCGAAACCAAAGATATTTGGAAAACCTATGAGATGGGCACTATCCAGGTGCATGCTCTTCAAGGGGTTTCCATTGAAATAAACAAGGGCGATTATATTGCCATTATGGGTCCGTCCGGATCAGGGAAATCGACCCTGATGAATCTGGTCGGATGTCTCGATACGCCGAGCAAAGGTGAATACTATTTTGCCGGCAATCGCGTAAGTCAGATGGAAGAAGATGACCTTGCTACAATAAGGAACAAGGAAATCGGTTTTGTCTTTCAGACATTTAATCTGATGCCAAGAGCAACTG
>JAQBFG010000218.1:0-7612 GCA_032123495.1 Candidatus Zixiibacteriota bacterium | reverse complement strand
TCGAATTCCCTTCTAGTTGCGACAAATTTACCATCAGTTTAGGGTCTAATATCACCTGTTTTGCATATAAAAGTCTCCATAATATTATATCGATCATGCCGTTACAGAGAAATGGGTTTGCTTTTCCGATTTTATGTTTTTTCGCAAAACCCGCCCCTCTCATCATTGCGAGTGAAGCGTGGCAATCTCAATAATTCCATATAACCTCAACACTTTCATATAATTACAGCGAAAATGGGTTTGTTCCGTTTTTTTTGACATTTGACTATCAAGTTGATAGCGAAAATGTAATTTTGATATTCCTATAATCATCCACATACAGAGAGGTGCGGATGTGAATTAACATCGATTTGGTGGGGAATTTGATTAGTAATTTTCCCATAGCAAGCTATGGGCCACCCCAGCGGGTTTTCACACAATTTCTTTGTAGTAAAATTGTAATTTTCTATTTCTGTATAATCACTCATATACGGAATGGTGTGAATAGAACTAACGGTGATTTGGTAGGAAAAATGTTTAGAAACCCACCATAAATGGTGGGCCACCTTTCGCGGGAATGACATATATGAGTTGTTGGATCTGCTTATTTGATATAGCCGGTGGGGTCGGTGATGACCCCGGTCAAGGCGGTCGCAACGACCGTCGCCGGAGTTGCCTGATAGATATTTATATTTTGATTAATATTCTCATTAAAATTATAACCGGTTGTCGCCAGACAGGTTTCTCCGGATGCCAGTATCCCATTCGCCCCGGTTAAATCAAGCACCGATCCCGGGCTCATAACATTTGCTCCGGCCTCGATAAATGCTCTGATCAATCCCCTTTTTAATGCCTCCAGATAGATCTCTCTTGACCCGGGATAGACAAACATTCTGACCTCGGAACTGACCTTTTTCCCCTTGATAATATCAGCGGCGACCCGAAGATCTTCAAAACGACCATTGGTTGCTGACCCGATGATTACCAGATTAACGGGAACCCTTTCCCTATCGGCCACCTCGGTTATGCCTTTGTTTTCTGTTGAGCCAAGCAGGGAGATTTGAGGTTTCAGGTTTTCTATATTAAGCTTGTAATTTTCACTATAAATTGCATTCCGGTCAGCTAGTGCCGGACGATACGGCATATTAGTTAGACGTGATATATATCTGCGAGTGATATTATCATACGGAACAATGGCAGCGATGGCACCCAATTGGGCGCTCATATTTGTCAATGTGAATCTCTCCGAAATCGACATCTGGGAAACGGCAGTTCCATAAAACTCGATCACCCTGTTTTCATCAAATCCGCATTCAATATTTTTGGCCGCAAAAAGAACAATATCCCGGGCATAGACCCCTTTGGGAATATGTCCATTAATAGTTATTCTCACCGCCCGAGGGACTTTTATTTCGATTTTACCTGACGCCCAAATATTAGACATCTTTGCATTATCAATATCAATTCCGATCGCACCAATACAACCGTATGAGGAAGTTTGCGAACCAGAGCCAACGGCGAGTTGACCAGGAAGAATATTACCTTTTTCAACTACCAACTGATGACAACAGCCTTCGCCGGTTTCATAGAAATATTTCAAATTCTGGCGGCGGGAAAAGTCTCTGATTTTCTTATTGATCTCACCCTGATTGTCAGACATAGATTGTATGCCATTAAGAGAGATAACTATTCTATTAGGGTTCCAGACAAAATTCAGCCCCATCTGTCCGAATAAATCAATTATTTGTTCGGTTTCTTCGGGTAAAACAGCTAAATCTGGTTCAACCTCAATCGATTGGTCAATCTCAACTTTATCTAATCCGGCGCATTTGGCCAGTATTTTCTGCGCGATTGTTAGATTATCATTATCGCTTATCTTCTTCCGGCCGCTCTGCGGTCCACCGAGATTTAATTCGAGTTGTTCAAGTTTGAGAAAAGCCGGTTTGTCTTTGAATCCGTATTTACGCCGCCAATTATAAAAAGCAGCCTTGGATATGCCCAATTCCAACCCACAGCGGTAATCGTCGCCAAATCTCTCCCATAATTCTCTGATTTCGTCAGCAGAAAATTTGGCGAAAGAATGTTTCGGAATGTTTTTCTTACGTCTCCAATAAGCAACCAACTGCGGTGAAACATTACCAAGTCGTTCGGCAATCTTCTCGTCGGTTTTATAAAGCTTCTGGAGTTGTATTAATTCCGTTTTTTTGGGGATTTTTCTGCGGGGCATAAAGCGTCAAATCCTCTTTTAAGCATTTTATATGTGTCTTGCAAAGCAAAAGAAACGACCTTGGTATTGGCTATGACAGGCATAAAACTGGTATCACCATTCCATCTGGGAATGATATGCATGTGTAAATGGCTTGGAATGCCTGCCCCGGAACCTCGTCCAAGATTCATGCCGATATTCATTGAATCGGGATTTAGGATTTTTTTAATAACTTTTACGGTTAATCTGGTCAATTCAAAAAACTCGTTCGCTTCGGTTATAGTCAATTTGTCAAGAGAGCAGGTATGCCTTATCGGTACGATCATGGCATGAGCCGAATTGTAAGGATACTTGTTTAAGATTACAATCGATTTTTCGCCGCGATAAACAATCAAATCTTTTTTATCGCTTTTCCTGTTGATGCGATTGCAAAAAACGCACCCTTTTTCTTTTTTACCCAGAATATATGCGCCCCTCCATGGGGCCCACAGATATTTATCTACCATAGTTTTACAATATAAGAAAACGAAGTCGAAATTTCAAACGGTTTATTGGGAATGATGATTAAAATTGGGAAATGATATAAATAATCACAAATCAGCTCTACTTTATTCCGATATCAATAAATCGGAGTTTCAAATAAAAAAGCAGGCGCCTAAAAGACACCTGCTTATTTATAATCAGCTATTTATTGACAGACTGGATCAGGTCCACTCTTATATTTAAAATTAATCAAATGAACAATATCTAAAATATTTATTAATCCGTCATGATTGACATCGGCTGAAACAAGCGGGACGGGATCAGGACCACCCTTATATTTGTTATTTATTAAATAAACAATATCAAGAATATTGACATTGCCGTCATCATTAAGATCACCACAAGTGTATGTCGGACAATCGTAATAAATAACATGAACATCATCTATAGCCGCCTCCACCCATGAGGAGCCATCAGTATCGGCAACTTCAAAGCGAATTTTCATCTGATTGGACGGTGACACAAAATCACCAGTCATGAAATTATGAACCAACCAATCGCCGGAGGCATTTTCTGCCGGACCGATTGTTTTGGCCAAAACCCAATCAGCGCCGTTGTTATTTGAGATTGATACTGTCATTACATCCTGCAGCGGATTTGGTCCGATCGATGTATTAAACCAGGCGGCAAAGAATATTTCGCCCCCGCCTCCTTCTGAAATATAAAAAACGGGAGATTCAAGCCAAACTGAACCGCCGTCAACATCGGAATCGCCGGCGCTATTTCCTGTCAAATAACATTGACCGGAACCATTATAATCATCAGTTGGATCTCCATAGCTGCCATCACCAACTGGCGTTCCTTTTTCCCAATCACCTGCAGTAGCTGTTCCACCAAAGGTCCAGCCCAAATCGGTTTCGAAATCGTCATAAAATGTTTCCATCGACGCCACGGAAATAATTGGTTTATAGGCATCAGCAATATCAACCGGATCGGTTATTATACCAATATCCTGCGCTTCGACACTAAAATAATATGTTAAGGGAAACCCGCATTGAACATTCGGCAGTGTAACTCGATATTGATTGGTTCCAATGTCTTCCATCATCGTTTCAACGTAGGCGGCGCCATCAATTGAAGAGAACATTCGGGCAGATCCCGGAACCGGATTAGCTCCCAGATAACCGGAAATCGAAACATCAAAAGTTGGCGGATTATCCGGTTCGATAACATGAGGAATACCACCAGGGTAAGAAAACTCAAGTCTTGGTGCGGGAATCAAAACATTTACGGCATGCCAGGCCAAAACCACTTCCTGAGCATAGCCCAAGGTCGGATCGAGATCATTGGCAGCTTCCAATGTTCCCAAAGCGGCATTATAATAATTTGAAGTTTCATACCAATAGAAGGCGTTAGCACGATATGCGATCTGCATTGCAGTTTCCACCCCAAGGCCATTCACAACAATGCCATTATGTGTGTCACCATCGGAGAGCAGATAAAACCATTTGTTTCCGACACCACTATTTGTATGAACCCCGCAATAATCATTTAGATCTGACGGCGTACAACTATTGACTTCCTGCCAATACGGACCTTCATAAGTATCCGGGTCTCCATATTCAGGCGGGTCGGCAATATTTCTAAAACCGTTGCCCGAGACAACACCATTTTCGGCCATATACCAATCAGGCGTATCGAGAGTGTCATGTGCAAATTCAAAAGCACATCCCATCATATCTGAGAACGATTCATTTAGGGCACCAGATTCTTTTTGATACCATAATCCCGAAGTATATTCTGTTACCGCATGAGCCCATTCATGGGCAATAACATCTGGACATCCGGCCAGAGAACGCCATCCTGTACCATAACTCCAAACCACAATCTGATAACCGTTCCAATAGGCATTGTTATTACCTTCAGCGCTGTAGTTCACGGTAGAATACATAGATGCACCGGCATCATTAAAACTGTTTCGTCCAAAATCTCTTAGTAACCAGTCATACATTGCACTTGCAAAAACATGAGCGTCAACCGATGGCCCCTGGGTCGAAGTCGTACTCCAATCATTATCTGCATCGGTTGCGACAGTACCTGGTAAGGTAACTGTGGTTTCATAAGTCTGCAGCACATTGCCATCCGGCATTTGACCGCCATGACCATGAAGATCATTATTGGCCTGTCTCGTGTAATCGGTCATTAAATATTCGGTGTCATCATACCAGGTATCAATATGAGTACGCGACTGACCCATCACCGAATTTCCGGAGCCAATTGCTTCGGCATCCATAATTCGATTTGCCTTAAAAATAATTGAGCCATCATTGGCATCAATAAAATATTCCCAACGACCCATTTTGGCAGTTGTTTTAACAAAAAAACGCCAGCAGAGATAATTATTATTTTCCCAGGGGAAAACAACCAATTCCGGAATATCAGCTGTTCCGACGGCGAAAAAATTCTCAAGATCAGAGGCGGCAATCGCCGCTGCGTTATCGGCAGATACTGATGCGTTTATATTGAGATTGATTTCAGATTCATAATTTCCATTAACTGTTTTAAGAACATCATCAGATGAAAAATGGGCGATCATAACGCCACCGATAACTCTGACCCCATTAAACTTCTGGTGAAAACGAACATGCTTCATCCCCAACTGGTCCTGGTCAATACGATTCGGTACCAACTCCGCGGCCGGATCGTTCATTTTAAAAGTTGAGCGATTACTTTCAAAGAATTTTATCGCCGATGCAATCTCGGTCCCTGATGTGATCCGGTTGGAAAGGGTTCCACTGACAAAATCGGGGATTCCCTTTACATTTTCATGAAAAATTCTGACCGACATATTGTCGCCAAGGACAATCTTCCCATCAGATTTGTCGAGCCTGGCGGAGGCTATCGTAAAAATTGTAACAAAGAGAACAAACAGTGTTAAAAAGATCCTATGCATCAAAACTCCTCCAATAGTGAATAAATCTCAAAAATGAGATACTAATAATTTTGCAGTTGCCAAAAATTAAATTCATTTCCCTTATAACCAAATCGTTAGTAGTATAAACGTGATAAATATTGAAAATTTGAGAATAATTTATATTATTTAACTATATTTAACATTCCATCCTATGCTTAAGCAATATCCAGAAAATCATCTAAATACTCAAATATTGCCTTCTATCAGAAAATGGCGGGAATTCTGATATGGTGGCGAGTTTCACGTGAGAATCTAAGTAGTAACTTATATCAATATACTATAAATAATAATACTAGCACCAATCACTTTCGTGACCGGTTTTTCCATTTTCCCCAGAATTATCACTTTCAGGAGCCGGTTCGGAGTCATCTTTTTTGAATGAGTCACGGATATCTTTAATCTTTCCAAACAGGCCGGGAACAGCTTCGACCAGAGCGTCAAGTTTGCCTGGTTTAGCTGAAAGCAGTGATATTTTTTTGTCATCCATAATTATAAAAGCGGATGGTTCAATTTTTGCCGCACCACCACCGCCGCCGCCAAAACCAGATTGATCACCTTTTATACCCTGTCCCCCGCCGGCGCCAAAACCGACCGAAATTTTCACAACCGGAATTACGGTTTTATCCCCGACCGTAATCGGATCACCAACAACTGTTTGCGAGGTGGCAATATTCTTTAATTCGCCCACAATATCTTTTAATATTTCTGACACTTTATTCTCAGACATAACTGGTCCCTTTCTTTAATTTCAAAAACGGGGTTCTTACCATACCAAATATTTTATCGGCCAGTAATTGTAGTACCGGTAGTAATATATGGTATATTCTCAATTTTACAAGCCCTTCTCCGCTGATTTTGATGCTATCAGCTGAAAAATCAGGCCAGAACTTAATATGTGACATCAACTTTGGAAATATCCCGGAAACGGTAGAATAGATCGCATATAATTGTCCGGTATAGTATGGATCTGAGAACCCGTCCGAGATATCAATATTTAAATATTTGATTTTGATTTTACGAATTGGATAAGACAGTTTTTTAAGATAATACAAAATTTGATTAAAATTCGGCGATTTAGTCCAGAACGGTTTTTTCTTTTTTTCTTTTGGCGCTTTTTCCTTTTTAACTTCCTCTGTTTTTTCGGCAGTAATAATATCCATCAAATCAAATTTCTTAATTCGTATCCCGGCAAAATATAGACGACCGGTCTTATCGTTGAATAAAAAACGAAATCGAAAAAGCGTGTATGACAAATCGATAAATTTTATTTTATCATTAAATTTCAGACGCAGTTTTATTGATGAGAAAATAAAACATATAACCGCCAACAGAATAAATATGAGTATCATTTTAAACATAGTGTCTATCTTAAACTTATCGACAAAATAGCATATTCAATGAGTTTATCAATACCGACCCGCAACTTTTTAGGAAAAAAAGCCCAATAAATACTGTTGATTTTATAAAATCGAATCACTAAATTTCTATAATTGGCTTTTTGGCCATTTTCAATATCGGGAGAATCAAAATTGTCTGAAGAATCTTTTGATAACGATAAGGCACAATCGTTTGTCACCCTTACCAGTGGGACTGAGGTCGGGCATTACAAGATAATCTCCAAAATCGGTGCCGGCGGGATGGGCGAAGTATATCTCGCCGAAGATACCAAACTCAAACGCCAGGTGGCATTAAAATTCCTTCCATCTAATATGTGTGCAGACGAGGATTGTCGTAATCGGTTTAAGCGCGAGGCGCAGGCAACGGCAAAGCTGAATCATCCCAATATTGTTCATATTTATGAAGTCTCAGAATTTCAGAATCGTCCGTTTTTTGCAATGGAGCATGTCGAGGGTGATTCGCTCGCTGATACAATTAAGACAAAAAAGATTTCAATCAATGAGGCGATTGAATTAACCAAACAGATATGCGAAGGACTTCATGAGGCGCATGAGGCCGGTATTGTTCATCGT
>JAQBFG010000217.1:0-7638 GCA_032123495.1 Candidatus Zixiibacteriota bacterium | reverse complement strand
TGGTTGGTGCCAAACCATCCGGTACCAGTTAGTTTCTACTTTCCCCCTGGCCATTTATAAATCAGTATAAAAATTATTACTAATTCTTTTTGTTAAGGAGTGTCTCTATGAAAAATCAAACCTTGCGGTTGGCCATTACCGGCATCTTGATTATTTTGGGTTTCATCGGCTTCTGGAATACTTTGAAGCTTTGGACGATGAGCGATGAAGAAAAAACCAGAATAGAAGAAATCAAGCCCGGTTCGGTTAATGAACTCGAACGCAAATCAATGCGTCTCGGACTCGACCTGCAGGGCGGCATTCATGTTGTTCTGAGGGTGATGAAAGAAAAAATTGAGCCATCGGCTCGTGAAGATGCCGTTGATCGTGCCATCCAGGTTATTCGTAATCGTGTTGATTTCACCGGTGTTACTGAACCGATTATCCAGAGACAGGGAGATGATCGAATTATAGTCGATCTACCCGGTTTTACAGATGCCGAACGGGCCGAGGAACTTATTGGTCAAACGGCGCAACTGGAATTTAAGCTGCTTGAATCTTTTGAGAATGCGGATCTCCTTTTAAAAAGAATTGATTCTCTTGTTGCAGATGTCAAAGCTGCCAATAAGGAAGCGGCCGGCGAAACAGTCGAGGTTGTCAAAGATGATTCTTCCGAAACCGGTGATATGACCGCTATCGATACCGATGATTCGGCTGAAACCGATGTTTTTGCCGATCTTTTGGGCGACGACTCCACTGAATTTTCGGAAGAGGGATTATTCGATTCCGAGACCAATCCCTTCACCCAGTATCTTGAGCATTGGCTCCGCGGAAGCAAAAGCGGGACGCTCTGGCCCGGTTATTATGTTTTGGCCAAAGACAGAATAACGATGGAAGCAATGCTTAATATGCCTGAAGTCCAGCGTGCGATACCATCGGATGTCCAATTTTGCTGGTCCACCCGTTCGGAAATACGGAATGCTCAGACCGTTTATGGTCTCTATATTTTAAAAAGCAAAGTTCAATTTCTTGGAAAATATCTCGAAAATATAACTTTGGGACGCGGTCAATATCAGGAGCCGACTGTTGATTTCAGGCTTACCGGACAAGGTGCCGCGGCGTTTGCACGCTTAACCGGTTCCAATATCGATAAACCGCTGGCAATTGTCATTGATGATAAAGTTGAATCATCACCGATTATCAATAGCAAAATTAGAAATAATGGGCAGATCACTATGGGCGGCGGTGCCACCCTGGAAGATGCCAAGGATCTTGAAATCGTTCTTAAGGCTGGTGCCCTTCCGGCTCCGGTTGAAATCATCGAAAAGAATGTTGTCGGACCGACTCTCGGTTCTGATTCTATCAGAAAAGGTTTGACCTCGACATTAATCGGATTGTTTCTGGTGTTTATATTTATCGGCATCTATTATCGTATGTCTGGAATAATCGCCGATGTCGCTTTGATATTTAATATTTTCTTCCTGCTTTCGATTATGGCTGGATTGAGTGCGACATTGACGATGCCCGGAATTGCAGGAATTATTCTAACTGTTGGTATCTCGGTTGACTCCAATATTCTTATCTTTGAAAGAATCAGGGAGGAGCTTCGAACCGGCAAAACTGTTCGGGCGTCAATCGATGCCGGATATAATCGAGCCTTATTGACCATCGTGGATAGTCATGTAACAACCCTGATCACCGCCGGTGCTTTGTTTATTTTTGGTTCCGGTCCGATTAAGGGATTTGCCGTATCACTTTTCTGGGGTGTCCTTATCTCGCTATATACGGCAGTTGTTATTACCAAAACAATTTTTGATATACGCAAAGGCTATAAATCACTTAGCATATAAGGAGTCGATAAATGTTTAGGATATTAAAAGAAACCAATATTGATTTTATTGGCCATCGCAGAAAGGCCTTTCTGGTGTCGGCCGTACTGGTGTTACTTGGTCTGACAGCCTTTACTATGATAATGCTCAATAAGGCAAATATGGGAATTGATTTTGCAGGCGGCACGATGATTCAGGGTAATTTTGAAAATCCGATTAATATCGCCGACCTGCGTGACGCAGTGACCAATGAATTTCCGGAAGCTGCCATTCAGGAATTGGAACGTCATAATGTTCCCAATTCATATATTATCAGAGTCAAGGAAACCACTGCCGGCGATCAAAAGGCGGTGGATAGATTGCGAGAGATAATTTCGGCCAGATTTGAGGGAAATACTTTCACCCGGGATTCTGAGCATATAATCGGACCGGCAGTTGGAGAATCACTTAAAGCTAGCGCTCGCTGGGCGGTCCTGATTTCGGTTCTCGGATTGATTATATATATCGGGTTGCGCTTTGATTTTCGTTCCGGTATCGCAGCCACGGTTGCTACTTTCCATGATGTGCTTGCCGTTCTTGGAATTTTCTTCTTACTTGATAAGGAGATAACCTTATTGGTAGTTACCGCGCTTTTAACTTTGGCCGGATATTCGTTAACCGATACGGTTGTAGTTTACGATAGAATTAGAGAAAACTTGAAAAAAACCCGCCAAAAAGGTCAGTTTGTTGAAACCGTTAACGATTCGATAAATGAAGTTCTTTCACGTACAGTGATGACCTCGCTAACCTCATTGCTGGTAGCCGGGACACTATTCTTTTTCGGCGGTGAAGTGTTACATGATTTCTCACTCGCCCTGATTCTCGGAATTATAATCGGAACCTATTCTTCAATTTTTGTGGCCAGCCCGATTGTTGTCGAATGGGAAGCCAAATCGCCGAAAAGATTTAAATAGAAAATATTACTATATAAGAATAGCCGCTTTATGGGCGGCTATTCAATTTAATAGAGTAGAATTATGCTGCCTCAGGAAATTGAAATAAAACTTGATCTTCAAAGCGAAGAAAATTATAACAAACTAATAGATCGTTTTGGGCTTACAGGAAAACCGAACCGGCAGGAAAACTATTTTTTTGACTCTGGAAATATGGATTTGTCAAAAAACGGTTGGGCCCTTCGATTACGAGTCGAAGAAAATAAAAGCAGTCTTACTTTAAAAGGAAAAGCGGCGAAATCCTCAGGCGGACTGGCAATTAGAGATGAAGTTGAAGTTTTAATTTTGGATGAGATTGCCAAAAAATATGCGATTAATGGCCTTAAAGATGGCAATATTCCTGATGAGATTGCTAAAATTATTCGGCCAATAGTAAATCCTCGCGATCTTGTCCAAAGGCTTTATTTTGTAAACAATCGTTTCCGAGTTAATTTCTCAAGTGGTGATATTGATTTGCTCTTTGAAATTGATAAGACTGAATATGATGATGCTACAATAGATTATGAGCTGGAAATAGAATTGGAGGACCAACTGTTTTATCAAAAAGCATTGGGAGGAATTACAACTTTTCTTGATTCTGTCCAGATTGTATCTGTTTTTCAAAAACATAGTAAATTTGCCAGAGCGCTTAAAAGAGAGAATTTGGCAAAATGACATATTTGCTGTTTTATTTATTTAAATTGGTATTTAATAATGATTTCTTCAAACCTGATTGTTCGTTAATTGTATAAGTGTTTAAAGCAAAGAGGTGAATAATGAAAATTAAATTGTTAATTTCCCTGGCCTTTATTTTAAGCATTGGGCTTATATCGTATGCTCAGGATGCCCAAGTAGACATTAATCCATTTCCGTTTGCCCAGTACAATGATCCCAATTTGTCATTGATTACCCAAGTGCCTAATCCAGTCGGTTATAATAGATATTCTTCAAATAAGATAACCTTATTCCAGCACTGGCTGTCAAATTTGCCACTGATGCCTCCGGGAACACCAGCGTTAAATTGGAAAGGGAAAAAAGTAGCCAAAGCTGACACGCTCAATAGAGTTATTGATATGAACATAGATTCCAAATATATCACTGATGCAGATATTTTGGTACTACTTGCTATGCACTCTTTCCGGTTGCAGGGAACATTGGATAGTTTAAATATTATCCTGAATAAAAATTTGGTTGTCAACTACCAGAGCTGGCTTCGAGGCAAATATATCGATGAACCGGATAAAGATATTTACTTCAGGAGCGAAGGGTTGAGTCGCGTTGATACGGAAGAAGAATTTCAAAATTATGTTAAATTTGTGACAAAATATTTTGATACCAAGTCACTGCGGAGAAATGTTGAACATACCAATTCCAATGTTTTTAAAGCCTCAAATGTGTTCATACAATTTAAATTAGATGATCCTGATTCAATTGGGCATACTGCAGTAATATTAGATGTTGCCGTTGCCAAAGACCAACCGAGGAAAATGCTGGTCGCCTATGGCGGCAATCCGGCACAATCGATAGTTATTCCCACAACAGGCAATGAAACTGATGGCAATTGGTTTACTCTTGATGAACTCCGGGAGCATCTGAAAGAATTTGGCATGGGATATATCTACCGCTGGAAGCAATAATTTTAGTTTATATTAGATTTTGTAGCAAGTAGCCCCGGATGTAATATCCGGGGAAATGAATTATTTGATTTCCCCCATCATTTCCATTATTGATCAGATTCCATTGATGCAATAGGTTTAATCATAACTATTCGGTGGAAGCTGTTTGAACACTTTATTTTACGATTAGGCAGCAGGCCCAACTCAATTTTGATCTATCCCAAAAAAATATTTTTCTACAGTTAAAATCGTTTTTGTCCGATAAATTTATTATGCCATGAAAGTTAAAAAAAGGAGCAAAAATGCGTGCAAAAATTTTATCGCTGTCTGTTTTTGTAATTGTAATGGGTCTGTTTTTTATCTTGGGTTGTGAGGAAAGACCGACCTCATCGGCTATTGAAGGTGAACCTGATGATAGCGGATTTGAAGCGATGGATGACCTCAATGAGTTGAGCTTCGAAACTATGAAAATTGCTTTTGATTTAGGTGATACTGTTATGGCGATGGGCGGGGCTTCATCACCATTATTTAAGGTTCATAAAATCAGCACCGAGGTTCTCGAATACCGTAGTTTGGACTATGTTTATAGCAATTTCTGGCACGTTTTTACATTCTCTGCATTATTGATTATTACCGAAGAAGGGCAGACCGACAGTATGCAGGTATCCGGTGTTGACTCCTTAAGATATAAAAATTCAGGGACAACTGTCCATTACCCCGATGAGTTGTTAACTGATGAGTTGGATATTCGCCAACATGTTGATATCAACGCCTATAGCGCTGATGGTGGGATTCTTCAGATAAAGGACCATGCCAATATTGTTGTTACCACTGAATCGTTTGTTGGTGAAGTGATAACACTTAATGGCGCTATTCATGATTCGGTTTCGATTGTTTCGGCAGATTCGGAGATCCAGCTTATGGATTGTGAAATGGATCTGACTTCAACCCAAACCTACAATGATCTTGTCCTTGATGAGACTCAGGAATGTCCGAGCAGCGGTTCAATTGGTATGTCGGCCGCTTTTAGTATTGATTGTATCGGCGAAGAAGGTTCACTTTCTCTCGAATCAGCCTGGATTGCCACTTACAGTTTCAGCAGTGGAACGATTTCGATTGACATCTATTCCAGTGGACAGCATTGGGAAAGCACCAGCATTTGCGGCGGGGTATAGATTAGAAGTTATTGTTGAAAATGGAGTTTAGATTTTTGGAAATGTAATTTTGGGGCGGAATAATACCCGCCCTTTTATAATTGCCGACATTCATCTTGACAAAACCTTCCATAAAGATTTAATTGGTCTTGCCAAAAGCCGGAGGAGTGGCTGAGTGGTCTAAAGCGGCGGTCTTGAAAACCGTTGTACCGCAAGGTACCGTGGGTTCGAATCCTACCTCCTCCGCTTTAATAATTTAATCTCCCAATGGGGTGGTTTTTTATTGTTCAATAGTCGCGTTTAGCATAGATTTAAAATGGCTTCGGCAGGATCAAAGGGGTCCTGCCCTACAATGCTATTAGGTGAACCAAATAAGGAAGCGTATTTTAATGAGTATGACCTTATTTATTGGTTGGGCCCTGAAAGAACGATGTTGTCTATAGACTCAGAATGGTTGGGAATTATATTTGGTGAAAGATGGAAAAGTCAAAGAATGTGATATTTTAAGAGATTAGAAAGCCACCCGAGTTCTATATACGTCCCAGTACATCGCTTTTAAAATGCGTTGGTGTGCAAGCGATATACTCATTCTTAAACCCTGAGCTTTGGCAAAGGGATAATCTTAAAGGTTAGGGGAATTCAATATCTAATGAATGACATCTGGTATCTTTATATTCTTGAATGCCGCGATAGCTCATATTATATCGGTATAACAAAAGATATTCCGAATAGATTAGAACAGCACAATTCCGGAAAGGGTGCCAAATATACCAGATCACATAGACCGGTGAAGCTTGTTTATTTTGAAGAGCATGACTCAGGATCAAAGGCTCGGAAGCGTGAGCGTGAAATGAAAGGCTGGAGTCGTGAGAAAAAAGGGCAATTAATAAATCAGTTTTCTTCGTCAGCGCTAGAGCGTTTCCTCAGAATCTCCGTGCAATAACCCTCCGACGAATCAACCTCGTCCTCAATTTTATATACTGTCGTGTCAGGGAGGTTTTTATTGTCTGAATATAAAGTTTATAATAGACTAATTTATAATAGCCAGAAGCACACGGCTCCTGATCTACCAGGCTATCGAGAAATAAATTCTATTTTATTATATCAAAACTATATTAACTATATTAAATTTTGTTTAAATAAAAATATTGAATTTCGAGGATTACCGAACAATGCCTGTATTAACCTTCTATGGAGCCACCGGGACAGTTACCGGATCACGTTTTTTGCTTGAAATAAAAGATAAGAAACTGCTGATTGATTGCGGTCTGTTCCAGGGTTCAAAAGAAAATCGCCTTAAAAATTGGGAGCCTTTTCCGATAAAGCCTTCTGAAATTGATGCTGTGATACTAACCCATGCTCATATCGACCACATTGGTTATCTACCACGCTTATGCCGAGACGGATTTGTTGGCCCTGTTATTTGTACCGATGCCACTGCTGAGCTGAGCAAAATCTTACTGATGGACAGCGCCCATCTGCATGAGGAGGATGCACGTTGGGCGAACAAAAAAGGATCTTCCAAACATAAACCGGCGTTACCGCTTTTTGGAACGGAGGATGCCGAATCTTGCCTGGAGCAGTTTTCACCTTATCACTATGGTGAGGAAGTTGAAATTACTGCCAATACCAGGCTGAAATTCAAAGATGCAGGTCACATTTTGGGTTCATCGCTGGTAGATATCAGATTGCACTCTAACGATGGTGACATAAAAAAAATAGTTTTTTGTGGTGACCTTGGTCGACCGGCGCGTGCGATACTTAGAGACCCGGCGCAGATTTACGATGTTGATTATCTAATTATGGAATCGACCTATGGCAATCGTTTGCATGAGGGAGAATCATTTTATGATGATTTTACACGAATAATACAGGAAAGCGTAGTTAGAGGTGGGGTTCTGATGATCCCATCATTTGCCGTCGGCCGCACCCAAACACTACTATATATTCTAAGAGAACTTGAAGAGCAAAATAAAATCCCTGTTTTGCCGGTATATGTCGACTCACCTATGGGTCTCAAGGCGACTACTGTGTATGAAAAAAACATCGTCGCCCAGAACTTACGCAGCCGGGTATTAACCATTCAGGG
>JAQBFG010000216.1:0-6185 GCA_032123495.1 Candidatus Zixiibacteriota bacterium | reverse complement strand
ATTATAGGAGTATGGAAAATTACAATTTTACTACACATTTATTGTCAGAAAAGTGCGTTTTAGCAAAACGAACCCATTTTGGTTGAAACAGTATGAATCAAAACAACTTACAAAAGTTTTTTCAAAAAAGACCACAGGTATGATAATTCGAAAAGTGAAAAATGACAAAACGCCTGTCCTTCAAAGGAGGAAACCCATTTTTGCTGTAAGGACATGAGAAATAATTACTTACAAGAAATTAATAAGATTCCGTCAGGAGAGGATTCCTGACGGCGCATATAAAGGATTTTTTATATTTCCAAACTTGTCGGCGGCAGACATTCTAATCTGTCGTTAAGGTTGGCGCACGAGGACGTACACCAACCACAAGAATCCGTTATGGCATATAAGTGGGCAAATGATTAAAGCAGAAAACTATATCAACTTGACTTATGGACGATTTGCAGGCATATTCTTACAAATTAATAGGTATCACACTCATCGGGTGGGTATATTTATGAAGGCCGGAAATTCCCCACCCGTTGGGTGGGTTACAATTTGATGTCAAGCCTCAAAGAGCCTTGACCTACTAAATCAAACCTTATGAGGTTTGGTTTGTATTATAAAATAGATAATGAAGCAAAGGATTTAAGATGTCATATAATTTTGCATTAACCGGCGCGGCCGGGTATGTCGCCCCTCGTCACTTAAAAGCGATCAAAGATACCGGTAATGAACTTATCTGTGCCGTTGATCCCAGTGATTCGGTTGGGATTATAGATAGTTATTTTAAAGATGCCCGGTTTTTTACCGAATTTGAGCGGTTTGACCGTCATATTGAAAAACTCCGGCGGGCAAATAATGACAATAAAATTGATTATCTATCGATCTGTTCACCGAATTATCTCCATGACGCTCATGCCCGGTTTGCACTCCGAGTTGGGGCCGATGCTATCTGCGAAAAACCGCTGGTTCTCAATCCGTGGAATATCGACGCCCTTCAGGAGCTTGAGCAGGAATTCGGTCAGCGGGTCTTTACAGTGTTGCAACTGCGGGTTCATCCGGCGCTAATCGCCTTAAAGGAAAAATTTGCAAAAGAAAAATCGAAAACCAAAAAAGAGATCAATCTGACCTATATCACTTCGCGTGGTGCCTGGTATCTGGTTTCATGGAAAGGACAGCTTGAGCGTTCCGGTGGATTGGCGACCAATATCGGGATTCATTTTTTTGATCTTCTTATCTGGCTGTTTGGTGATGTTCAAAAAAGCGAAGTTCATGTGGCCGATCCGACCAAAACAGGCGGATTTATTGAACTGGAAAACGCCCGGGTCAGATGGCTTTTGTCTATTGACCGCGATTATCTGCCGAAAGAGGCGACCGAAACTGGCAAACCGACCTATCGGTCGATCACGATTGATGGCGAGGAGATCGAGTTTTCGGGTGGATTCACCGATTTGCATACCGTTATCTATCAGGAGACTCTGGCCGGACGTGGGTTTGGACTTGAGGATGCGCGTGCCTCGATTGTCCTGGCTCATGATATCAGAAATGCCAAACCGACCGGAATCAAAGATGGGACACATCCGTTTCTTATAAAAAATAAATAATCGGAGATCTCTTATGTCAAACGATATGATTTGGTTTGACCGCAAATTTGAATTTAATCTTCCGCCTGAGATGCTTGCAATTGAAATCGAAAGACTGCGTGGAACCCCAGCCCGGCTTGAAGAAAAAGTTGCCAATATTCCCAAAAAGGCACTGATAAATAGTGAGGGCGAGAAATGGTCGGTTCTTCAGACGATCGGGCATTTGATAATCTGTTTTGATCTTTGGGAGCCGCGTATTGTTGATTTTAAAAACAGGGAAAA
Organism: Candidatus Zixiibacteriota bacterium; assembly: GCA_032123495.1. GTDB lineage: Bacteria > Zixibacteria > MSB-5A5 > GN15 > PGXB01 > JAAERC01. The sequence goes on along the minus strand of JAQBFG010000216.1, from coordinate 4,338 downwards.
AGAGCTTCATCCGGCCGATCTGAATAATACAAAATCGAAAACAACTAATTTTAATAATTATCAATTAGATGAATTGCTAAAAACATTTCGGGCCAAGCAGGAAAATCTGGTCAGGCAGTTTGAAAGTTTTTCTGACGAAGATGCCGCATTGACCGCTTTTCATCCGCGACTACAAAAACCGATGCGTTTAATCGATCTGGCTTATTTTATTGCCGAACATGACGATCATCATCTCGCCATCATCACTGATCTGATTCGAAAATATATTTAAATTAGAATATTTATCCAAACGGCTTTTCGCGCCCGATAGCCCGTCTCATGACCGTTATTTGCCCACAATGATAGAATTCGTGTCGACACAAAAAATTAATGCCTTCAAGTGGCGTAACTTTCCAATCTTCGCCCAGTTCCACAATTTTATGCAAATCTTCTGATGAAATTTTATCTATTGCCGAGATCATTTGGTCATAAAAGAAATAAAGTTTTTCTCTTAATTCACTCATTGAGGGATAAAGCGAAGCATTGTCAAAAATTTTAGATTTATATCCAAAAATCTTTGGCCATTCGTCCGGGATACTTTCTTCTTTGCCGAGCAGTTTAAGTATAATTCTGGCGCTATCGATAAGATGTCCGGTCTGCCATCTGATATGATTGCAGAATTGATAATCATGTCGCATCGATTCTTCTTCGCCGATATCATCGATCAGCCTTTTGACCGTGTCATGATTAGATTCGAGCATTTCTTTCAGGAATTCTTTGCATTCCATAAGGCCTCCATTTTTTGGCAAATTATCATCTACTAACATAAAAGTAATCAGAAATATTGCAGTTTCAAAATATTTAATTACTTTATGTAGAAATAATAAGGAGAAAATATTATGCTGATTACGACAACGCCAAATCTGGAAGGCAAAAAAATCACCAAATATCATGGCCTTGTTTCCGGAGAGGCGATTCTGGGTGCCAATATATTTAAAGATATTTTTGCCAGTATCACCGATATTGTTGGCGGCCGGTCCGGCGCGTATGAAAAAGAGCTTCGCGCTGCCAAAGATATTGCTATCAAAGAAATGAGCGAACAGGCGTTGCAATTTGGTGCCAATGCTATTGTTGGCGTCGATCTTGATTATGAAACAATCAGCTCCGGTGGACGCGGCGGGATGCTGATGGTCTCGGCGAGTGGCACTGCAGTAAATATTGAATAGTTATTATTTGTGATTCTTGTAAACATTAAAGAAATGGCTCAATGAATAAACTGACACATATATTCAAACTTGCCTGGGCGTATCTGATCAAAAAGGCAACGGTGTTGTCGTATCCTCCTTATCAATACACCATTGAGCCGACTAATGTCTGTAATTTCAAGTGCGATTTCTGTCCGCAGTCTGATCCGGAACATCAAAAACGCAGACCGACCGGACAATTAACTATAGATAATCTCAGGCTATTTCTTAAAAAACGTAAAGATGTGACCCCGGGAAATATAAACATCAATTTTACTCTCGACGGTGAACCGTTTATTAATAAGAACATGATAAAATTTATCGAGCTGGCCGCAAATGAGGGATTGTTTTCAAGATTTGCATCGAATGGAAGTTTGATCAATCAGGAAAAAGCCGATCTGTTAGCCGAAGCGGGACCATTTATAGCCTCGATAGATTTTGCATCAGATAAAAATATCTTTGAAACAATTCGAAGTAAAAAGGATAATTATGAAAAACTGTTGGAAAATCTTCGGTATTTAATAAAGAAGGCGCGCGAGAATAAAAATGTCAATCTTGAAATAAATGATATTACATCTTTTGCCGGAGTTGACCCGGAAGAGTCGCTAAAAAAAATGAAAACTCTTTTTGGCACCGATTTTCCTCCCAACGTAAGATTTACAACCCGCCAGTTTCATAATTTCTGCGGACATTTGGATTTAAAAGATAAAGAAAAAAGATATCGTTTATGTCCCTATCCCTGGACCCAGATGGCTGTGACGCATACTGGTGACTCGGTGCCATGCTGCCGCGATACATCGGCGCGATCAATTCTTGGCAATGTTTTTGAAGATGATATTATGACAGTCTGGAACGGAACGAAATACAGGGAATTTCGGCAAAACCTGATTGACAAAAAACCGGAACTGAATTCGGCTTGCAAAGATTGTGACCTTCCATATAGCGGCGGCGGCTCAAAATGGAAACCGGGTTATATCTATCGTTCTCTTCTGGGACGATAATGATCGATAATTGATTTTCTTTTTGCTTGAATTTTAATCTGAAATCTCTTTAATTTCTATTTATGCTAAAAAGTATCTTTAAACTTCTACGGCCACAGCAATGGATAAAAAACGGAGTTGTTCTGGCCGGTTTGATTTTTTCGGGTCAGGGGACCAATCCTGTTTATCAAAATATTTCATTATTGACCCTGGTCGCATTTTGTTTGTTGTCATCGGCAGTTTATACTTTAAATGATATTATTGATATCAATCGTGATCGGCAACATCCATTGAAAAAAAGCCGACCGCTGGCGGCCGGTGATATTTCAATAACAACGGCAGGTTTGATTGGATTGGTTTTAACTGTGGGTGGTTTGTCGCTTGCTTATTATATCGGACTTGGTTTGTTTTATGTGACTCTTGCTTATTTAGTTCTAAATATCCTTTATACTTTTTGGTTAAAAAATATTGTCATTATTGATGTGATGTCAATCGCTGCCGGTTTTGTGTTACGAGCATTGGCCGGTGCGGTCGCAATCAATGTCGAGTTTTCCAACTGGCTTTTAATTACAACCTTTGTGCTGGCTCTTTTCCTTGGTTTGGGAAAAAGAAGGCACGAACTTCTGTTTCTTGAAAAGGATGCCTCGAGTCATCGCAAAATTCTTCATAAGTATTCACCATATCTACTCGATCAGTTAATTGGGGTGGTGACAGCATCGACAGTGGTGACCTATTTTTTCTATACGCTTTCAGAGGAAGTGAAAGATAAACTCAATACAGAATATCTTTATATTACTATTCCATTTGTTATCTATGGAATTTTCAGGTATCTGTATCTGGTTCACAAAGAGGATAAAGGCGGCTCGCCAACAACATTGCTTCTTGCGGACAAACCGCTTTTGGCCGACGTTGTCCTCTGGCTCACCACGATAATAATAATTTTGTATTTTATTTGAGAGTAATTAATAAGAAAACTATTTATGGATAGAAGAGATTTTATAAAAAAAACCGGCAAAGCGGTGGCACTGGCAACAGTGACCGGCGGAACCGGATTGCTGTTTCATAATCGAGTAAAATCTGATTATGAGGCAATAATTCCCAAAACAAAAGATTTTGAGGTTGCGGCTGATACCAATCTACCGGGAATAACTTTGGCCCGCAATGAGGATCATCTGGCGGCATTAAACGGTTCACTCGATGCTATTGGCGGAATCAAACGATTTATCAAGCCGGGTGAACGGGTAACGATCAAGCCGAATGTTGGCTGGGACCGGGTGCCTGAGCAGGCGGCCAATACCAATCCGGAACTGGTGGCCGAAATGGTCAGATTATGTCTCGGGGCCGGGGCTGCAGAAGTTATTGTTACCGATGTTACCTGCAACGACCCGCGCCGCTGTTTTCTTCGCAGTGGTATCCGCAAGGCGGCCGAGGAAGCAGGCGCAAAAGTTATCCTTCCGGGGGACGACGATTTTGTCAAAACCGATCTGGGCGGCGAACTGCTGACTGTCTGGCCGGTTGTTAAACATTTTATTGATACCGACCGTTTGATAAATATGCCGATAGCCAAACATCATTCATTATCGTCATGCACTATCGGGATGAAAAATCTTTATGGCATTCTTGGTGGTCGGCGTAATCAATTGCATCAGCAGATAGATCAATCAATTGTTGATCTTGCCAATTTCTGTCGTCCGACTTTGACAATTGTTGATGCCACTCGGGTATTGTTACGCGGCGGTCCGCAGGGTGGTTCACTCGCTGATGTTGCGATTGAAAATTCGATTATCTGCTCAACCGATCAGGTGGCGGCCGATAGCCGGGGTGCGGAATTTTTGAGACTTTCGGCGCAGCAGGTCGCTCATATTGTACTGGCCGAAAAAAGTGGTTTGGGAACGGTTGATTACCGGTCAATCGGCTATAAAGAAGTAGTTTGAAACAATGACTATTAAAACGGTAATTAATATCCGGCGGGTGTCACAGGTTCTGTTCTTTTTGATATTTTTCTTGTTGATTCTCAAGACTAATTTTGAAGTAAATTTTAATCCTGATAATCTTTTAGAAATTATCCTGCCGTATCCGGTTTCAATTGCGCTTGAGTTTAGCCCGTTGGTGGCGCTGGCGACTCTTCTGGCCAA
>JAQBFG010000215.1:0-10383 GCA_032123495.1 Candidatus Zixiibacteriota bacterium | reverse complement strand
CCCATGACAGCAAAGGCGCAAAATTTCATCGGTATAAGTAACGCCATTAATTTTTGCATTTTTTTCGGCAGTTTCGGTTGAAATATAGATCTCGCCCAGAACAGAATCAGGGCCTTCATCATCATCGAGATTAAATGAAAGAACATCGGTGGACCCTGTCTTTTTTCGAAATTCCTCATTCAATCGGGACATACGATAGTCTTTAATGAAATTAATATTAACCGACGATTCAGGCGCTTTTTCTTTTTTACCAATTGCTGACATTAAATTAGCAATTTTTTTTCTTGGCGTTTTTTTAGGGCTGTCGGAAATAATATTATACTGCACTATTCAACAGCCTCCTTCTTGGGATATTCAACCCGATGATGAAAAACGCCTATTAAAATTTGTACAAATGATTCGCGAATCTGGGCCAGATCCTTCAGCGTCAACGGACAATCCTCGAGTTCACCCGATTGGAAGCGATCATTGATTATACCTTGGACCAAATTTGAGATCCGCGAAGGTTTTGGATCACTCAATGTACGACTAGCCGCCTCAACGCTGTCAGCTAACATCACAATGGCGGTCTCACGTTTTTGCGGCTTGGGACCGGGGTATGAAAATTCGCTGATTTCAGGGTCCTCAATCCCTTGTTCTTTGGCCTTATTATAAAAATAGGGCATTGACATTGTCCCGTGATGCTCCTCGATAAAATTGAGCACTTCATCTGGGAGATCGGCCTCCTCGCCTATAAATCGCCCCTTCTTTACATGAGAGGATAATATAATGGCCGACATGGTTGGCGTCAGGTCTTGATGTTTCGATTTTATCCCCAGCTGATTTTCGACAAAATACTCGGGTATTTCTATTTTTCCAATATCATGATAATATGCTCCGACCCGCGCCAAAAGCGAATTGGCATTTATTGCTTTGGCAGCTGCTTCGGCCAGATTCCCAACCACAATCGAATGATGGTATGACCCGGGCGCTTCCAGAGCAAGACGTTTTAAAAGCGGGCGATTCAGATCTGACAATTCCAAAAGAGTAATGTCGGTTGTGAACCCAAACAGCGACTCAAAAACGGGAAGGATGCCGATTGCCAGAAGCGGTGAAATAACGGCATTGAGTAAACCCAATCCGATCAAATTCAGAATTTCACCTTTTGTACTTGAAATATCAAATGATTCAATTACATAAATTAAAACAACATATGTTATCGAAAGGTACAAAATTGACTTGAAAAATTCAGAACGCTGACGTACCTGGCGGGTTGTAAAGCAGGCAATTGTACCAGCGGTCGCCGTCATCAGAACCAATGGAAAATTAAACCGATGCAGAACTCCTAACAACAGGGCCAGCGCGAAGGTCGAAAATATACCGGTTTCAGTATCAAATAGAATGGTAATCAATATTGAAAAGATTATTATTGGATAGATATATTCAGACAGTTGCAGTTTAACATCAACAATATAAATTAACATCAGTTCCAAGGCAATGATTAGAAAAATGGTCAGTATTTTCGGATTCGAATTATAGATCTGCCGCCTAAAATGATAAAAGTACAAATACAAAAATGAGAATATCATGAGAACCAATAACGTTCGTGCCATTACCGGCAGGTATTGCTCATAAAGTCCCTGCTCCTCGGCCTGCAACGTTTTCTGATAATAAATCTTCCTTAATATCTCCTGTTGTCTTTCGCTTATTTTGGCGCCGGCCCGGACAATTAAATCTCCCTCTGAGACAGTTTCCTTTATCGGCTTTATCTCATTAACAGCCTCATCCCGACGCGAAATAATTTCTTCAGTGTTGATAAGTAAATTCGGGACAATAAAATTACGTCCCAGATCATAATAGTAATCGGCATCAAAATCTTCATGAATCGCTCTGCTTTTCAACTGATTTCTAAAACTAACGTAGGCCAATGAACGATCCAACAATTTGTCGCGCACGAGAAACACATCCCGTTTACCAATCCTGACGATTACCGAATTGGATTTATTTTCGGGGAGAATCTTAATATCAGATAAGATACCAGTAAAGTATATATTATCGCGCAAAGTTCTTTCAATGATCGAATCAGCCAGAGCAACTTTATCTTCTTTAATCAGCCGATGGATAGCATCTGTATTTATCAGTGGGTATTGAATCGATATATTGTCGGCCAGCCCATTGATAATACTGTCAACTTCCCGCTCGCCAACGGCACTGTCGGCTCGAAAACCAGTTACCAGACCTGCCGCTGTTTTAGCCGATCTCATAAATTTCCTATATTTTGAGAAAATCGAGTCCACCGTTGTATTGTTATATTCAATAATTATCGGGATAGCAGAGGCCGCATCCTGCCGCTCCTGCTGAAGCTCAGATTCAGATTTTGAAATAACTATCTGAAAAGGTGAAATTATATCCTCGCGGGCAATTTCTCCGACTTTGGGAAAATCAAGAGGGTAAAACAGATTCTCGGCGGGATAAAGTAAGGCAATCAATGCCGTCGCAAGAAACAGCATTATATATTTATTAACCTTGTGCCGCGCTGTGGTTATTGGTTTCTGGCGCGATTCTGACTTTACTTTAAGAAAGCCCTTGATGAATCTTTTTAATCTGAGCAGAAGTGTATACATAACCGAGGGCCATTCCCCTTTTAGTCCCTCCGACCTTTATTCTCATATCGTTCATAGGCTCGCAATATTCTTTGGACAAGCTGATGTCTTACTACATCTTTATCGGTCAAATAAGAAAATCCTATCCCTTTGATTCCGGTCAGGATATTTTGAATCAAAACCAGCCCGGAACTCCTTTTGTCGCCCAAATCGATTTGAGTAATATCACCGGTAATAATCGCCCGTGAACCTTCGCCCAGACGGGTTAAAAACATCTTCATCTGCGCTGCAGTCGTATTCTGCGCTTCATCCAGGATCACAAACGTCTGATTCAGCGTCCGTCCCCTCATAAAAGCGAGAGGAAGAATTTCGATTGTGCCCAGTTCTATCAGTTTCTTTATTCTTTCAGCCGGAATCATATCATGCAGGGCGTCATAAACCGGTCTTAAATAAGGATCGACTTTGGCCCGGATATCTCCCGGCAAAAACCCAAGTGACTCGCCTGCTTCAACCGCAGGACGAACTAAGACGACCCTGTTAACAAGTTTCTCTTTCAGAGCCGAAACAGCGACTGCCACCGCCAGATATGTTTTACCGGTTCCGGCCGGACCGATTGAAAAAACAATATCATTATCTTCAATACACTCAAGATATTTTTTCTGACCGATTGTTTTTGGGCGGATTTTTAATTTGAGCGTGAAATCGCTGAGATGATCAGCCGCCATAATTTCGGCCGGACTACCGTTTCCTTCACCAACCATTTCAATCGAATAATTCAGATATTGATCGGTAATATAATCACCCTGTTTCAGCCGCAGGGTCAAATCGCCAAACAGCTTCTCGACCTTGTTTACTTCATCTGGGGAACCTTCAATCTGGATATTATCACCGCGCGCCACAATATGCGCCTTAAATGCTTCTTCGATCCTGCGCAAGTTACAATCATTCTGACCAAAAAGCAGACGAGGATCAAAACCCTCGATCGAGATCGTTTTTGAAATTTTATCGTTAGTTTCAGTACTCATATTTCAATATTAATTTAATTGTTTACTCTTTAATTTGCAAGCCAAGATCCTTGAGCATCTCGGGATCGATATCCGATGGCGCACCATCCATTAATGAGGCTGCAGTGGTTGATTTCGGAAAAGCGATAACATCACGAATACTGCTGCGGCCGGTCATCAGGGCAACCAGACGATCCAATCCAGTCGCAATTCCGCCATGCGGCGGAGCGCCATATTCCAATGCTCTTAACAGAAAGCCAAACATAATTTCGGCCCGTTCATCGGTAAAACCGAGAAGGTTCAAAATCTTTTGCTGGATATCACGACGATGATTCCTGATTCCGCCCGATGACAACTCAACCCCATTAAGAACCAGATCGTACTGCTCGGCTCGAAGTTTGCGAAGGGGATGATTTATATCACTTAGCGGCAGTTCGCTTGGTTCTTCAAGAAAAGGCATATCCTCATCTTTTGGCGATGATACAATATTATGCATCGCCTCCAATCGATCCTCATCTTCATTATATTCAAAAAGTGGAAATCCGGTCACCCAGAGGAATTTCCATTCTTTGTTATTTATCAAATCATGTTTCTTGCCAAGAGACAACCGCAATTGTCCCAGAATAGTTTCTGCCTTAAGCGCTTTGTCCGAAATAATAAAAACTGCATCGCCGGTTTCGGCTTTGAGTTTTTCGCAGATTTTGTCTTTGACTTCCTCACCGATAAATTTCAGAATCGGTGATTTATCGCCAGCCTCAGCTTTTAAAATATAAGCCAGACCACCGGCACCGAGATTTTTGACAAAATCGGTCAGTTCATCGATTTGTTTGCGGGAATATGAAGCACCATCTTTAAGACAAATTGCCGTCACTACTCCGCCATTTTTAACCACATCAGCAAACACTTTAAAATCACAGTCGGCGACAATATCAGAGATATCATTCAGTTCCATTCCAAACCGCAGATCAGGTTTATCTATCCCCCATCGTTTCATAACTTCGGAATATTCATATCGCGGAAATGGCGTTTCAAGTTCAACATCAAGCACTTTTTTGAACAGATGAGTCATCATCCCCTCAACAACGCCAAAAATATCATCAACCGTAACAAACGACATCTCCATATCGATCTGTGTATGTTCCGGCTGACGGTCGGCACGAAGATCCTCGTCACGTAAGCATTTCGCCAACTGATAATACTTATCAAAACCGGATATCATCAAAATCTGTTTCAGTAATTGCGGCGATTGCGGCAGCGCATAAAACTTGCCCTTTTGAATCCGGCTCGGGACCACATAATCGCGAGCACCTTCCGGAGTCGATTTCATCAGCAGCGGCGTATCGATATCAAGAAAATTATGTGAATTTAGATATTCCCTGATCGCAACGGTCGCATGGTGACGTACTTTCAGACATTCCTGAAACTGTGGACGGCGCAAGTCAAGATACCGATATTCCAAGCGAAGCACTTCGCTGGCGTTGGTCTCCTCGGCGATCTCAAACGGCGGGGTTTTCGATTCGGCCAGTATGACAAAATCTTCGACGGAAATCTCGATCTCTCCCGAGGCCATATTTTTGTTTTCGGTTCCCTCAGGACGTTTCCCGACAACACCTTTGGCAGCAACCACAAATTCGTGACGAGCCGAAACCGCTGTTTCAAAAACTTCCTTTTTTACCTTTTCAGGATTTATAACAACCTGCGTAACTCCATAACGATCACGAATATCAATAAACAACAGGCCGCCCAGATTTCGATACTCCTGGACCCAGCCATTGAGAGTCACCGACTGGCCATTTTCTTTGATTGTTAGTTCGCCGCAAGTGTGGGTTCGTTTCAAATCTTTAAATAAATACAAGCGCTCTCCATTAACCTTATATCATTATTATAATTAGCTCGGCATATTTGAAGTCTGATTAACACATTTTTATTTTTTCATAGCGCTCGAAATTAAACATTTGTTGGCACTTTGTCAAGTAACACCTTGTTATATTATTATACGCAGGATATGCGATAGTAGTTTAATAACTTGACTTTTAAACAGCGAACGATTTTATTCGTTCAGGTTTAACACACTGTAGCCGATAGAATTAGAGATATGAATATTTCGAGATTTCTAAAAGAAGAGATGATCGAGCTGGACTTTAAGTCAGTTCAGGAACCAAAACCGGAGGAAAACAACTCCGACAAGTGGAAGTTCAGAAATAAAGAACGCCTGCTTTCGGATCTGGTTGGGATTCTTGAAATATCAGGAAAAATCGGAAATCGCTGTAAAATATTGACCGATTTTATCAATCGTGAGAAAAAAGCCTCAACCGGAATCGGCGATAATGTCGCTGTTCCGCATGTCCGCTCGATGCAGGCCAAAGATTTTATCATCGGATTTGCCCGTTCCCGCGAGGGATATCAGTTTGATAGTATCGATGGAAAACCGGCGCATCTATTTTTTGTGATGGCTGCTCCGTCGTATGATGATAATTTGTATCTGAAAGTATTTAAGGCGCTGTCGGAATCGTTGCAGTATGAATCATTCCGTGATGAGCTGATGGAAGCCCAGACTCCTTACGACATCATCCGCGCCTTCAAGAATATGGAATAGCAGGCACGGCCCGCTTTATTCATCCCAATATCTCGCAAATAAACCCGTTTCTACAATAACATGTCCATCCATTGCCCTTGATAGCTCATCGAAGTCAATTCCATTTTTCATTTTATATTTACTAAACCTTAAGATTTTGTCCAAGGCATAAAGTCTAAAAAAATATGTTTGAGCCATTCCAGAGTGAGGGCATGGTCCTAAATATCCAACTTCACCAAAATCATTAATACCTTGAGTTAAAATAATTTCGCCAGAATTTTTTATAAGAGTCGGATATTTTGTTTTAACAATTCCTTCAGGCAAAAAACCAATATCTGGAGGGATATTAAATAAAATCCAATGAATAAATTTTCTTCCGGTATTAGTCCAAGTATCGCACATCAAAATCAATGATTTAGTGTTCTCAGGCAAATTTTTAATCCAAAAGGGCGGTGACATATTTCCGCCATCACAGGTATGCCTTTCATTTATCCTACCATTATTCATTATCGAACTCTTTAAATATGGCCCAGTCTCCGGTCTACTTCTTCTAATTTCCTCAGCTGTCAATCCCCATTCTGGTCGATGGGGAATGAAAACGAAAACATGTTTGAGTTCCGTATATAGGACTATCGTTGAATCTGCCAAGATTTCTAAATCTGAAAAGCTTTTTGTAATATGATTTCTACCCTCGACAATAATCTCATAAAACCCCGGGGGAATGCTATCGATAAAAAACTCGCCATTATCATTAACCATGGAACAAAGTTCTGTACTACTAATTCTAACAAAAGCACAAAGCAATTTCTCACCAGTGTCTATATCTGTAACAACACCTTTTAATGCCCCAGTTTCACCGGCAAAAACTGAAATTGACACAATTAAAAATAGAATCAGAATTTTGAATATCACCTTGACCATTTCCCTCTCCCCGTTTCTTTATTGTGGGCGGCAGACGCCCTCGTCTGCCCCGGCAACTAATTTGTCGAAACCCTAAAGGGATTTCGACCTACTTTATTCTAATACTTCAATAAAACATACTCCCGTTTTGTCGCCGCTTTTGAGGGGTTAATAACAAACCCATTTGAGTCAAGCCTGCGGACATTCTCTTTTCCATCAAGATACATCTCAGCCGTGCCTGGCAAGCCATCAAATTTTTCAGTTTTAAAATGCATAGGGATTACCATCCGTTTGACAGTTAGTTGATTGACAATACTGTCCGCCTCTGCTTTGGCTATAGTGTAATATCCGCCGACCGGGATCATTAAAATATCGACCTCGCCAATCGCTTTAATCTGTTCATCTGTTAATGTTGTCCCTATATCTCCCATATGCACCAAACGGACACCATCGAATTCAAAAACAAAGATCGCATTGAATCTATGGCCACCGGGACTATGAAACGATGAAACCGAATACAGTCTAACATCATTTATTGTTGTGTCAAAAATATTAACTCTGCCTAGTTCTTCGTCTGTACCATGAAAAATCGCCGCATTTTTTGAATCAAAGTTGATGACATTATGATCCATATGTTCATGCGAAATCGTGATAATATCGGCGGTTATATCGTCCGGCATTTTGTATCCTTTAAAATTAGCCGGGTCGATAATAATTTTTGTCCCGCACGATGTGGTCACATGGAATGCCGCCTGCCCGTAATATTTGATTTTGATAGATTTGCCCGATTTCTGATTATCCGCAGTTTGGGCATTAACTGAGCAGGCACAAATTGCTATAATTAATACACTGACAACAAAATATAATTTTCTCTTCATAATTTTATTCCCCAATATTACTTTTTACTATACAACCATACAATATCTGATCTGGTAATAATATGACCTTCCATAACCTCCAAAAGCATATCTTTCCTAATTCCCTGTTTAATCTCGGCTTCATCAAATTCCAAAACTATATCAAGAAAATATCGCCGAAAATAATATCTGCGTGTTCGATCATTCGGAGGGCACGGTCCAACATACCCGATTACGCCATAATCATTGATCCCCTGAATAGGTTGAATATCTGAACCATACTGTCCTATATCCGGCCAGAGTACATTCTCAACATTTTCCGGCAGCAATTCCAAATATGGCGTAATATTGAATATAACCCAATGAACAAATGTTCCCACCAGTGCATCAGGACAATCACAAATAATAGCTACTGATTCGCAATTCTCAGGTAAACCGCCTATTGTAATTGGTGGAGATATATTATCGCCGTCGCATGTATATTTAGTTGGTAAAAAATTGCGGTAAATATAATCACCTGGCCAAAAATATTCCAGAGACTTATATTTGGATATTAAATGGTCATCTGTATCCGTATTAACATGCGGTTTATAAATCGGTGATCTGACTTTTTTGGATTCGGTTTGCGGCGATTTAACCTTGATTTGTTTCTCACGCGGTAATTTAGACTCGTTTTGTTTTTCTTCAGGGGATTCCACTTTGGTCGGGTTCTCACGCGGCAGTTTAGACTCTATCTTCGTGTCACGCGATGAGTCAATCTTATTCTGCACTATGCGAGACGATTTAACTTTTGTGGTATCACCTACACTACTGGAAACAACAAATGCAACTATCAAATTTACAACAGTCAAAATGATTTTAGACATAGCTTCCCCCAACGTTTATTCATCAGCCTATATTATTCTGACGATTAAATCAGGTATTTGTTTAATTAGCTATGAATCTGTTGCTTGCCATCAGCGCCGTATTTTTTCAAAAACGGTTCGAACAGATCAATCGGTAACGGGAATACAATTGTCGCGGCTTTCGACACCGACACTTCAGTTAATGTCTGTAAAAACCGCAGTTGCATCGCACCACTCGTTCCTGAAATAATCTCCGCTGCATCGGCCAGTTTTTGCGATGCCTGGAATTCACCCTCAGCATGGATGATTTTTGATCTCCGTTCACGTTCCGCCTCAGCCTGACGAGCAATAGCACGGGTCATCTCCGGCGGCAGATCAACATTTTTCACCTCGACCACCGATACTTTGATTCCCCACGGTTCGGTATGACGATCGATAATGACCTGTAGTTCCTGATTTATTTTATCGCGGCTGGCCAGAAGTTCATCGAGTTCTACCTGACCCAACACCGAGCGAAGTGTCGTCTGGGCGATCTGCGAGGTCGCCTCGAAATAATTGGCCACCGCCACAATCGCTTTGTTGGGATCCATCACCCGGAAATAAAGGACCGCATTGACTTTCACCGAAACGTTATCGCGGGTGATAACATCCTGCGGAGGCACATCAAAAGTGATCGTGCGCAGATCAACCCGCTGCATCCGGTCGATCATCGGAATCAGAAAAATAATACCGGGACCTTTGGCACCGATTAATCGTCCGAGTCTGAAAATCACACCCCGTTCATACTCACGCAAAATCCTTATCGCATTCGATAAAAAGATTAAAACTAAAAAAGCTATAATTCCAATTCCTGCTAACGGCATATCCACCTCCTGTTAAATTATTTTATTTTTATAATCAAACCTTTGGTCTGACCTTTATTTTCATCTTATCTACCTCCACAACAGTGACCTCAACACCAACCTCGATTGGCACATCTGAAGTCGCTTCCCACAATTCGCCTGCAACATACACATACCCGGCACCATCTATTTTATCTTTAACTGTTCCGGTTTCACCAACCAACCCCTCAACTCCGGTGGTTGGTTTGGAGACACGCGCCCGATATACCAATGTCCCGGCCAAGACAATAAATCCGGCCAGAAGCAAGGCAATGGTAAAGATAACTGATTTGGAAACTTGCAGCGACGGATCGACCGTGTCGATCAGCATCATCCCACCTATTATTACAGACACAACTCCTCCAATCGCAAGAAGTCCATGACTTGCAATTTTCACCTCCAGTATAAATAAAATTATCGCAAATATAATCAGAAGCAGACCGGCATAATTAATCGGCAGAGTTCGGAAACTATAAAATGCCAAAATAATACAGATACCACCAACCACACCGGGTAAAATCGAACCGGGATTATACAGCTCCAATACCAATCCCAATCCACCGAGTGAAAACAAAATAAAAGCAATATTCGGCGAGGTGATAACATCGAGAAATGATTGAATAAATGTTTTCTTGATAGGAATTGTCATCGGGTTTTTGGTATTAACAATCTGCTTGCCCAAAACTGTCGTCACTTCGAAACCGTCGATCTGCTCTAACAAGTCATCTATATCTTCAGC
>JAQBFG010000214.1:0-12044 GCA_032123495.1 Candidatus Zixiibacteriota bacterium | reverse complement strand
TGGATCGTTCTTTCAAAGAGGTGAAATCATTATCCGAAAAAGTATTTGATAGTATCAATTCAGGTCTGGTAATTATTCGAAAAGATAAAACGGTCGAACTTGCCAATCGGCAGTTTTTGAATGATTTTAAAATTGAAGAACAAAAGCTGCTGGATAATAACTGGCAGGATTTGATATTTAAAGAAATTGTGCCGTTTGAAGAATTTCTCTCCAGCAATGAATCAAGTGGAGAGTTTAAAACAGAACTATCAGACTTATCAGGTAAAAAATATTTTCTAATAAATATCGCCCGTTTGTATGATTATAAAAACCAACCGGCCGGGGCAGTGGCGGTAGTTTATAATTACACCCGCCTAAAAGAGTTGGAAAACGTTGCAAACAGAAAAGAACGTTTAAGTGAACTGGGCGATCTGGCAGCCGGTGTTGCGCATGAGATAAGAAACCCGCTCAATGGTATCTCAATTGCGGCCCAAAGATTAATGGCTGAATTCGAACCGAAGGCCAATAGTGAGGAATTTCAGATGTTTACCAGCCAGATAAAATCTGAGGCGGGACGTTTAAACGATATTGTTACCCGGTTTTTATCACTGGCGAGGGGACAGGCAAAAAAGGAAGAAAAAATCAATCTGAGTAAAACAATCACCGATACCCTTCAGTTTCTAAAACTCGATAGTGAGAAATCTGGCACTGTTATTGTATCAGAGATTGAAAGCAGCATATCGCTTTCCGGTTCACAGGACAGAGTAAAACAGATGATTATCAATCTCATCAGGAATAGCCTTGAAGCATGTACTGCTACCGATGGAAAAATATCTGTTTCACTGGTTAGTTCGGATAATGCGGCGGTTCTGTCTGTAAAAGACAACGGTCCCGGTATCCCGGAAGAGATTCATGAGAAAGTATTTATTCCATATTTTACAACAAGGGAATCCGGAACCGGTTTGGGTTTAGCTATTGTTCATCAGATTGTCGAGGAGTTTGGCGGTCAAATAAATCTAAAATCATCTCATGAAGATGGTACCGAATTCCTAATAAGTTTACCCCTAAAATAAGTACAATAAAAAACGGCGATCAAAGATCGCCGTTTTCTTATATCAAATAAAATATTTCTTCTAATCTACTATTTGATATTTGCCTTAACCCATTCGGTGCTGACCGATTTTGGACGAGTGATCGGGGTTCCCATGGCACGGTTAAGAACCAACTGTGAAAGCATGCCCATGGCACGCGAGACACTGAAAAGAACGGTGTAATATGGGAATTCCTTAAGACCGAAATGATATAACAAGGAACCGGAGCCGGCATCAACATTCGGCCATGGATTCTTGGCTTTGCCATGCTCTTTGAGAACTTCCGGAACCACGTCATAGACATTAGCAACTGTCTTGAAAACCGGGCTTTCAGGCATATATTCCTTACCAAAGGCGAGGAAAGCGCTGAATCTCGGATCGGTTACGCGGAGAACGGCATGACCGTATCCAGGAATAACCTTTCCGCCATTTAGAGTCTTCCAGGCGTAGTCGCGAATCTGCTCTTTGGTTGGAGCGCCTTTGAATATTTTCATTGTCTCCAAAACCCAGGCAAGACATTCCTGATTTGCCAGACCATGCAGTGGGCCAGCCAATCCATTCAAACCGGCTGAAACAGCGTAGTATGAATCAGAGAGGGCCGAACCAACGGTATGGCAGGTATTGGCGCTGACATTGCCGCCTTCATGGTCGCAATGAAGAGTTAAATATAAACGGATAAGTTTGGTGAAAACACCGGTTTTATCTGTGATACCGAGCATCCGAGCATAGTTGGCACCCCAGTCGAGGTCCTTTTTATAAGCGATACGTTTGCCTTTTTTGAAACGCAACCGATATACGCCTGCTGCGATTCCCGGAAGTTTGGCCAGAAGATTTAAGGCATCTTCAAGAGTTGGTTTCCAGTAATCAGGCTTGCTCATACCCTTGTTATACTCTTTTACAAATTCTGATTCTTTCTGCATCACCAGAATAGCGGTGTCAAGCATCGCCATCGGGTGAGAATCTTTTGGCATTGCCTCAAGAACATCCCAGACATATTTCGGAACTTTTGATCTGCTGGCCAATTCATCGGAAAGCGCTTTTGTTTCGGCTTTCTTTGGAAGATTACCGGTGCACAACAGATAGAAAATTTCTTCAGGTATTCTGTCGCGCAGTTCCATAATTGGAATACCACGAATGATAAGACCTTTGTCCGGATAGACAACCGATGTGTCGCAGATCATTCCTTTGATACCGCGCATGCCACCATAGGCCTGTGCCACGGTTACATCGGAAATTTTCTTGTCACCTAATTTTTTGGCCAGTACTTTCAGTTCGTCCCGAAGGCCGGGAATCTGTTTGGCCAATGTTTTCTGTAATGTAGCCATTTAAACTCTCCCATTTTTTGTGATTAGTATAAAAAATATTATCTTTGTCGTCTCTTCTCAGTTTGTGAACAAATTCACATAATTTTGTGTAATATAATAATTGATATAGCCTGATTTGTCAATAGTTTGAAGAAATAATATTATAATTTATTGAAAAAATAAGTAATAATATTGAAAATCGTTTCCGGCCATTTTGAATAATTATTTTTTGCCGGAAAACATTTTTCCGGGATTTAGAAGATTGTTTGGGTCAAAAACAGACTTGATATCCTTCATCCGATCAATTGTATTGCTCGTAAACTCCATTTTGAGAAAATCTTTTTTGGTTAGTCCGATTCCATGTTCTCCTGTTAAGGTTCCGCCCAACTCCAGCGTTTTTTTAAACAGTTTTTTTATTCCCGCACCAATTAGTCCGTTTTCAATATATTTTTTATCATCGGTCAAAAAGTTGACATGAAGATTTCCGTCACCGGCATGACCGTATGAATTTACTCGTATTGGAAATTTAGTATTCAGCGCTGAAACAAATTTGACCAGTTTCGGCAATTTTGAGGGCGGGACACAAACATCTTCGGCGATTTTGTATTTTACCGATGCTTTTACTGCCTTGGATAGATTACGCCTGATTTTCCAGAGATTTTCGGTTAAAACCGGATCGGTCTCAAACATCAACGAAACCGGATTATATTGCCGGCAGATATTCTTTATTGTTTCGGCCTCACTTATACAATTTTTCCCATCAGTTTCTAAAAGAAGAATTGCTTTTGCTTTTTTTATATCGATTGATTTATCATATCTGTTGGAACAATCGATGGCATCGCCGTCCATATATTCCATTACCGCTGGAATAATTCCAAGACGAATTATCTCAGCCACAACTGCCGCTGCCTCTTCCGGTTTATCAAAGGCGACCAAAATCGTGGGGCCGATATCCGGCGTTTTTATCAATCTAACGGCGATTTCTATGACGGCGGCCAGAAGACCTTCCGAACCGATTAGAACTGAGGTCAGATCAAAAATATCGGTATTGGAAAAATATCCGGTATTGATAATCTCGCCTTCAATCGTGACAGCTCTGAGACCTATCACATAATCTTTGGTAACGCCATATTTTTTACAATGAAGACCACCGGCGTTTTCGGCAACATTTCCGCCCAGCGCCGATTCATCATAGCTGGCCGGATCGGGCGGGTAATAAAGGCCATATTTTTGGGCATCTTTCATTAACTCGATTGTAATTACGCCGGGACCGCAAAGAGCGATTTTATTTTTGGCATCTATTTTCAGCTTTCGCATTTTTTCCAATGATAATACCAAACCTCCGGAAACAGGCACCGCACCGCCGGTATATCCTGTCCCGGCACCACGAAACACAATCGGAATTTGTTCGATTCGACATTTATTTATAACATCAATAACCTGGGATTCATCATCAGCAAAAAATATGGCCAAGGGTTTGACATTGATTTCCGAGGCGTCTCTGGCATATTCGGGGAGTGATTCGGTATCAAGAATTAAATTTTCGGCGTAATCGTTTTTGAGAGTTTTTAAAAAGCTGGAATGTGGTTCTCTGTTTCTTTTCATTCCATTCGCAATATACTGAAGATTTTATTCTTTTTTCTTCTTCTTGGCTGTTTTAGCAGTTTCTTTTTTGGTACTGCTTTTAGTCTCAATCGCCTTGCTTGGTGAATCATTGGCGGCATCTTTTTTATATGATTCAGATCTGTGTTCGGTTGAATAAAAACCTGAACCTTTTAGCAAAAATCCAGATCCTCCGGAAATGATACGTCTGATTTTTCCCTTGCATTCGGGGCAGGTTTCCAGTGCCGCATCGGACATTTTTTGGAACTCTTCAAATTCAAAATCGCATTCGTCGCATTTATACTGATAGGTAGGCATAATCTTTTTAATCTCCGGTGACAATTTGGCAACTTGGCGGCAAACCTGTTTTAAAGCAGGTTTGCCGCGATTCTTGCCATATCAAAACATCAATACGTCTATTCCTCTATTTCAAGCTCAAAATCAGATTTAGTCGGTCCCGCCTTAACAATTTCCTGCGGGCAGCCATCTGAAAATTTCTTGAAATTCTCAATATATAGCCCGGCTAACTGAAGGTATTTATCTTTGTAGGCAACTTTATCGCCCCAAGTGTTGGCCGGGTTGAGGACCTTGGACGGAACCCCTTCGCACGATTTGGGAACTTCAAAACCGAAAACAGGATCTTTATAAAAATCAACTTCCAGCAGTTTGCCATCCAAAGCGGCATTTAGCAGGGCGCGCGTATATTGAATACTCATCCTTTTGCCAATACCATAAGGGCCGCCTGTCCAGCCGGTGTTAACCAGCCAGCAGTTGGCGTTATGCTTGAGAATTTTGTTTCTTAGTAAATCAGCATAGAAATATGGATGATGAACCATAAAAGGTGCGCCGAAACAGGCGGAGAAAGTAATCTCCGGTTCCTTTCCAAGATCGATTTCCGTTCCGCTGACCTTTGATGTATATCCGGAAATAAAATGATACATCGCCTGCTCGGGTGTTAATTTCGAAATTGGCGGCATGACACCGGAGGCATCGCATGTGAGCATAATAATATTATTCGGGTGGCCAGCCAATTTTTCCTTAAAAGCATTATCGATATAATGCAGCGGATATGCGGCGCGCGTATTCTCTGTCATTACTTCATCGTCTAGATCAAGTTTTCTGGTGACAGGATCATAAACCACATTTTCGAGGATGGTTCCGAATTTACTAGTGCAGGAGTATATCTGCGGTTCGGCTGACGGCGAAAGGGAAATCACTTTTGCATAACAGCCGCCTTCAAAATTGAAAATCCCCTCATCACTCCAACCGTGTTCATCGTCTCCGACTAATTGCCGCTTGGGGTCGGCAGATAATGTGGTTTTTCCAGTTCCTGACAATCCAAAAAACAGGGCAGAGTTACCGTCCTTGCCAATGTTGGCCGAGCAGTGCATGGTCATGACACCTTCAAGCGGAAGCAGATAATTTAAGATCGTAAAGACAGCTTTCTTTATCTCTCCTCCATACCCGGAATTTCCGATAATTGCCGTTTTTCTTTCAAAATTGAGCAGGATAAATGTTTCGGAATTGGTGCCGTCCAATTCCGGAATCCCCTTAAAAGATGGGATCGACATAATTGTAAATTCCGGGACGAATTTACGCAGTTCGTCATGAGATTCGGCCGAAATCAGCATATTCTCTGCGAACAGGCTGTGCCAGGCAAACTCGGTAATAATTCTAACAGGTAGACGATAATTTGGATCGGCACCACCATAACAATCCCGCACAAATAGATCACGTCCCTGAAGGAAACCAAGAAGCCGATGATAAATGGCATCGAATTTTTCAATCGAGTATGGTCGATTATAAATCCCCCACCATATATTGTCCTCGGTTGTTGCTTCCTTGACAACAAATTTATCGTTGGCGGCACGGGCAGTATGTTTTCCGGTGTTAACGACCAATGGACCCATATGACTGACTTTACCTTCTGACCGGAATATTGATTCTTCGTATAAAGCTTCGGTCGGAAGGTTCCAATAGACATTGTTTAAGTTGGTCAAACCATGATTTTCTAAACCATATTCACTTTTTACAGCCCCAGCCTGTTTATGGGCAGGAGTTTTTATATCTAAAATGTATTGGTTCATTTCCAATCTCTCCTTAATTTTCTGTTGCCAATATATATTTCATTGGGCGATTCGGGATCAAGCGCCCATTTAATACGGGCGACGCCAGTCATTATCTCTTTTATTGAGCCGCAGTACGATAATCTGAGATGTCCTTCCATCCCAAATTCACCACCCGGAACCGTAACTACCATTGCTTTCTCCAGCAGGAGTTTGGCCAGCTTGGCAGAGTTCTTTTCATAAGCGCTGAAATCTGGCAGGCAATAAAATGTTCCATGTGGCTTAATCGTTTTCACACCGGTAAAAGCATTCAATTCGGCCATCATAATATTGCGATTATTTTCAAGAGTTAGCCGCAAGTTCTCGACACAGCTTTGAACTCCATTTAGAGCCGCCGCAGCGGCGGTTTGCAAGACGACCGAAACACAAGTTGAGTTTTGTCCTTGCACGTTTATCATTGCCTTAATAATTTTCTCATTGGCGATTGTCCAGCCAACCCGGAAGCCGGTCATGGCATAAAGTTTGGAGACACCATTGATGACAATAATATGTGAGGAGTCTGAATCTTCTTTTGAGTAATCATAGCATGAAGGCGCCGTTTTTCCGTCAAAAACCAGTTTATGATAGATATCATCCATAATCAGGTAGATACCTTTCTTTTCGCAAAACTCGACCATCTCACGGATAAAATCGGCTGAATAAACAGCGCCCGAAGGATTATTGGGGCTGTTGACAATAATTGCTTTTGTATATGAACCGACTTTTTTGACAATATCTTCCATCTTTGGCTGAAAAGTTCCATCTTCCGGAGTGACAATTACCGGTACCCCATGGACCATTTTGACAATGTCAGGATAACTGACCCAATAAGGTGCGAGAATAATGACCTCATCGGTGGGGTTAAGAATTGTCAGCATGATATTGTATAGTGAATGTTTAGCGCCATTGGATACGATAATATTTTTAGGTCCAATTATCTTATTGTAGTTTTCTTCAGTGTACCGAATAATAGCCTTCATCATCGAAGGAATGCCCTCAGTTGGAGTATAGCGAACTTCACCCGTTGTTAATTTGGCCGCGGCACTTATAATGGCATCAATTGGGACCTTAGTTTTTGGTTCCCCTGCACCGAGATGAATTACCGCCTCGCCTTTTTCCCTCAAAAGACGAGCCGCCTCGTTCATTGCAAGAGTCGGTGACTCTTTAATATCTTTGGCAATCTGGCTAATACTCATAATTATCCTTTCATCAACACCGCAATTGCGGAAACGTCAACAATATCTTGAGCTGAACAGCCCCGTGAAAGATCGTTGGCAGGTTTTGCTAAACCCTGAACAATCGGTCCGGTGGCTGATGCGCCAGCAAGACGTTGGGTTAATTTATATGCAATATTCCCGGCGTCAAGATCAGGGAATATCAAAACGTTGGCATCGCCGGCAATGCATGAGCCGGGTGCTTTTGAATTGGCAATTTTGGGAACAATAGCTGCGTCAACCTGAAGTTCACCATCAGCTTTTAGGTCTGGAAAATCTTTCTTCAATAATTCAAGTGCCTCGGTGACCTTATCAACATCTTTATGTTTGGCCGAACCTTTGGTGGAAAAAGAAAGCATCGCCACTTTCGGTTCTTCGCCGGTCAGACTTTTCATAGTCTGCGCTGTTGAAGCGGCAATTGAGGCCAACTGCTCAGCATTCGGATTTGGAACAACCGCACCATCACCATACATAAAGACCTTATTTGCATAAACACCATAATCAGGCATGGTCATCATAAAAGCCCCGGAAACAGTTTTGATACCTGGGGCCATTCCGATAACCTGAATTGCGGCCCGCAAAACATCGCCGGTTGTGTTGATCGAGCCAGCCACCGAAGCATCAGCCATGTCGCGTCGAACCATCATCGCTCCGAAGAACAGATAGTTTTTCATTGTTTCTTCGGCCTGTTCCGGCGTGACACCTTTGGCTTTACGGATTTCGCAAAACTCTTCGGCAAAAGAGGGGAGAAGCTCCGAGGTTGTCGGATCGATTTGTTCGATCAAATTGAGATCGAGACCATTTTCTTCGGCCAGCTTGGTAATTTTTTCTCTATCGCCAAGTAAAATAACCTTCGCGATTTTTTCCTCTACTATTATTTTGGCCGCCTGAATAACTCGCGGTTCTATTCCTTCGGGAAGGACCACGGTTCTACATACGGCACGTGCCTTATCTTTTATTCTGTCAAGGGGATTGCCTGCTTTATTTTCTACCCCGCTCATTGTTGACTCCTTCTAATGACCATATAATTATTCTGCATCTTTATTAGTTCTCGGCCAGATCAGGGTCGGCCAGAAAGGCATTGATAAAAATATCAATGCCGCCGTCCATCACGGCCTGTATATTTGATGTCTCTTTATTTGTTCGATGATCCTTAACCATATTGTAGGGGTGGAACACATAACTTCGAATCTGACTGCCCCACTCGATCTTCTTTTTTATCTTTGCACGGTCGTCATGTTTTTTTCGCTGTTCCTCCAGCTCCTTCTGGTATAACCTTGAACGAAGCAGGCGCATCGCGGTTGCCTTATTTTTTAACTGACTCCGTTCATTCTGGCACTGAACCACGATCCCGCTTGGGGCATGGGTCAGTCTGACTGCCGATGAAGTTTTATTGACATGTTGGCCCCCTGCTCCCGAGGATCGATAAGTATCGACACGTATATCATCATCATTGAGTTCAATATTTATATCATCATCAACTTCAGGGAAGA
Organism: Candidatus Zixiibacteriota bacterium; assembly: GCA_032123495.1. Classification (GTDB taxonomy): domain Bacteria; phylum Zixibacteria; class MSB-5A5; order GN15; family PGXB01; genus JAAERC01. The sequence continues at coordinate 3,256 of JAQBFG010000214.1, read as the reverse complement.
TATAAATCGAAACAAACGATGTATGGCGGCGGCTGTTGGCGTCAAACGGCGAGATTCTTACTAAACGATGGACGCCCGATTCAGAACGTAAATACCCGTATGCAAAATCACCCTGAATTTCGAGTGTGGCCGATTTTAAACCAGCTTCGTCGCCGGGAATATAGTCAAGAAGCTTGACATTAAAACCTCTGGTTTCGCACCAGCGGTTGTACATCCTGAAAAGCATCTCGGCCCAATCCTGAGATTCAGTTCCACCGGCGCCGGGATGAATAGTCATAATGGCGTTGCTGGTGTCATTCGGTCCGGAAAGAAGGGTGGCCGTTTCCATAAGTTCAAAATCACTGTAAATTTTACCAAGCGAATCCCGGATTTCTTTTGCTTCAGCTGAATCCTCATCATCATTGGTCAGTTCAAGCAGTTCCTCAAAATCAGAAAGCTCCAATGAAGTGTTTTCTACTTTATCGATCCACTTTTTATGCATAGATATTTCTTTTAGGATTTTCTGAGCACGTTGATTGTCATCCCAGAAATTAGATTCGGATGTCAGCTTTTCTAACTTGTTAATTTTTTCACGACGTCCATCGAGGTCAAAGATACCTCGCAAGCTTGGAAAGCCGTGTCTTTAAATCGGTTATCTGTCCTTTTATACTTTCGTCCATATCCTATATCCTCAAGAAGATGTATATAACATTATCAAAATCAATTGTCAATCCAATATATAGAATTTAGTTTTTGTATGAGCAATATTCTTTAATTATGCCAGTTTTGTTAAATTTTCAGGGGCTATTGTGTAAGCTATTGATTTGCTTAATATTGGCAAATATATTGACAAAAAAATATGCCCAAATATCTTAATGAAAACTATTTTCGGAAACGTATAAGGGATATTATGCAGATAGAAATAATTACGGTGAGTCCGTTTGAAGAGAATTGCTGTTTGGTCTGGAGCGAAAAAGACAAGTTCGGCGTTATTATTGACCCCGGCGATGAAGACGAGTTAATCATTGAGAAGATCAAAAAACTTGGTTTTATTCCGAGGGCGATATTACTCACCCACGGACATGGCGATCATATCGGTGCCGTCGCACCGTTGAAGGAAAATTATGATATTCCGATTTATATCGGAAAAGAAGATGCTCCGATGCTTTTGTCTCCTTCGGCTAATATCTCCGCGATATTTGGATATGAGGTGGTTTGTCCACCAGCCGATTTTTTAGTCGAAGATGAGCAAGTTTTAAAAATTGGTTCGCTGGAATTTGTCGTATTTTCAACTCCGGGACATACCAAAGGCGGCGTCTGCTATTTTTGTGAAAATGTTTTGATCTGTGGTGATACCCTTTTTAGCGGATCAATCGGACGAACCGACCTGCCGGGCGGAGATTTTCATCAACTTATTGATTCGATTGATAAAAAGATTTTAAGCCTTCCCGATGATATTGTCTGTTATCCGGGACATGGACCATCAACTACGGTCGGAACCGAACGAAGACATAATCCTTTTTTGGCCGGACGAAATTTTGTATAGGAGCGATTTGAAATGAGAGAAAATATGATGTCATTGCCTGATTACCATGTTCATCCCGATTTTTCATTTGACGCCAAAGGAACCATTGATGAATTTTGCGAAGCTGCAATTAGAAAAGATCTGACCGAAATATGTTTCACTACTCATTACGATACCGACCCGAGACTTCCGGAACATCATCGATATATGCGAATCAACGGCGAACTCGTGCCAACATCAGTTGATAATATCGGTGTCTATGTTGATGCTGTGCATAAAGCGGCGGATAAATATATCGGCCATGAACTATTGGTGCAATGTGGTGTTGAAGTCGGATATTTCCCTGGCTGCGAAGATGAAATGAGAAAGCTGTTTCAAAAATATCAGTTCCATTATAAAATCGGCTCGGTTCATCAGGTAAGCGAAACTGATATCTGCAATCAAAAAAGTATGAAGGCTGCACCGTCTCATTATGATCTGGATAAGTTTGCCGATTTGGTCTATGAAGATTTAATAAAATCGGCTGAATGTGGTCTGTTTGATGTTCTCGGTCATATCGATATGTATAAAAAATATGGCATCCAACCATACGGGGAAGGAATAAATAATATCCATGAAGGCCGTATCGACAAGCTGTTTGAAGCTATGATTGAAAACGGGTGTGGACTGGAAATTAATACCGCTTCAATAAGAAAAGGATTTAGCGAGTATTATCCTTCAATGGCGATTATCAATGCTGCCCGTTCGGCTGGCGTTCGTATTGTCGCCGTCGGTTCCGATGCTCATTGCCCCGAAGAAGTTGGTTATGATTTTGCGGGAGCGATGGGAGTAGCTTACGAACTATTGCCATATCGCGGTGAATAATCTATAAAATGAGTTCCGGCATAATAGTACAAAAAAAACTCGAGCGTGATTTTTATCTGAGACCTACCCTGGATGTGGCACAAGACCTTTTGGGTAAATATCTTGTTTACAATAATAACGGACAAAAAATTTCGGTTCGTCTGGTTGAAGTGGAAGCTTATATTGGCGAGGATGACCCGGCTTGCCATGCCGCGGTTGGCAAAACGGCCCGAAATGAGATTATGTATGGAACCGGCGGATTTAGTTATATTTATTTTATCTATGGAATGTATTTTTGTTTGAATATCGTAACCGAGTCAGCCGGTTACCCTGCCGCGGTATTGATTCGCGGCGCCGAACCGATTGAAGGTATCGAAATTATACGGGAAAATTATCCGGGTGCAAAAAATGGAAGATATGCCGATGGACCGGGAAGACTTTGCAAAGCGCTTGGGCTGAATAGAGAAAAAAATGGTCTTGATTTGACAGGAAATTGCCTGTATCTTGAAAATCGTGATTATAAAGTTAAAGAAATTATAAAGACGACCCGGATCGGAATTAGAAAAGCGACCAGACGCAAATGGCGTTTCTTTGATGCTGATTCGGAGTTCGTATCGGTTAGTAAAAAAAATTAGTTTAGATAATTAAGGGCGAAAATTATGCCAAACAGAAAACGCTTAAAATCCTCTACAATTCCGGTTTCGACATTTGAAAACGCGATGCATCAATTTGATCAAGCAGCCAGCAAACTTCATGTCGATAAGGGATTGTTGGAGTTTATCAAATACCCAAAACGCAGCATTATTGTCAAACTTCCGGTTCGAATGGACGACGGGACTTTTGAAATGTTTACCGGATATCGGGTCCAACATTCAACCGTGCGGGGTCCGGCAAAAGGTGGTATAAGAT
>JAQBFG010000213.1:0-8643 GCA_032123495.1 Candidatus Zixiibacteriota bacterium | reverse complement strand
TGATCTGGCATTTGGGGACACAGCGGGTGCAGATTTTCCCCAGCTCCGTTTTTTCCCTTTTGCATTTATCACCAAGATAAGACAAACAGTCCGGCAGAATAATAACAGTTCTCTCAGCCTTATTAAAAGCCTCGCGATTTTCATTATCAAATATCTGATAGTACATCGCCTCGATTAAATAAAACGGTTTGGCCGTTTGCCGGAAATTGTGGTCACTGCGATCTGGTTTGTCTTTAAAACAGTTTTTATAAAAGCTATCGATATTAATAAATTCATTTTCAAATAGTTTATATCCATTATCGATGGTTTCTTGAGTGAATTTTTCCAACTTTTGGTAGAAGTCATCTTCGATACGATACGTGATAGTTGGTTTTTTCTTCATAAATGAATATAAAAAAACCGGTTGGGTTAAATCAACCGGTTTAAATATTATTTTATTGGTAGTAACAACTAATTTTTTCTTTTCTCTTTCTGCCACCCATCCAATGTCTTCTTAACCTTGATCCTGCTTAGACCTTTCCGAGCATCCTGATTGGCCGAATTGAGATTTAGGGCCGTTTGATATTCACTGCGGGCTCTTTCGGGCATTCCCATTTTTTCAAAATTGATAGCGAGAGAATAATGAATCTCCGATTGAATCATCCTGTTGTCCGGACCGAGCCGCAAACCGATTTTTAGCGCCTCAATAGATTGTGCATATTGTCTGTTTCTTTGCGTTGCCAGACCTATATAGTAATGCGCCTCCCAGTTGTTTTGATTGAACTCAAGCGCCTTTTCGCAAAATTTGAGAGCCTGCTTATATTTACCCTTGTTGTAAAACTCTCTTGCTTTGGCCAGGAAAATATCAGACTGATTTTTATTATTCTTCTTTTCAATCGCACGGGAATCAAGTTTTTTCTCGGATGTACTTGTCTTGATGATAACCATTCTGTGACTGCATCCCGAAGCCGCCAAAATGAACAGACTGACCAATAAGACAATCAAATATCTCATAATAATCTCCATTTTAATAATTCAGATCTTATTCTTTATATATCGGCAGAAGGCTTCCAGTTGCTTATAGCATGCTCAATAATTGAACAGATGTTTTTTATCCGAATTGACTTTCGGGAGCAGGTTGAATATATTCATTCTATGTTATTAACGATTGATATTGGCAATACCAACACCGTCGCTGGCGTATTTGACAATGGTGATTTGATCGATCATTTTCGCGTTGCTTCAAACCATGCCCTGACCGTTGATGAATGCGGCTTTTTTGTTACCGGCCTGGTGGAAAGAATGGGTATTAAATCATCCGATTTGGACCGCGTGGTTATTGGTTCGGTGGTGCCGAGATTGACCCCGGTCTATGAAAGAATGTCGGAAAAATATTTTAAGATCAAGCCGTTGTTGGTTTCATCGGCGGTGAAATTACCGATTAAAATCGCCTATGATGACCCCTCGGCGGTTGGTGCTGACCGGATTGCCAATGCTGTCGCAGCTTTTGATCAATTCGGCGGACCAATAATAATCGTTGATTTTGGCACCACTATTAATTTCGATGTGGTTACAGCCGATGGTCAATATCTTGGCGGCGCAATCGCCCCCGGACCGGAGATGTCGGCATCGCAGTTAGCTGCCAAAGCAGCCAGGCTTTTCGAGGTCAGAATAGAAAAACCGGCGCATGCAATCGGCAAAAATACTGCCGAATCGATAAAATCAGGCCTGTTTTACGGCACTGTCGGACAGGTTGACAAAATAATTGATAATATCTGCGAAGAGCTTGGTTCAACGCCGAAAGTGATTGGCACCGGCGGTTTGGCCGGAGATTTCCAGAATCACTCAAAATATATCGAATCGATCCATCCTGCCTTGACATTAGAGGGTCTGAAAATTATTTCTGACTATCAATCAATCTGATTTTTTAAGTCTATATCTCACAATCAGATAAAACTCATAAAAACGCAAAAATAATTGAAACTATTACTTGACAATTTGGTTTAACCAAGTATATTTGGCCGCCTGTTAGCACTCAACGAAAATGAGTGCTAACAGGTGTTAAAAATGATATAAGAGATATAATAAAAACAGAAACATTTAAGGAGAGTAAGAAATGGCAGTAAAACCATTAGCTGACCGAGTCCTGGTAAAGCAGGAAGAGGCGGCAGAGATTAACAAAAGCGGAATCATTATTCCCGATACCGCCAAAGAAAAACCGCAGAAGGGCGTCGTTATCGAAACCGGCCCGGGTCGTACCGAAGATGGAAAATTGGTTGCGATGGAAGTGAAAAAAGGCGACAAGATTTTGTACGGTAAATATTCCGGTACAGAAGTCACCGTTGATGATGAAGAATTTGTAATTATGCGCGAGTCAGATATTCTCGCAATAATTAAATAAGGGAGTTTAAATATGTCAAAACTTATTGAATATGATGCCTCGGCTCGCGAAAAGCTGAAAATCGGTGTCGATAAATTGGCCAATGCGGTCAAAGTTACTCTTGGTCCCAAAGGACGTAATGTTGTTCTTGATAAAAAATACGGTTCCCCGACTGTCACCAAAGATGGTGTCTCGGTTGCCAAGGAAATTGAACTGCAAGATCCATTTGAAAACATGGGTGCTCAGATGGTCAAGGAAGTTGCTTCCAAGACCTCCGATATCGCCGGTGACGGAACTACTACCGCGACTTTGCTCGCCCAGGCGATCTACCGTGAAGGTGTCAAAGCTGTCACCGCCGGTATTAACCCGATGGCGGTCAAACGCGGTATTGAAGCTGCTGTTCGCGCCGTTGTTGCCGAGATCAAAAAGATGTCGCAACCGGTTGCCGGTGATCTGGAAAGAATTCGCCAGGTAGGTACAATCTCTGCCAATAATGACAAAGAAATCGGCGGAAAAATTGCCGAAGCGATGGAAAAAGTCGGCAAAGATGGTGTTATCACTGTTGAAGAATCCAAAACTATCGACACTACCTTGGATATCGTTGAAGGTATGCAGTTTGACCGTGGTTATGTCTCACCTTACTTTGTCACCGATTCTGACAACATGGAAGCGGTTCTTGAAGACTGCTTGATTTTACTCCATGACAAAAAGATCTCGACTATGAAGGACCTGCTCCCGGCGCTTGAGAAAATCGCACAGATGGGCAGACCGCTTCTTATTATTGCCGAAGATGTTGATGGTGAAGCTCTGGCCACATTGGTTGTCAACAAACTTCGCGGCACCCTCAAAGTCGCCGCAGTGAAAGCTCCGGGATTTGGCGATCGCCGCAAAGCGATGCTTGATGATATCGCAATTCTCACCGGTGGTAAGGTCATCTCCGAAGAGGTCGGATTCAAACTCGAGAACGTTGTTGTCACCGATCTTGGTTCTGCCAAGAAAATCACGATCGACAAAGATAATACAACTATCGTTGAGGGTGGTGGCGATACCAAAGATATCAAGGCCCGTATCGGACAGATCAGAAAACAGATCGATGATACGACCTCCGATTATGATAAAGAAAAACTTCAGGAACGTCTTGCCAAGCTGGCCGGTGGTGTTGCCGTCATCAATGTTGGCGCCGCGACCGAGACCGAGATGAAAGAAAAGAAAGCTCGTGTTGAAGATGCTCTCAGTGCTACCCGCGCCGCTACCGAAGAAGGTATCGTTCCGGGCGGCGGAGTTGTGTTCCTGCGGGCAATGCATGTTCTTGATAAAGTCAAACTTAACGATGATGAGATGGTTGGTGTGAAGATCGTCAGACGTGCGCTCGAAGAGCCGATCAGACAGATCGCCAGCAATGCCGGAGTCGAAGGTTCGATCGTAGTTGACAAAGTCAAAAACGGAAAAGGCGCCTTCGGTTACAATGCCGATACCGATGTCTATGAAGATTTAATGGATGCCGGCGTTATCGACCCGACCAAGGTTTCTCGTATTGCTCTTGAAAATGCCTCATCGATCAGTGGCCTGCTTCTGACTACTCAGGCTTTGATCACCGACAAACCCGAAGAAAAATCAGCCGCGCCTGCGATGGGTGGTGGTGATATGGGCGGCATGGGCGGTATGGGTGGCATGGGCGGAATGTACTAATCCGACCATACATTCAATACGCTCAGGCGTAGAATTTAGCATTATAATTAAACCTCCGGCCCAAAACCGGAGGTTTTTTTCTAATAATAAAATGATCTAATTAGGAAGGGGTAGCCCACAGCTTGCTGTGGGAAAATAAGTTCTTGTAGCTGGGGTAGCCCACAGCTTGCTGTGGGAAAATAAGTTCTTGTAGCCCACCTGAAGGGTGGGTGAATTTAATATGACTGTGCTATAAACAAACTCAACCACCCTACGACTGGGTGGCGCACCCCTTGGGGTGCGGAACTGTTCTATGCTAATAGGTCAAATTTCTTTGAGATTTGACGTCAAGCCTCAAAGAGGCTTGACCTACTGAATTCCTATCTAACTCTCTCAACAATAAACAAAAAATCGACTTTGGCGGTCGCGCCCATACCTTGAAAGGTCGGTTTGATATTGGGAACTATCGAAATAACCTCACCTTTTAGACTATTCAAAAACTGCTCTAATTTATCCTGCTCTTTATTCATTTTAATATCCAGCCGATGAACCTTATATTTCATATCACACCTCCTCATTAAATATCTACTATCTATACTTACTAAATGGGGAAATATTCAGAAGTTTTCACCCGCGCTACGGATGTCCGGGAAAATTGCCCGAGTGTTGATTGTCAACTTTCAACAAATATAAATTAAAAAATTATAGAATATTTATATTGACAATGAGAATATTTTTGTTATGTTAATTAGAACATAAAACGATTTTAGTCGAATTATACGGATTAGGTGATTTAAATGGTTTATAAAAAAGAAAGAGTCTTAAAAATAGCCGAGCAGATGTTTGCCCGATTTGGCATTAAAAAAACCACTATGGATGAAATCGCCAGGGAAGCGAGAATGGGCAAATCTACCATATACTACTATTTTAAGAATAAAGAGGAAATATTCGCCAGTGTAATACATAAAGATTCTCAAGTATTTAAGCGGAAATTAAATGAAATGGTAAAAAATGCCAAAACTCCGCAAGAAAAAATCAGTCACTATGTGCAGGCTCGAATGAAACATTTAAGGGAACTGACAAATTTATATACAACCCTGACTGACGAATATCTTGAGCATTATCTGTTTGTGGAAAAAACACGCAAAGATTTTAATGAATATGAGCTCACGACAATAAAAAATATTCTAAAAGAGGGTGTATTTAAGGGCGTTTTTATTGTGGAGGATGTAGATACTTCTGCTCGCATGATCATCATTGCACTAAAAGGATTGGAATTCTTACTATTTGTCCAGGATAAAGAAAGAAACATTGAATATGAGAGCAAACAACTGCTGAATATTCTATTTAAGGGTATTGAAAACAGGTAAAAAAATTTCACATATTTTCGACCATTGGACTGTTATGGTCGAATTTGATGTTGGATAACTTCAATTTATAGGAGATGGCAATGAAAATATTATTGGTTTATCCTGAATCACCATCTACTTTCTATAGCTTCCGAAATGCATTAAAGTTTATATCCAAAAAATCTGCGGAGCCTCCATTGGGACTGATTACCGTTGCAGCCATGCTTCCGAAAAAGTGGGAAAAGAAATTAATAGATATGAATGTCGCCAAACTCAGGGATAGGCATCTTGACTGGGCCGATTATGTATTTATAAGCGGGATGAGTATTCACAAATCATCATTCATGACAATTGTAAAAAGATGTAATCTATTTGGCGTTAAAGTCGTTGCCGGTGGGCCAATGGTCACCACCGATTACATGGAATTTCAAGGTGTTGATCATTTTATCTTAAATGAGGCTGAAGCTACTTTGCCACAATTTTTAAAAGATTTGGAAAATGATTGTCCCAAACATATATATGCGTCATCAGATTTCCCCAATATAGCATCCACACCTGTTCCTCTTTGGGAACTATTAGATTTGAAGAAATACGCCACCATTGGAATCCAGTATTCCCGTGGTTGTCCTTTCAATTGCGAGTTTTGCAGTATCACCATGCTTAACGGCCGTAAACCAAGGATAAAAAGCAAAGAACAATTTATTGGAGAACTTGACTCCTTGTATCAAATAGGCTGGCGGGGCGATATATTTGTTGTCGATGATAATTTTATTGGTAATAAAAGAAAATTGAAATCAGATTTACTTCCTGCCTTAATAGAGTATTCAAAAAGCAGGAAATATCCATTTTCATTTACAACTGAAGTTTCAATCAATTTAGCTGACGATGATGAATTGGCCAATTTGATGATTGATGCCGGTTTTAATAGTATATTTATTGGCATTGAAACACCTAACGATGCCAGTCTGGCCGAATGCGGTAAATCTCAAAATCGAAAAAGAGATTTAATTGATTCGGTTAAGAAACTTCAGAGATTTGGTTTTATGGTTGGGGGCGGTTTTATTGTCGGTTTTGATAATGACCCTCCCGGCATTTTCAAAAGCCAAATAAGCTTTATTCAGAAAAGTGGAATAGCGACCGCTATGGTAGGACTGCTTAATGCGCCGGTGGGAACGCGTCTGTTTCAAAGGCTAAAGTCTGAAAATCGGTTATTAAACATTGCTACTGGAGATAATATGGATGGCACCTTAAATTTTATTCCTAAAATGAATTACCAAAAATTAATAAACGGATATAAAGATGTTCTGGACACTATTTATTCACCAAAGGCATATTATGAACGTGTCAGGACATTTCTAAATGAGTATCATCCCTCTAAAAAGTACCTTAGAAGAATAACAATACGAGATTTTGAACCTCTTATAAAATCATTTTGGAAAATAGGGATAATTGAAAAAGGCAGAGTATATTTTTGGAGGCTCTTTTTTCTGGGCCTTTTTAAGCATCCCCAGAAATTTTCAGTTGTTATGACCCTCGCAATTTACGGATTTCATTTTAGACAAATTGTCAGATCAGTTTGATACCGATAGAACGATTTTTAAAATAATAGAATTGATTAGCTTTTTGATAAAAGGAGAATATAAATGAGTTTTGGAAAGATGCCGGAACTAAAAATAGGCGAATTAATAATTGAGAAACCCATTATCCAAGGCGGCATGGGGGTTGGCATTTCTATATCAGGTTTGGCCTCATCGGTTGCAAATGAGGGTGGTATCGGGGTCATTTCATCGGTGGGACTCGGATCGCTTAAATTAGATAATTACAAAAATTTCAGGGAAAATAATAAAATAGCATTGAGAAATGAAATCCGCAAAACACGTCAGCTTACAGATGGTATTTTTGGTCTGAATATTATGGTTGCGGTTTCTGATTTTGATGAAATGGTTAAAATTGCTTACGAGGAAAAAGTAGATATAATATTTCTCGGAGCCGGGTTACCTATAAAATTTCCCAAAACTTTATCGTTAAAGGAAACAAAAAAGTCAAAAACGAAAGTAGCCATCATTGTTTCTTCGGCCAGAGCGGCCCGTATTATTTTTAGTCATTGGCAGAAAAATTATAATCATGTTCCTGACGCGATCATTGTGGAAGGACCAAAAGCTGGCGGCCATCTTGGTTTTAAAAAGGAGCAAATCAATGATCCAAAATACAAATTGGAAAATATTTTACTTGAAGTAATAGAAACAATAAATGGTTATGGACGAATCTTCGGGAAAGAAATTCCAGTAATTTCTGCCGGAGGTGTTTTTACCGGCGCCGATATTTATAAGTTTTTGGGGTTAGGTGCCAGCGGCGTGCAAATGGCCACAAGATTTGTAGCGACAGATGAGTGTGACGCCTCCGATGAATTTAAAAAGGCATATATCGACTGTAAACAGAGTGATCTAACAATTATTGACAGTCCGGTCGGCATGCCTGGAAGAGCTATTAGAAATAATTTTCTTGATGAAGTTTCGATGGGCAAGAGGAAACCATTTAGCTGTCCATGGAAATGTTTAAAAACATGCAATTTCCGACAGGCACCGTATTGTATTGCCTATGCGCTGACCAATGCTCAAAGAGGGAAATTAGAAGATGGTTACACATTTGCCGGTGCGAATGCATATCGAATAAATGAGATTGTATCGGTAAAAAAATTATTTCAAATTCTGACGGAAGAATATAAGAAAGCGGCGGTATTTCATACTAATAATCCCGTTTCCTGTATTGAGTCTGTTTAGTTATTGTAGGGCGGGATCCCTGCGATCCCGCCAATATCTGGGATCGTCCGAAGATTGTCGTGAGTTATTGTAGGTCGAAATCTCAAGCAGGGGTAGCCCACCGCTTGTTATAAATCCTGAGATTAACGAAGGGCGGTCGGTTTCTTATTGCAATTGAGTTGATCCTTACATAAATAATATATTCTATTTTTACTGACATCAGTTGTCAGTCATCCCTTTTATAATTTTGAAAAAATTGAATCATTGTAGGGGAAAATAGAAATGGAAACATCAGAAGCATTGGAGGTGATTAAGTTGCTATCGGATGCTATTGATCCGGAAACCGGAGAAATATTAGCAAATAATCATACATTCAATAATCCGAAAGTTATTAGGGCATTGTTTATTTCCGCTAAGGCATTGGAACATTCGATGAAAATTGAAAATAAAAGGAAACTGCTTCCGGAAAATGCTGGAAAACCTTGGACAGAGGGGGAGGATTCTCGAC
>JAQBFG010000212.1:0-20886 GCA_032123495.1 Candidatus Zixiibacteriota bacterium | reverse complement strand
CAGCTTTAGATTCATAAGCTGCTTTTAAGGCACGATCAACTCCCCACCCGAGATTAACGGCAGTCGGCCGGGCATTTTTTATTTCATTGGCGATATCAGGAATCAGCTTTGTAAAATGTTCATAATCAACTTCAATTTCGGCCTCACAAGCGACCGCCAAAGCAAATGCTCCGGCGATACCAAGAGCCGGGGCGCCGCGAATCTCAAGTTTTTTAATCGATGTAATAATATCGCGGAAATCATCATAGTTATTATAAACTAACGCTGTCGGCAGTTTGGTCTGGTCAAGAATTTTAACTTTTTTGCCGACCGCTTCAATGACGGTAAAATTCATTTTTTATTCTCCAATTATTTGTACAATTACTTTTCTATTTCGGGCACGATTATCAAAATCGAGAAAAACAATCTGCTGCCATGTTCCCAGTGTCATTTTTCCGGCAACAAATGGAACTGTTATATCGGGACCGACTAAAGCCGCCCGCAAGTGAGCATATCCATTGCCGTCATGCCAGGTCAAGTCATGCTTATAAGATACTTCAGCGGGAATTATTTTTTGAAAAAACTCCGGTAGATCCTGAAGCAGTCCCGGTTCGTACTCAATAGTAGTAATCGCCGATGTTGCCGATGGTGTAAAAACGGTCACTGTTCCAGAATTTAATCCCGACGATTCAATTTTTTCGGCGATCTGGCTGGTTAAGTCAAGAATCTCGCCGTCACCCTGTGAATCGAATCTTATTTCTTCAGTTTTAATCATGACTATTATAAATATAACGTCCTTTTTATTTTTTTTGTAGAGGTCTTTTCAAATTCGTCAAAACGTATTTCATAGTTAACTATCCGCTTGTAATTGGACATTAAACTATTAGCTTTATCTACTTCGGTTTTTATAATCGATTTGATTTTGTTCGGATCTGTTTCGTTCGATTGCACTATCCCCTCGGATTCCAATCGCTTCAAATCTGGAACGATAAATGCAAAAATAGACTCATGATTGTTCCCCGGTTTTTTCCTGCCCAAGACCAAACTTTCAAGAATATATGATGATTGGTTTAAAATATCTTCAAGCTCCTCCGGGTGAATATTTTTCCCGCCACCAGAAACAATCAGATTTTTGGCTCGCCCTTTTATGTATAAATGCCCCTTTTCTATTTTCCCCAGATCGCCGGTATATAACCAGCCATCTATTAAAAGTTCTTTGGTTGCCTCGCGATTATCAAGATAACCGGGAGTATTATTTTCGCCTCGAACCAGAATTTCGCCAATTCCTTCCAATGATGGGTCATTAATTTTTAATTCGACATTAGGTAATGGCGGACCAACGGAACCAAATTTTATCTTATTAAAGCGGTTGACCGAAACAACCGGGGCACATTCGGTTAGTCCGTAACCTTCCAGAAATTCAAATCCGATCATATTAAACCATTCTGCTACTATAGCAGGCAGCGGTGCGCCGCCGGAAACAAATAAACGAACAGTGTTCAGCCCAGCTTTAACTCGCAGTTTTTTGAATAATATTTCCCCGGCTTTCAAGCCGAATAACCAGGCGGACTTGCAAAGTGCGTAACTAATTGAGATAATTGCCCTCTTTAGCAATGGCAATTCCGAAATCTTTTTTTTCATCGACTGATACATTTTCTCATATAACAGCGGAACTCCAACAATGCAGGTCACATTATGTTCTTTTATGTCATCATTAATATCTTTCGATTTAAGTGATCTGGCATAGATAATAGTTAACCCTTGCACCAGAGGAGTTAAAAAGCCGCAGGTCGCCTCTAAGGTATGGAATAGCGGCAGTAGCGATAGAAAAACATCATCAGGATAAAACCTTATTGCTTCGGCTATCCCTTCCAGATTAGCAAGTAGATTGCGATGAGTTAACACAACCGCTTTGGGATCACCGGTTGTGCCTGAGGTATATATCAAAACGGCGGGGTCATGAGGTTTTATATCAGAACATAAAAACGAAGCGGCTGTTTCATTTGATAAGTTTCTGATATTTTCGAGTTGTATCAATTCAACATCATTTTTTATAGTAGTAAGAGATTCATAAAATTGAGACGATAATTTTTCAGAGACAAAAACTAATTTGACTCCTGAGAGCCTGAGCAAATTTGCCAGTTCAGCGGTTTTTAGGGCCGGATCAAACGGAACCATGATGCCACCTGAAGATAATATCGAGAGATATGCAATTCCCCACTCAGGACAATTTTCCGCCAGCAGACCAATTTTATCCTGAGATTTTACTCCACTATCTTTTAGCAGAAATGATATTTTCGGAGTCATTGTTTCGATATCTTTGTAAGTATAAAGATTCTCGGGGTTTTCACTGCTTTTCAAAGCGATTTTATCAGATACTTTTCGGCATGTTAGAAAAATCGTTTCATGTAAAAGCAACGGATTGAGATTATTATTATTTTCCGACGACATACCATAAAGTTATAAAGTCATCGTCAATAATCCAGTTTTTTCTTTAAATAATTAAAGGGTCATCTGTGTGGCTGCAGATGACCCTCTCGAAACAAAACAGAAGCAAGAAAATATTTTAGTCGGCGACAACCTTGATTTGGAGACTAAAGGTTGTGGCACCGCGCGCATCATTATCAGTAATATTTAAGATAACTGTAGCATCAGCCCCCGGAGAGGTGTAAGAAAATCCACTTGCCTCACCGTAAGTATTGGTCGATTGATTAACATCAGCCAAAGATCCGGAACCGGTTAAAGTCGCGGTAAGGCTATGATCACCAAGTGGGTTACCAAAACGATCTTTAATCAGAACTGAAAATGGTGTGGTGGAGCTAATCGGCACACTTGATGGAATATCAATAACACACGATTTGGTGTAAGTCATTCCGGTTAAAAGTGTGCAAGGTACGGAAGCGGAAGCACCAAATCCAAAGCGAGCAGTTAAATAATCAACAACGCCAATACCATCATCAGAGACACCATTCATCGAAAAATCCTGTGGCAGAACTTTACCCTGAGCGGTATTACTGATTGCGGAGCTGTAACAGCCATCGCCATCTTCACGATCGACATAAGTAATATATTCACTTTCAAATTTAATGCGATTTAGTTCGAGGCAATAATTCATATTCAGATCACGAACCTCAACGAACATATAACCATGAGATTCGGTATTGGCGGCCAATGTTTGCGGCCAGGTGACAAACCAGAGAGTATCGGGATACCAGCTATTGATAAAGTAGCCGCTATCAACCAGTGTCCCGCCATTGGTTTCTACCGTGATCATAACAATACCATCATCGACGGACTGATCGCTGCCATAAGACATCCAGGTGCTTGCGGCAAGACCTTCTTCGCCCTCTACTCTATTCTGATGGGCCATGATAACACCTTCATCACAGGTGAAGTAAACAACCGTAGAATCGGGGCAGGGATTGTTATAAATATCTGACACCAGCGCAACTATTTCGTTGGTCTCATTTACCATTCCCCAGAAAGGCACATTACATTCCTCGGCACCAACAACAATACGGGCTGGCGGACCGGCATGAACCATAATCTGAGTGACATTTGATAAAACCGTGTCAACATAGGCTCGGACACGAATAGTTCCGGAAACGGTTCCGGATGATATTGGGCAGGAAGCCTGTCCCATACTATTAGTATTAGTTACATAAGGTCCACGACGATTGGCACCGGTCATAGTACCGAGACGTTCACCATCATCAGTGTTATCGGGACCGTCGGTAATAATAAATGACATTGATATGCCTTCAGGAACAGAGTTGCCATAGGCATCGTATCCAACCGCATGGATAGTTGAGGTCTCCATTCCGCCGGTTCTTTTGACGGCCAAATGGATGTCATCAACACCCATCGAAATTGATGCCACCGAGGCATCCGGTGACAGCTGGATCGAAGTCTCAGCATAACCGGTAATACCGCTGGCCTCATCAACTGTTATTGTAAAATAAACTGTTGTCGCTTCGGTTCCCGCCGTGTAATTAATAACAACTCGACCGGCTCCCCCGGTTACATAGGCGGTTGCCGGAATATAACCGATGGCATCCCAGGTATCATTCCCATTACCATCATAAACAAGCGAATCGATGCCATTGGTCCAATAACCGTTCTGATCCAGATCAACAAATTTTTCTCCCGCAGTAAGTTTCACCATTGTCGAATCGGGAGCCGCAGTACCGGCTTGATCCCTGATGGTTACTGTTAACTGCGAAGTCGAGGCACCATCGGCTAAAATGATTGTTGGAACAACAACCAGATCAACATTTCCGGTAGATGTGTTTGATTGCGCAGCAACCGACAAACTGAAATTATCAGACGTCGATCCACCCGAAATCGCGGCACTCAGAGTTACGTTTCCATCGGACAAGGCTGTATATATAGCTGAGACAACACCAGTGGCACCGGTAGTGTCAACACTGGGAGTAAAATAGCCAGCACTGGCCGGAGACGCTGTTAAGGTGACAACTCTGTTCGGCAACGGATCAGTACCATCGGTTACTGTCGCCTCAATTACTGCCGTCGAACCAACGGTAATTGATGATGGGCTGACTGTCATATTAACTGTCAAGGATCCAGTATCAGATCCACTTGATGATGAACTGCAACCGGACAAAAGCAAGCCGAAACTCAAAGCGATAAGGCCGAGAACCAGCAGGCCGTTTGAAAATAATTTGTTTTTGGGGACTCTCATACAAACTCCTGTTTTGTTAATTTCTTTTTTGTTTAGCTTGTTATTTGCACTATCAACAGAAAAAAACCCGCCCAAAAAGCGGGTTTTTTAATTTTTTACTATCTTATAACCCGGCGTCAGCCAAATCATTTTCAACAATGGTCGGTGTTACAAATATGACCAGATCACGATCCTCATAATGCTTTTCGCTATATCTGAACAAAGCGCCGATAAGCGGAATATCTTTAAGAATCGGAATACCGGAAATAGCTTCGACCTCGATTTGCGAGGTCAAACCACCAATAACAGCTGTTTGGCCATTATTAACAACGACGTTTGTTTCGGCGTTACTGGTATTGATAATAATTCCTGACGGGTCAGGCTCAATAGAACTTCTCTCAGGCATCAGATGCATCAAGATTTGATCGGTTGCCGTAATATGCGGCGTGACTCTCAAGATAGTACCAACATCTTCAAACTGAATGACAACGTTTCCGGATTGGTCAAACTGCTTGATCGGAATTTTCTGACCCATCTGAATCGTGGCCATTTTATTTTCAATTGTCGTAATTTCCGGATGGGCGATTACTTTACCTTTTGATTGGCCAACGATTGTTGACACAACGGCGTCAACGCTCCAGCCATTCATAAGGGCGCCAAGATCATACGAAATAAATTTATCAGTTACACGATCACCCTTCTGAGTCAATGACTGCGAAATGGTTCTACTGGAATTTACAGGACTAAAGGCACCGGAGGCGGACCAATCAACACCCAGTTCAATATCATCGGTGTTGTATATTTCAAGCATTTGCGCCGAGATCTTGATCTGACGTGCCGGTCTGTCCAATTCCTTAATAAAATCAATAACGCGGTTGAGATTTTCGGGGACCTCCTGCAAGATCAGGGAATTTGTTCTTTCGTCGGCGTCAACTTTACCTCTGTCGGTCATAAGAGATTTAACCGATTCGGTAATCTCTGCAGCAGCGGTATTGGCCAGATGAACAATTTTAACTTCGAGTTTGGCCATAGTCAGTTGCTGGTTGTTATGCTGATCTATTTCGGTCTGCTCTTTGCGATAATCATCAGCTGGCAGAACTCGAATATAACCATCATCTTCAAAAACAGTAGCCAAATTGTAGGTACTGCCAATAATTGAAAGGGCCTGTCTCCAGGTGACACCTTTAAGATTGATTGTTACCTGACCCTGAACTTTGGGGGCAACGACAACATTAACATTGCCGTAATCAGCCAAAAACCGAATGACCGATCTGATTTCGGCCGCCTGGAAAGACAGATTTTCAATCGGAGCCAAAGGATCTTTTTCCTTGGCATCCTGACCAAAAATATTTGTCGATAAGCCTGTGGCAAAGATCAATAAGACCACCAACCAGACATATTTTTTGAATAGTGAATTTTTCATTTTTTATCCAGCCTTTCGCTAATTTATGCTCATGTAGAGAGCAACTGTTCTGCTCCAACCGTATTCAAAGAGTTTGAAGTACGCTTTATCCGAATATATTTGTCCAACGTAACCTTTTTTAATCTTATCCCCGCTTTTGAGAATGTAACCATAGCCGTCATGATCTTCCAGCAAGGCTCTTTTATTGCCATCGCTCGATTCCAGGATACCAACCAATTTCGCGGTCTCCACATCAGGAATCTTTTTCTGAATCGGGCTATCGTTTCCTTTGACCTCGGTAAGGAGATTATCAAACGGATCTCGGCCGGTTCCCGGACTATATTTCATAACTATTCTGGTTGGGAATTCAGCAACTATGGTACCTTTCAGCTTATTCGGAAAGGATGGTTTGCGGCGAAATCTAGAAGTTGGTTTCTGATCATCTTCGCTTTGTTCGGTCTTCTTTACCTCAGTTGAGGCAACCTCTGTTGGTTTCGTTTCTGATTTTTTTACTACCGGAGCCGCTTTGGCTATTTCTTTCTTGTTTTCCTTATCTGCCGGTGCCGTCTTTTTCACCATTGTATATTCCTGAACCGGCTGGCCTGATTTTGGCTCAGCTTTTGGTGGATCGACTTTGACGACTTCCTTCTTAGCGACCTTTTCTTTTACCGGCGCGGTGGCGACAACAGTCGGCTTTGATTTGGCGACAGGTTTCACAACCTGTACTTTTTTCTCAATCACATTCTTTTTCACCGGGTCAGATTTTGGTGTCGGAGCAGCAGTAGTCTGTTGATTTGCAACCTCCAAAACCACCGGGGAAACTTTTTGTGTACTCAAAAACTTTTCACGATCTATTGTATCAGAACTTTTTGTCTCATAATGTTTGGCAAGAGTCACGGTTTCTTTTATCGATGCTTTGGTCGGTGGTGGAGGAGTCGTAGCTACCTTTTTCACCACTTTCTTTTTAACAACTTCTTTAACCGGCTCTTCTTTTATATCAGTTGAAACTTTTGCGACTGTTACCGGAGCTTTGACCGGGCTTGACCAGGAGGCAAAATTGCCGCTTTTTTTGTCAGGCAGATATAGATATACAGCACTGCCCTTTTTCTCAACGCGATACATCACGGTCTCATCCAGGTCACAAACAACGCGGACAACATTTTCCGGATTAGTCGAGTATTGACTGGTCCGAATTGACGAAAGCATAGTTTTTGGCAAATCGATAAAATCTTTTTGACTTAGCTCATGAATTGCCGGAAAAATATCAACAACGACCCTGAACGGTTTTCCGTCTTTGGCTTCGGCAGTTTCATGAACAAATTGGAAAGGTCCCGATACATCGATTTTGAGAACCGTTTCACCCGACTGCGGACTAAGGCTAAGGGTCGAAACCATGGCATCATCAGCCAAAACAGTCAGAGCTGTCAGTAATAGTATCGATACAGATAAAACTATTATTTTTGTCATTTTTGCTTTTTTTGTTATTTTTTTATTCATATCTCCTCCGACCGCCTATATCTCAATTTCCTGCAGCCTCTCATCCGGCTTGACATAGTAGGTTGAGAGGAGAAAGTTTGCTTTAATTGTTGGTTGATTCAATTCTTTTGCGCCGCCTGCCTCTGATTTTGATACGCCAATATTAACGGAAGGAGTTTTTATATCCATATTAGAGACGTTGGCAATAAATGGAAAATTGGCTACATAACTCATGAATTTTCCGAATTCATGATAGCCGCCTTCCATTTGAATATCAAAATTGGCAACGTTATAAAAACTCTCCGGGGCGATTGGCCGCGGCTCGATCTTCGTGATCTTGGTTCCTGTCAACGAAGAAGCAGTATGGAGTTGTACCAGAAATGAGGGTATCTGTTTTACTTCGGGTAAAAGCTGCTCGATTTCAAGATACTTATCCAAAAGCTCGACATATTCTTCCTTAAGTGCTTCGAGAGTTTTGGATTTCATCTCCACATTCTTAAGATCGGTAATCATGTTTTCATACTCTTGAGTCATAGTCGCCAGCTTGTTGTCGTATGATGAATAGAGGCGCGTATACCAGAAATATACCACGACAAAAAAGGCGACAACGCCCATAAGTATTTTCTGCATTTTGGGGTCTCTAAGGTCCATGGTACCTCACTTACATATTAGCCGGCATTGGAGCTGGCCGCTGCCTGAGCCAGAATCTTTTCAAGCTCTTCATCGGACAGGTAATGCACGTTACAATCTAGTTTAAAGTTATATGCTTTTTGTTCTCCAAACGATATCTCTTCGACATTGGCCATATCAACCTCGTCAAAATAATTGGATCTCATCATCTTAATCATAAAGGTCGCCAGAGCATTAAGAGTGAATGTAAATCCTTCGATTTCAACCGGTCGAACCGATGGTGTTGATTGAACCTGAGTAGTGGTATCATTCGGTTTACTTACGTTTCCACTCGATTCAGTAAAACTGGAAAGCCAGACAAATTCAGGAACATTCCGGGCGACTTCTTCGAGAATTTTAACCCAGGCGCTACGATGCCGATCAAGACGCTCCACCGCTTCGAGACGGTTGGTAATCTTATACTTAATATCAGTCAAAGCATCGACCAGTTGAATATCCTTCCTTAACTGTTCTGTCCGCATCCGCGCAATTTTCATCTGCTCTTCCAATTCACTCATTTGATACATCTGATAAGATGTAACTGTCCCAAGCAACAGAATCACTCCAAAGGCAGCCGCGACTGCATACTTCCCTTGTTTCCCAAGCGAAAGGCCGCCTGAACGTTTTTGATACTGTTTGGGTAGAAGATTTATTTTTATCATATTAATTACCCGTCCAATCTCATCGCCAAGCCAACCGGAACCGACAATAGCGGGGCAATTTTTTCAAGTTCTAAATATTGAAACATCTCCGGATCATAGTCGATGTTTCTTAGCGGATTCAATATTTCAAGCGGAATGTTAACCTTGGACTGAAGGAACTCGGGAAGATAAGGCACCAGAGCCCCACCACCGGAGAGAACCATCCAGTCAATCTTTTCAACTTTTGCCTGCGACTTAAAATATGAAAAGGCCAATTCGAGTCCCGATACCAGTTCATCGGTTGCCGAAACAACAGTAGCTTTCAGCATATCCTGATCTACCGAATCTTTCATCTCGCCTTTCATTGTTTTCCCGGCAAGTTCCGCATTCAGTCTGAATTCCTTTTGAATGGCATTGTAAATATCACGGGTACCCGATGAGATATCACGGGTTGAGTGATAATGGCCTTCATGCAGATAAACAACGTTGGTGACATCATATCCGAGATTCACCAAAACCGTCGTACGGCTGGGATCAATTTCATAATTGTACTCGTAGGCGTTTAGCGTTGCAATAGAATCGACATCAACAATTTTGGGACGAAGGCCGGTATCCAGGATCAATTCAACAAATGAATTGAGAAATTCATTTCGAGCTGCCACCAGCAGGATCTCCTGCTTCTTGGTTTCTTCGTCAATCCGAATGACATGATGCCCCATCGTGACATCTTCGACATCAAACGGCGAGCGCTGCTCGGCTTCAAAAAGAATTGCCTGTTCCGCTTCGGAACCGGTTTTCTTATCAATCATAAACTTGTCGGTGATTACACCATAGCCGGAGATAGATACATTGACGTCCTTGATTTTCGGATCAATCTGATCGATCAACGATTGAATGTTGAAAATGACTGCTTCTCTGTCTTTGACTTCATCGGAAACGATTGCTTCCGGAGGAAGCTCTCTGATCCCAATAGCACCGACAGCCAAACCAGTCTTAGTGCGATCCAGCTTGACCAACTTAATCGAATTGGCGCCAACATCTAATCCAACCATACTCTTATTTTTTTTTGCAAACATCATAGGCGTCTCTTTATTTTAATCGCTTTTTTTCTTTTATCTTAATTATTTATCGACATATACTTTCTAAATATTAACCAAAAAATGGCACTCATATAAATTCTCCATTTGTTTGAAGCGATAGCTATAATCCGCTTCTCTCCCATTTACATCGACCAAAAATGATTCATTAATTAGTCTGATATTTGAACAGTTTGCAAAAAAAAGCCCCCCGTTCAAAAGAACGAGGGGCCTAACCGGAGGATAAGAAAGAGGGAGTTTTGTTAATAATCGGTAATCATATAATCCACTTTGGCTCTACCTGTTGAGGCTAAAACACTTAGCGTGCTATGACAATAAACGTCGCCATTAAAATAGCTAAAATCAATTGTGCCACTTTCAGAAGCCGAGCCATTTGGCTGAAACAACAGGGCCTCATTGCTAAACGTTGCGGTCAAATAGGTTCCGCAACCGGCAGAGGCAGTATCAAGCTGCATCACCATTTTGACTGTATCTGTACCCAAGTCCATCTTGAAGTTGGATGGCGAACTCATTTCCTTAAACATAATTAGTTTGCCCTCTTCATAGTCATAACTCAGCCCCATAGGCATTTTTTCGGCAATAGCGTTGGAGCGGGCTGTCCGCATCATCGAGACAATCTGTTTTGTATCGCCCTTGAACTTGTTACGCTGGATAGCCGTGTCAAAAGTTGGCGCCACCATTGCGGCAACGATGCCAACAATGACAACAGTTGTCATCAGCTCTATTAGAGTAAAGCCACTTCTTTTAAATAATTTACTAAACATAATTATATTCACCTTCCAATATTTTCTGTTTGATATGCAGTTTTGCATAAATGGTGCCATAGAGGAATAATTGTTTCAAGACGCAGTTAACTTTATGTTATCTGTTGACATATAACGCCTTATGGTATGCATTGATTATTCGTTTACTCAGAAACGATCGAGAAAAGCTGCTTTTTATTGAAACAAATATGGGATTTATCCCATAAAAATGGAACATCACCTATAAAAAGAGACAGCAATCTGAAGGCAAAAAAACTGTTTGAGACTATAATTAAAGGCTCAAATCAAAAAATAGTCAATTTTTATAATACTCTACGTTTTCAAGGTTTAGAAGATATTTTTTCAATTTGAGTCCACCGGCGTACCCACCAAGACCATTTGCGGCCAGAACCCTGTGACAGGGAATTACAATCGGCAAGAAATTTCCGGCATTAACCGATCCGACCGCCCTGGCCGCTTTGGAGTTTCCGACAGAAGCTGCTATTTTTCCATATGTAATTGTTTTACCATAAGGAATTGAGCCGACTTTGCCCAATACGCGGCGTTGAAAGGCGGTTCCGTCAAGATCAAGTTTTAACGAAAATTTCTTTAATTTTCCGGCAAGATAAGATTCAATCTGTTTCTCGGCTTTTTTATTCATGACACCGCCGGCCTTGACCTGATAATCTCCAAATCGTTTTTTCATATCTGATTTGAATCCAACCGGATCGGTGAAATTGATTATCGCCAATCCCTTTTCAGTCGAAGCTAACCTAAACCAACCTAATTTAGTTTTAAATTTATGAATATAAACTGAATTCTTCATTTCTTTACTCCTTTACTAAAGTGAAAACCAAAGATATAACGTATAGAGTGATCGGTACGGCTCAAATTTTTTGGCTAGTTTTTCTATTTTATCATTATCAGGTTTATTTTTCAAATTATATACTTCTTTTGTCGCTCTGGTCAATCCGGTATCACCAAGCGGCAGACAATTGAGATGCCCCACCCCGCGCATCAACAAATAATTTGCCGACCAAACACCGATACCTCGAACCGTTATTAATTTCTCTATTGCTTCATTATAAGGCATGTCAAATAATGAATCGAAAAATCTATTCTGTTCGGTACAGACCTTGGCCAGACCGATAAGATATTCCGCTTTTCGCAGAGAGAATTGCATCTTCCTTAATGTATCTATTCTGGCTTTTGCGATTTTTGGAGGGTCGGGAAAAAGATAAAACCGGCTCTTTCCAAATTTTATTGATTGCCCATACCGTTGTTCCAGTCTCAATTTTACTTTGCCGGCAAAGGTAAGATTTATCTGTTGACCGATTATCGCCCATGCCGCCGACTCGAACGCGGTTGCGGTCAAAATCGGTTTTAATCCATAGAGAGTTTTTTTCAATGGCTTCAACTTGTCCGAGCAGTCCAATAATTTATAAAAAGGTTTCAGGTTGACGTCGGCTGATAATATTTTCGCCGCTATTTTCGCAACCCTAACTTTGTCAACTTGTCCTCCATCTGGGTAGGACCACTTGACCAATCCAACCGGTTTATTAATTGAACCTCGGCACCCGATTTCAAGAAAAAGAGGAGTATCATCAATTTTGGTATATAGTTTCAGATAGTAGTTATCGGTTCGATCTAATTTATCAAATTTGGTTCTTTCACAAAATTTTGTGGAAAGATCAAAATCATAAGGCGGTGTTATTTTAAATTCGGTCTGGGGCATAATATTATATTTTACCTGAATATTTCGAGCAGTTCCTCAATATCGTCGATCATCCGGTCTGGTTTGCTTTTCTGAAGTTTGCCATTGCCGCCAAAAATTGATTTCACTCCAATCACAGGAATTCCGGCCGCCTGTGCAGCGAGGATATCATTGACGGTATCTCCAATAACAACCGAATTGGAGGAGTCTGCTTCCATCAGGGTCATCGCTTTGATAAATGCCTCGGGAGCCGGTTTGACATTGGTGACATCATCGGCTCCAACGTAGGCAATAATATATTTGCGCCAATTTAATTTATCTAAAATCTTTTCGATATGGACTCTTATTTTAGTCGTGCCGATTCCGATTCGGTAACCTCTCTTAAATAATTCCTCCAAAACATCGCCAGACCGACCTATCGGAACAGTCGAAACCACCACCGCTTCTTTGGCTTTCTCCTGGAAATATTTCCAAAATTCAGGATAAGATTTATCGGAGAAACTATCAAACATCTCCTCCAAGGGATAGCCGATAAACCGTTTGATCTCTTCAGGTGTTCTCGCTTTTTCGCCAATAGATTCCAATGCATAATTAGTTGCTATCACAACCCCTTCGGATGAATCAATCAAGGTTCCATCAAGGTCAAAAATCAGATTATTTCTTTGTCTAAAATTGCTAGGCATCTGCTGTCCAAATCGTTTAATATTAAAGTATGAGTGAAAATAGCCTGTTTAATTCTTTTGTCAAATCACAAATTGTAATTAATTTCCAAACTGATATTATGGCAAAACTCAGAAAAACTGTTGCCATTTAAAACATAAACTATTGCAACAGTTTGCAGTTATTTTCGTTTAAAAGCATAGATAGCAAAACAATAAACTGCTTAATTAAAAAATAATTTAGTATGTTCTACGGAATAAATGAAATTATGAACGGTTGTGTAACACTACATACAGAAACAGGTTATGTTATCCGGATATTAGTCCTAAAGATTTGAAACTAATTAGTAGGTATAACTGTTAAATTAATAATGACATAGGAAAGCATCCGGTTCTTATCTTGCTTGACTTTAGAATTGAAATAAGTAGATTAAAATTGCCGGGATATTTAGATCTAAAGGAAGTACATTATGAGGAGTTTTTCACTAATGATAGTTTCAATCACCGTATTTTTATGCGGCCTTATCTGGGTTGTAGGATCTGGAGAGGCGGTTCAGGGTAAAACACCAGAGCCAATTTATTTGGCCGACACGGTTCATATTAATCTAAATGAAACCCCGTCTGAAATTGAAGAAGCATCGGCTGAAGAGACTCGTGAAACCCTGTTTAAAGAGATCAAGAAATTTAATCAGGTCGTTTATGACGTAAAAAACCGTTATATGGAAGAGATCGATACCAAATCCCTGATTAATGCCGGCATTCGAGGCATGCTTGAGGATCTTGATCGTTTTTCTGTTCTTATGGAACAGAGATCATACGAACAGTTAATGGAAAGCACCAGCGGCAAGTATGAAGGTCTTGGCATGGAAATCGATTCCCGCGATGATTATATTACGATTGTGACCCCGATGGAAGGCTCTCCTGCTTATCGCAAAGGGTTAAGATCGGGTGATAAGATCACCAAAATCGATGGTACATCAACAAAAGATATGACCACCGCCGATGCCGCCAAATTAATGCGCGGCACTGCCGGGACATCTGTAAATCTTATCATCAAACGCGAAGGTATTTCCAACGAATTAGATTTTGATGTCGAACGGGCGGTAATTGAATTAAAATCTGTTAATTTTTATGGTGTTATTGACGGCACCGATATTGGATATGTCAGACTATCCCGTTTCGCCGAAGAGACCAGCCATGAATTAAGAGAAGCTATTGCCGAGCTGGACAATCAAGGAATCAGCTCGTTGATATTTGATCTTCGTTCCAATGGCGGCGGTCTTTTGCAGCAGGCGGTTGAGACTGCCGAACTGTTTGTCGAAGAAGGCAAACTGGTTGTTTATACTCGTGGCAAATACGCCGAATCTGAACGCAGATTGTATTCGCAACGGAAACCGCTCTTTCCTGATAAACCGCTGATAGTCCTGGTTAACGAAGGAACCGCATCAGCCTCCGAAATCGTATCGGGAGCTATTCAGGATTGGGATCGTGGTATCATCATGGGTTATCAGACCTATGGCAAAGGACTGGTTCAGCAGGTATTTCCAATCGGCGCTGAAAACGACGTTGCCCTCAAACTGACGACAGCCAAATATTATATTCCCTCAGGCCGGTGTATCCAGAAACCTGAGAAACAAAGCAAGGACGGGCATGGCGATGACATAGCCGAAACCGATGAAGAAACAACGGTTGACTCACTGACCATTTCTGACCGGGAAGTATATTACACCAACAGCGGCCGCGTAGTTTATGGCGGTGGCGGCATTTTACCGGATGTTGAATTGACCCATGAAGATATTTATAAACCGATTGAATTGGCCCTTGAACGAAGAGGAACTTTCTTTGATTTTGCGGTCAAACAGTATGCGGCAAATCCGGATTTGACAACCGACTTTGAAGTTACCGATGAGATAGTTTCCGAATTTAAAGATTTCATGAAAGAAAAAGAATTTACCTACAAGACTTCTCTTGAATATTCACTCGATGAGTTGAAAAAGGCGATCAGCGATGAAAAGAAAGATTCGCTTTATATGCCAGCCCTTGATGATTTTGCAGAGCTGATTACCAACGAAAAAGAGCAGGATTTTGTTAATTCATCGGAGTATATCGAAAAAGCAATCAAAAGAGAAATCACCAGCAAAATTGCCGGACAGCGCGGAGTCTACGAAGAGATCATCCTCAAAACCGATAAGACGATTCTTGAAGCTGTAAAATTACTTCAGGATCGTGATGAATTCACCAGAGTTTTGGAAAGCGGCCATGACCGCGACCATGTGATGGTTGAAGAAGAAGAAAAGTAATATATCTTATATTTGATTTATATAACGTCCGGTGAACAACCGGGCGTTTTTTTGTGCCTGCCCTTATCTGCCTTTATTGATAATAAGACTATCGAGTAGTTCCAAATTCCGTGTTTGGGTTGAATCGACCGGTGAAAATCTGATATACATATCTTTATATTTTTGTGCCTTTTCCATCTGCCCAGCCAGTGCAAACCATTTTACAATATATCTATATGATGGAAATCGGGTCGAATCAAGCTTAAGCGTTTCTTTGGCATAATAAACGCATGAATCGGGTTGCCTTGTCAAATCAAATATCATTGCCAAAGCGTCAACCGCTTTCAGATCGGAAGGGTCGAGTTTATTCGTTTCTCGCAGACTTGAAAGGGCCGAATCATATCTTTTCATACTATATAATATACGGGATCGGGTCCAATGGTAAGTTGAAGCATATTTCCTCAATTGCAGCGCCAAATCGATATGATCCAGCGCTTTTTCATATTGGCCCGAACCATAATTAAACAATGCAAGCAATCTATGATATTCACCACTAAATTTGTCAGGCTTGATTAATTGGATATATTTGAATGCTGATTCCAAATCACCTGCTATTGTGACATCGATAGCCTGTGAGATAATTCGGTCTTGCATGAACTCTTTATTTAATTTAACCATTAATGCATCAAACTTCTCTCGGTCATTATTATCTTTATAATATCTGGACAAAACTGTCATCGATGACATTGATTTGGATGTATCTAATTCAATAAGATTTTCAAAATATTTTTCCGACCTGTTAAGATGCAAATTGGTCAATAAAAATGGCAGAGAATAGATTGACAAAATCAGCAAAATCGGGATTAGTAATTTTCCAATATGTTCAATGCGGTTTTTACTAATCAACGTTGTCGAAAATAGCATCAATGGAAAGCATGATATTGAAAACAGATCCCAATCTCGCGGAAAAGCTAATTTTGGATCAATAACAAATAAAAACAACAAAGTGCCAATTGCACTTAATCCAAAAAATATTGCTGTTTTATTTTTAAGATAATTTTTGATACTACCAATGCCTAAAATTAATAGAAGAAATAGTAGCGGCGAGACTAAGATAAATTCATTTATAATATCAAGCAGATGCGGAACAGACAGCATGGCATATTCCGGATAAACAGGTTTGCCAACAAATAGCGGAAGGAATGTATCCTCGACATATAAATTGGTTCTGTATTGATAAACCAATAATATCAAAGCAGTTAGAATTGTAATACTGGCGAAACCACAAATCGCCATTTTGTATTGATGATATATTTTGTAACCTCTTCCTTTGGCGAAACTCAAAAATACCAGGGCAGGCAGGAAGATCAACAGTTGAACATGAAGGCCGATTCCTATCAATAGAAATAGCCAGGCTAAAATCAATCCATTACCATCTTTCAAAAATCGGATGCAGAAATAGAAAAAGCCGGTCAGGAATATCCAGACAATAGGATAGTACTCAGCATATCCAAAAAAGAGCAAAAGCATTCCAGACATAAATAAATTTATAAAAACAAGGAAACGTTTGAGCTTTACCTCTGAGACAATCTGAGAAATCAGGAAAAGAAAATAAATGGAGATGGCACCAGATATAACTGATACTAATTGAAATGCCAACCTTGAGGCAGCCAGATGATCGGAACCAAGAATTGAAGATAAATAAATCAGCAGCCTGGTGATACCGATTTCGCTCCATTTAACGTGAGCCTGCGATTGGGAGGAGATATTTTGTATAACATCATACCCATCACCCAAAAAATGAGTTGGGGCGGCGAAAATGGCGAAGAGCGATGTCATTATGGTAATAAACAGAAGGCGATGCAGGTATTTAAATCGGCTCTCGAGAAATTTATCTGAAAACCATTCGGACAACTTCTCCCCTGCCTTCTCTGTGGAACGAATAAAAGGAATTATAAGTGCGATAGCAGCAATAAAGAAGAAGCTATAAGAATAAACATCCGGCAAAAATATTAGATGATTAAAACCCCAGGTCCGTGAGCCGGGGTCAATAATCGGGATCAAACGGATCAGAACCAACGCCAGTAGATAGATATAAGACAACCAGAATATTTTATCTTTTGTTTTCATCAATAGTCAGATACCCAATCGAACAAATTATTATATTATCCAATATATATAATTTAGGAAGAATAAATGAGAAGAATTTTAGGAGAAAATATTTTATTAGACCATAAACGAAGCGGTGCGATGTTTATAATGCTGGACAATATAATCTATTCCACCAATTACAATCAGGGTTGCAATCACCATCAGGACCAATGAAAAATCAAAACCTAAATCAGCAGTAGCAGAACTGACTTTGGAGACAATAACTCGATTAAAATAATCAGAAACCGCCGTGAAACGAAACGCCCGCGTTAGCGGTTCCAGATTGACAAAATATATTATTGAGGCAATCGTAACAATAGCACCGATAATCGCATATATCAAAGTCGGAACGGCCACCGGCCGTTTATTATCTTCGACTGCCAATGCTTCAAGATCAACTTGCGCTATTTTAGACATTACCGCTTTGGAAAAATCTGGCGAAAGAGCCGGAATTGAGTCAACCTCAAGTTCGCTATAAAGCAGTTGATACTGCTCCAGACGGGCAGAACATAGTTGACAGCTATCAAGATGAGTTTTGATTTCAGATTCATTACTGCCAAGGTTACCATCGAGATAATCCTGTAAGATCGAATCGGTCAGATGTTCTATTGCCACAACTCCTCCTGATTATACGAGGCTGAAAGTTGTTGTCTCAGCATTTGCCTTGCCCTAAACAGGTAACTTTTAACGGTGCCTTCCGGCATCTTTAATATTTTACCTATTTCGGCATAATTGTTTTCATCTAAATGATACAAAGTTATTATAGTTTTGTAAACTGCCGGAAGTTTATTTATTTCATTTTTCAGCAGATCAGATATTTCGCCAAGTTCGGTCCTATCATCAGGTCTTTGCCGGGTATCAACCGCACTTTCGGTCGCTTTGTCAAAAGCTTCATCGGCCAGAGGAAGAGATTTTTTGCCAAGGTGGTCCAAACAGCGGTTGGTAGCGATCCTGCCTATCCAGGTTGAAAGTTTGGCATCTGAGCGAAATGAGGATAAATTTTGATACACTTTGACAAAAACATCCTGACAGATATCTTCTCGATCTGTAATATTTGGTATCATTCTGTACACAATATGGTTCACCAGCCGGCCATAATCCTTTATAATCTCCTCAAAGGCATTGATTTCGCCGGCTAATATCCTCTCTATTAAGGAGTTACCATCCTTTTGATCTTCCTTGCTTTTGTGAGGTCCATTATTTTCCACATCATTCTCTATTATATGGGACTAAGCCAGAGAAATAAAGTTGCAGGAATTTTATAAATATATTCTGCAACATTTTTTATAATAAGCTGTCTATTTTTATGAAGGTAAAAAATGATAACAAAAAATAACAGTAAAATTAATATGAGGAGGTAATCATGACCCCATTGGAAACCCTGGCCGAAGTATCCCCGGTATTTGTCATTTTTCCGGTAATTGCTTATATCGTCAAGATGGCGCTCAATTATGCTACCCGTAAGCAGATGATTGAAAAAGGCCTTGTCGGTGAAGAAGCGGCCAAAATGTTTAAAACAGACTCCGAAGTTTTTCTGCCATCCTCACTTAAATGGGGATTGGTCCTGCTTTTTGTTGGAGTAGTAATTGTGGTACTGCAGGTCCTACCGACTTATGTCAGTTCTGAGATCTATTTTGGAGTGATGCTCATGGCGGCAGGTGTGGCAATGCTGATTTATTACGGTCTTGCTCTTATGAAAGAAAAAGAGAACAAGAACAATAAAAACGAATAATAAGGCTATATACAATTTTTCGGGGCAGGTTCAAAAGACCTGCCCTTTTTATTTAATGGCAATTTTCTTTCAAATTTCTTTATATAAACAAAGATGTGTATCAAATAATAATGAAAGAAATAATAGACAAATATCACCGACCGCTTATTTGGTCACTTTTGATTTTTCAACTGCTTCTTTTCGCTATTAATATTCCCGGACTATATGTAGATTTCGACGATGCCTGGCTCGGTGAGCAGGCGATTATGTTCGCCAGAGATGGCTTGGTCAGCTCCGAGATGTTTCAGGATTATCTTCGGTATAATGAACGAATTCTGGTTTATCACAAAGCCTTTATCTGGACCGGAGGACTCTTTATCAAGTTGTTCGGTTTGTCTCTTTATAGTTTACGTCTGGTTTCGATTCTTTTTGGACTGTTACTGGCCGGGCTGATTCATCTGTTCTGCAAAAAATATTATAATAGTACAATTTTCAGACTGACCATTATAATTCTCCTCTCCTGTCCATTGATATTTCATTATTCCGCTATCTTTCGTCCCGAGGTGATGCTTGCGACTTTTGGGTTTGGCAGTTTTTTCCTGCTTTATGAATATTTAAAACAGAATAAGATGATATTTCTAATTCTATCGGCGATAGTTGCCGGTCTGTCGGTGCTGGTGCATCTTAATGGTCTCATATTTATCGGTGCCGGAGCAGCGCTGCTACTTTTTAATAAACGATGGAGCGGACTTGTTTCATTTTCAATTTTATCGGCAATAATTGCATCGCTATATTTTTATGAGGCAATTGGCAATATGGAGCTCTTTCGTTTGCAATTTGTTGGTGATCCCAGCAATGCCGGAAGTAATCTTCAATGGTATATGCCGTTCAAAAATCTAATTAATGAGCATAAGCGGCTGTTTCGGAAACCGGAGATATACGGAATAACTATTTTGTTTCTCTTGTCGGTTTTCTACCAGATCAAAAGCAAAACATTAAAAGACAGATCGATGCTTGTGTATGCTTTTTCGCTGATAGTTTTATTAGGTATTATCAGCCAGAATAAAACGACCAAATTTTATGGGATAATGCTTTTCCCATATTTTGCATTAATAATGGCGCAGAATATATATCTGCTGCTAACTGAATCAGAACGTCTAAAAAGTTATCTTCAAAAACTATTTATTGTGATGCTTACTCTCGTTATTGGATATGGTCTGTTTTTCAGCTTTCAGGTAATATTAACGGGGAAAGAAGATTGGGTTTCTCGACATCGGGCGGTCGCTTCTCATATAAAGCAGAATAGCCGGGTATTGGTGCCGATGAATTTTATTTTTAATGAAATCGACAACTATGAAATTCTAGCGCTTAATCTGGCCCGGATGACAATATCTGATCGCGGCGGAGAATTTGACAAAGAAACATTGTGTGATTTGGCCGATGAGTTCAACATCGAATATATTGTTATCGATGAAAAATATCGAACACTTTTAAATTGTCAACCGGGTGATACCGCCTGCCTTGAGCACAATCAGTTTAAATATTTGAGTTCGGAATATGAGTTTGATATTTATAGACGGGACAGATCTTTGATCGAATAATTATAGTTTAATATTATAATGAAAGAAGTAATACTTAAATATCACAGTGCGATTATCTGGACGCTTCTCATTTTCCAGCTGCT
>JAQBFG010000211.1:0-9939 GCA_032123495.1 Candidatus Zixiibacteriota bacterium | reverse complement strand
GTATAATAAGTAAATGCATTCGATTTGATAAATAAAAAAATGCGGCAGGTACATCCTTGTTCCCGCCGCATTTGTTTGTTAGTTCAGCGTTCTATCGAGATTTCGCCATTTCAAGGGTTTTTAGATAATTCTTGTTAACCTGATCCCAGTCGATAACATTAAAGATTGCCTTAACGTAATCGGCTCGTAAATTCTGATATTTCAGATAATAGGCATGCTCCCAGACGTCAACTCCCAGAATCGGAGTTTCGCCATAAGAAATCGGGTTATCCTGATTCGGTAATCCCTTGATTTCCAATTCACCTTCCTTATTAACAATCAGCCAGGTCCAGCCGCTGCCAAAAACCCCGAGAGAAGCTTTCAAAAATTGATCCTTGAAACTATCAAAACTTCCAAACTTGGCATTGATCGCCTCAGCGATTTCTCCTTTAAATTCAACTGATGGTTTCAAAAGATTCCAGAAGAATGAATGATTGACATGTCCGCCGCCATTATTACGAACGGCCGTCCGGATTTTTTCCGGCAATTGATCAAGCTTACAGACCAGATCTTCGGCGCTTTTATCAGCAAACTCAGAAAAATCTTTTAAGGCGGCGTTAAGATTGTTTACATAAGCGGCATGATGTTTTGAGTGGTGAATCTCCATCGTGCGGGCATCAATATGCGGCTCGAGAGCGTCATAATTGTAATTTAATTTTGGCAATGAATGTGACATTTTAAAAAAAACCTCCAGTTTAAATCGTTTTATATTGGACTAAAAGAGTCCATGTTCTTTAGCTTCTATAACTGTTGATAATTTTAAAGGTTCCCCAAAATCGACAAGATTTTATTTGGCAAAGAAACTATTGGTTGTTGATAAATGTGCCGGAGCGATATTCCTGAAAAGCAGTTGACAATTCTTCCTGAGTATTCATCACAATCGGTCCGCGCCAGGCGATCGGCTCTCCAAGCGGTTTCCCGGAAAAATAAAGAAGGCGGGAAGATTTTTCTTTGGTTGACAAAATAATCTGATCACCTTTGTCGAATAAAACAAGACTTCCGTTAGGAATCTCTGAGTTTTCAGAATCGAGATTGGTTGTCCCCTCAATGATATATATAAAAACCGTATGATCGGGTTCGGTTTGGTGGATATATTTCGACTCGGCTGGCAAAGTAATATCAAGCAATTCAATTTCGCTAAATCTGTCCTGAACCGGTCCGATTACATCATTAACTTTGCCGCAGATAACCCGGATATTAACTCCATCTGTTGTTATTACTGATGGTATTTGGTTGCTTTTTATATCACAATAACGGGGTGGAGTCATTTTATCGGAAGCAGGTAGATTGACCCAAAGTTGAAAACCGGCCAAACGGCCATTTCTGTCACCGATCGGCATTTCCTGATGAAGAATACCGCTTCCGGCTGTCATCCATTGGACATCCCCGGAACCGATAATATCTTTATTGCCAATACTATCACTATGCTCGACATTTCCATCGAGAACGTATGTTACCGTTTCAATTCCACGATGCGGATGCCATGGAAATCCTTTTATATAAAATTCGGAATTATCATTGCGGAAGTCATCGAGAAGCAAAAAAGGATCAAATCGCGGAACTTCATCAAAGCCGAAGGCCCGCTTCAGATGAACACCGGCGCCTTCAATGGCAGATTTACTTTTAAGTATCTCTTTTACTTTTCGGGTATTGATGTTACACCCCCATATCAATAAATTAAAGAGGCTGATACGCCTTTAACAGTTTTTTTCCATTTTGCAGGTATTGATTCCAATAAGTCTATACAACAGACAAAATCCAAAAACTGAAGTCATCAAAGTAAAAAATCCGGTTGTCATTAAAATGACAGTAAAGGTCGTTCCAATTGAAGCCACAATGCCTGCCATCATTAGAATAAGTCCGATACTGATCCTCATCGCTTTATCTGTTGTGCCAATATTTGCTTTCATTTTCCTCCTTTAAAACAATACAAAAAATATATTATTAATAAGTATAACAAAAAATCCATTAAAAAGTGCTCAACTTTTAATTTATAGTTTTTTATAAATTAAGCAATACTTAATTTTCCATGATAAAGTGATATGCCTATGCAAATGTTAAAACTTACTCTAATTACTTGCAAAAATCTGTCTGTAAAATTTTGATAGAGATAATGTGAAGATTAAGATAACTTTGATTGCTCAGCTGCTATTGGTATACTTCTTCAGAAGATATCAATTCCAGGGCCTCGTCGATATTCATAAACACATGGATATTCATTCCTAAGCCCTGAGCAATACGTCCAAAAAATTGAATCCGCTCGACATTTTTTTCGCTGTCAACTAGAACAACTCTTTTCAGGACTCCAAGGCGGTGCAATTTTGGAAAATTCTTAGTCGCAATTAAATAGGAATCGCTGATAGATAACCGACCCTCAAGATTGCTGATATCAACAAGAGTCTCGACAACAGAATGTTTGATACAGGCCCCAACGACCTTTTCGGCTATTGCTATCAATGTTTCATGAGTTCGAATGCCAAAGGCCGAGACAAACAAAAAATGGCCCTTTTTTTCTATTTCAAGGTTGTATGACATACTAAACCATTTAATCGGTCTAATATTGTCTTTAGCTTAGTGTAAATATTGGATATTAGATTAATACTTGATCAGTGATATCTATGTATTATTTGGAATCATTCGCTACAGATATGGGAATAGCTTGACTGGAGAATTCAACATCGCCTAATAACCATTGCTCGGCCTCAGAATAACTGGTGAAGATTTTCACATTTTGCCTCTTGGAGCGAGATGCCGATTCGAAAAAGTTGTATTTTTTAAAGTCGGCTGAAATAACCAAAGCTCTTTTGAGTGAATCATTGATGCCAAAATGAGTGACCAATTTTGGAACCTCGTCTATTTCTATGATAGTCATATTCACCGAGGCGTAGCGCAGGTCATGAAGAATCCGTTGGCAGCTATGTTTTTTCAATTCTTCAACAGTGTCGGAGATAAACTGTTTTAGAGGTTCTAGTTCAATATCACCCTCTATATCGGCAATTACATATTTTTTATCGCTATTGTAATCTATCTTATATTTCATTGTGCTCTCCCAGCCCCCTGGTTGAACTATAATTTGGTCTGTTCTTTATTATCGGGTTATTAAGCCAAAAATTAACATTTGGTGGGGCTTTAGATTCAAGAGGTTGTTGGACTTCTGGCTTTATTAAGCGATATAATTATTCATAAATATTCCTGTTCCTCCATAAGTAAAACATCCCGAACCACCCAAATAGTATATACATAGCGGCATAAGTGTAGAATATTAGCTGTTGATCGCCGGTTATAACATCAAAGTTGCCGATTTCCAAAAGTGACCAGCGAATCCGGCACATAAGCAATATAAACGACCAGGTCGCAACAGTATAAAACCCGAATGGTATTGACCATGACCGACGGAGAAAAACGCCAATTATAAAGACAAATCCGGCAATCAGATAGGTCATGTCGGCCCATGCGATAGCGAGTTCATCGGCTTGAAACCAACCAAAAGCCGGATCCAGAATTATTGCTTCGGATAGACCCCATTCAACATGCAGATTCAAGCTGATTATCTGGATCAATTGTGTCAGCGGTCCCAATAACCATAGAATTATGAATAAAATTAAGAAAATATAGCTTAATTGTCTTTTTGGTTCACTCATCTTATCTTTCAAATAGTATTAGAAACCATAAATATAGCGTCAAAATAAATAAATGACCAAATCAAATATACCAGACCGACGATTATTCCCAAAGGAAAAGCGATGATCCACATCAGTGTGATTTTTGGCTTTTCGAACCGAAGAGATGTATAAGTAAAAGCTGAGTTGACCCACAGATACCAAAAGCTGGCCATTCCGGTTAGATAAAACCCGAGTTTATGGTTTAAAAATATCAAAATTATCCCCATTAAAGTCAGAGGAATTGCAAAGATTAAATCGGCCAGAGCTAAGCCATAATACAGTTTTTGTTCATGCCAGTCATCTTTGGTGCCATCGGGATTGCTCATTGACTTACCGCTGAGAACCCTCAGCTGCCAACCAAAGAGAAGAAGAGAAAATATCCCCATAATGAAAATATCAGCATAGAGAATTATTTTACCGGCCAATGAGATATCCATATTAGCTTTTACTAATTCCGTAAATATCGGAATATTTATTATACAAATAATCTAATAACGGCTTTTGTGATAACGGTTGTCCGGTTACTTTTTTACACAATTCGGGGGAGTAGTATCTAAAACCTTCGTTATGAATATTATCCCGTAACCAATCAAGCAAGCGGCTAAATTTTCCAACGGCAAAATCGCCGGTTAAATCGGGTAGATCATTTTGAGCCTTGGCCCAGAATTGCGCAGCGTACAGATTGCCCAACGCATAAGTCGGGAAATATCCAAAAATCCCATGCGCCCAATGAATATCCTGGAGGCATCCATTTGAGTCTTTGTCAACCTCGATACCAAAATATTCTTTGAATCGTTTGTTCCATTCACCGGGAATGTCGGAAACTTTTATTTCACCGCCTAAAATCGCCCGCTCCAATTCGAATCGAAGCATAATATGAAGATTATAGGTCGCCTCATCAGCTTCTACTCGGATATATGAAGGTGAGACCGAGTTCATTGCTCCATAGAATTGATTTAAACTGATGCCATCTGTTTCCTCTCGGAAAATACGCTGCATCTGCGGGAAAAAATAGGACCAGAACTCGCGCGAGCGTCCAACGATATTTTCCCAAATGCGCGATTGTGATTCATGGATCCCCAGCGAAGCGGTTTCGCCCACCGGTGTTCCCCAATGTTTTTTATCTGATCGGCTCATATCATAGAGGGCATGTCCGGTTTCATGAATTATTCCGGTTAGACCTTCGGCCAGATCTTCGGGATAGTATCGGGTAAGAATTCGGGTATCATTGGGACCAAGACCATTGCAGGACGGATGAGCCGCTAAATCAACCCTTCCCTGTTTAAAATCATAACCAATCGCCGCGGCGATAGATTCGGCAAAATATTTCTGTTTGGCTACATCGTATGGACGTTTGAGGATTCCAATATCAGGTTTATTAGGGGAATCCTTGATTTTGCCGATCAATTCGACCAGATCGATGCGAAGATTTTTAAATGCAGTTTCAATTTCTGATGTTTTTGCTCCCGGTTCGAATTCGTCTAATAAAGCGTCGTATCTTTCGGTTGTGTATCCGATATAGTCAGCTTTTTCTATACAGAGATTAACTATTTTTTCAAGTATCGGCTGGAATGATTTGAAATCATTCTTCTTGCGGGCTTCCGACCAAATTCGTGACGCTTTGGAGGTAGTTCGGGCAAACTCCTGAACAAACTCGCTCGGCAGTTTGACTTCCCAATCGTACAAACGCCGCCATTCACGAATATTAACTGCCGTCTCAGATAGACGATCAGATACCATATCGGAATCTTCAACGGTACTGATTAATTCGTTAATAACCGGGTCGGTGAACCATTGGTGTGTAAGTTTATCGATCTGGGCAAGCTGTTCGGCTCGAAAATCATCCCCCTCCAATGGCAGATATGCCTCCTGATCCCAATCGAGAACGCCGCCGGTAGAATTAAGAATGGCGATCTCTTTCATACGACTTACTAAATCTTTATATGCGTCTTGTGGTTTCATCTTTGTCTCCTTTATAATCAAATAAAAAGGCCATCAATCAATTTGTCGAAACTCTGCGAGATTTCGACCTACTAATTCTATATATATCAGTTTATTTCAGTTTTGTTTCAATATAAATATTTTTATGCGATGAAATTGAGAGATAAAAATCGGGATGATTTGCGGCGATTATGCAGCTATCTGTCGGGTATGGCGACCCGACAGCATAAAAAATGTCAATTTGTGAAATTCGGTGAGTTTAAAAAAACGAAAATCTGTGGCGAGATGGTTACTTCTGATTCAGATATGGTTTAATATAGGTGAAAATATTGGCAGAGGCCCCATTCATTCTGAAAAAGGATGAGGAAATAACTTCGATATCGGACGATCCTCTTATGGCCTGATTGATCTGCTCGTCAAATTTTGTTGAGGCGGCGTCCAGTTTCTTTTTCAGTAACATCAATTTTTTCGGATCAAATTCTATCATATAGCCCTCTTTCTTCCAATCTTGGATCGCTGTTATTGTTTAAGAAAACAGTAATCTAAAAGCAAAAATATTTAGGTCGGTCGAGACCTATACCGTCTCGAATCTATTCTATCGTATGATAAGTATACGAATTTTTTAATCAAAAGTAAACAAAAATCTTCAAATTACGGTTTTATCGGATTTATTATCAGGATGACACGGTTCTTGAGATAACATAACTCAAAGCAAGACAAGGAGACCGGCAAAATTTTTAGATTATTCTGTTTTACTTATTTCAGTGGGTGGAAAATCCAAACTGGCTGGTTGCTCATCATTCAATAACCATTTTTTGGCTTCTGAGTAATTTTTAAAGATCTTTACATTCAATCTTTTGTTATGGGATGTTGTTTGAAAGAAATTGTATTTCTTGAAATCATCAGAGACAACCATGGCTCGCTTAATTGATGGGTCAATTCCCAGTTGCGAAAGAAGTTCCGGCACTTCATCAATTTCCACAATATTTAATTTTAGTGAGGACGATAGAAGATCATAGAGAACCTTGCTGTAATGATGCTTTTTTAAAGCACCGGATACATCTATGGCAAATGCCTTAAAAGATTCCAAATCAATTTCATCTTCAATTTTAACTATTAAGTAATCGCTGTTACTTTTGAAATCGATACTGTATCTCATTAAATCCCAACTCCCACATTTCAGATGATAAACTGATCCTTAAATAAATATCGGGAAATCTTACCTAATAATTAATAATATTATATAGAGAGCATCTTGAAGTAAAATGATAATTGCCTAAACCACAGGGGTTTCGACCTGCCAGAACTAAAATTCTCTGTAACAATATATGTTTCAAGATTCTACAGCAAAATGGCTTCCCTCCTTCGAAGGACAGGCGTTTCGCAAATATGAAGTTTTTTGAAGATTATCTGTCTGCTATAAAAAAAATCTGTTTTTGTAGAACCGCTCATATATCTAATGGTGACAAAAAATCAACGGTGATTTGATGGTGGATTTGTTTTGATTTGTCACGGGAATAAACCGGCCGCCCTTCGTTTATCTCAGGATTTATAACAAAGCGGGTGGGCTACCCGGCTTGAACATTTCCGCACCCCAAGGGGTGCGCCACCAGTCGATTTTATCCTCCGAATGCAATTAGCTCTTTTTAATTTCTGTTTTGGCCTTACAGGTATTAATCCCGAATAATGTATAAGCAAGACAGAAACCAGTCAGAGATGTCAGGAGTGATATAACTCCCACAACAATAAATATAATTTTAAGCACCTGGCTCATTGGAAACAGAAAAGCCAGCAATAACAGGACTATCCCGATAACCACGCGGATTATCTTATCGGTTGGGCCAACATTTACTTTCATTTTACACCCCTCGATTTTTTCTGATTTAGAATATATTTTACAATTAACTATATAACAATATTTGGTTCCCCAAAGTGCCCGGAAATATGCAGAAAATATATAATTTCGAAAATGATAGATTAATGAAACGGCTTAGAGGGAAAAGCGATTTTTGGAGTAACGAAAATAAACCGACTACAAACAACATGCTACCCAGCTTTCTGGTTGACATGTGGGGAACAGTCCCGCACCTCAAGGGGTGCGCCACCCAATCAAGCTGTGCCGTCAGGAACCCTTTCCTGACGGAATAAAATAACTATTAGAAACCGACCATAAATGGTGGGCCAAAGGAACTTTTGTGATTTTTGAATTAAAATTTACACATTTGAAAGAATTTTACAACTTGAGTAACATATTAGTATGGAGAATAGGATTTAACGATAGGATAAGCGATATGAGACTTATGTTAGAGTTATTATTAGGCATTATCATTTTTGTTGGTACGACATCAGCGTACGCCGGCGACTGCGGCGATGTCAACAACGATGGCAGCGTCAACATTCTGGATGTAGTTTTTATTATCAATTACAAATATAAATCCGGCCCAGCGCCTGAGCAATTGCTTTCGGCCGATGTTAACAGCGACGGCAATATTGACATGATGGATATGGTTTATTTGATAAATTACAAATATAAGAGTGGCCCGGAACCCAACTGCCCCGTTACAGATAATATTTATGATATCCTTTTCATCGGGAGCAGCTATTTTAACTACAATAATTTGCCGGGTTTAGTGGCAGGATTGATAGAAAGCGAGAACAAAACGGTCAATATCCATACTGCTATTCAAAATGGTCTTTATCTTGCTGACCACGCAGATATGGCAACTACGGAATCAAAAATCAATGAGATGGATTGGGATTTTGTCTTTCTGCAGGGAGTTGGCAGTTTAACGGCGTACCCGGACTCGTTCCCGCTCAATCATCCAGTTTATCCTGCTTTGGCAAATCTAAACAACAAGATATTATCAAACTGCGTCTCTACAAAAGTTGTGTTCTGTTTACCCTGGGCCTTTGAAGATGGAATGATTTGGGTTTCCGGCTGGACCGATGAGTATCCCCAGATGCAGCAGAAAGTCTATGATACTACTTTGGCCTACTCTGATAGAATTGGATTTGTCATTTCACCGGTGGGGTGGGCATGGAACACCGTTTTGGAAGAAAAGAATTATCCCCTGCATTATTTACATCTGAGTGATTGGAATCATTCCTCTCTAAAAGGTTCGTACCTTATGGCCTGCGTGATCTACTCTACAATATACCAGGAGAGCACAGTCGGGATCGAGTATACGGCAGGTCTTTCGAAGGAAGAGGCGTCGTATTTTCAAAGTGTTGGCTCAAGTATGGTATTGGATAGTTTAGAATTGTGGAAGATAGATTAGCCTTGTAGGTCGAAATCCCCTGTGGTTTCGACATGCGCGAAGCGCAAATTAATTTCCCCACAGCCCTTCGTTTACTCAGGATTTATAACAAGCTGTTGGCTACCCCAGCCAAATTATTATTGTTTCCTTTTATTTTTTTGTTATACGAAATGAAACAGGTTGATTTAACAGAGATTTTGTGAGGAAATTGTTTTTTAGTAGGTCGGGTTCTGAGTGAGACGAAGTCGAATGAAAAACCCGACACATAATCATATTACAAATATGTCGGGTTTCTCACTTCATTACATTCCGCTCGGAACGCCGACCTACCTAATCTGTCGGGTATGACGACCCGACAGCACAAAAACAATTATTATTGGATTGGAATAATCCCGCACCCCAAGGGGTGCGCCACCCAATCAAGCTGTGCCGTCAGGAACCCTTTCCTGACGGAATAAAATAACTTTTTGAAATCCACCATAAATGGTGGGCCACCCAACCCAACTCACTTTATAATATACTTGCCCTTATTATCAATAATAATATTCGGGAGTTTATGGTTTTGTTCGAAATAGTCGTAACCTTTTTGAATTTCCGGCCAGAACGTATTTAATTCCTGGTTTTCCTTTTTATAATTTTTTATCAATAATTGATGATCCGGATTATCCATCCGGCATGGGAAGATAAAAACAGGTATTTTGTTTTGACCGTTTGATTTGGTGTCAACCGCTATAAGATATAATTCCTCTATTAAATCATCACCAATTGGGATACATCCGATGGTCACCCGATTACCATGAATAAATATATCACCGCCCGGATCATCTTTTAGTTTTCTAATTCGGTCTGATTTATTCGGATAATTTATTCCAAGCGACAGATGAAAATTACTCGCCGGGTTAAAACGGTCGATATAATAAAACCCTTCTGGTATTTGCCGGTCACCCTGGTATTTTTTTGGGCCCAATCCGCCCGATGATGCCGTGAAACGAAAGGTTTTTATAAGTTCGAACTTGGATTCTGCAGAATCTTGCGCCCAA
>JAQBFG010000210.1:0-2518 GCA_032123495.1 Candidatus Zixiibacteriota bacterium | reverse complement strand
TTGAAAAATATACAGGACATAAAGTTCAGGTTATTAATCCAATAAAAATGACAGAATTTTCAATTAATGAATTTACTCAAAAATCGAGTCCGGGCGACATCCATCCTTCACTTGCGGATAATGGCACAGGCTATCTTCTGAAAGGATTTGAATATAATGATTTGGTCACAGAGGATTTCGTTGCTTTTGCAGGTTCGAACAACTTTGGCCAAAGCTGGATAGGCCCCTGTATTATAATTCCATTCGGCTCAAGTTATCCCTCAGTTGATTATTGGGGTACAGGAACTCTTTTCTATGGCACATTTATCCTCCCTAACGATTATGCCAACGGAGGAGTTTTAACGCTTATGGAATTTGAAAACCCAACTAATTGTTCAAGCTGGAATGGAGTTCTCGCGGATTGGGGAACTGATGGATTTCATTCGTTGAAATCGGTCGAATTGGCCGCCGACAACAGCAAACAATCATGGAACTGGGGTTTTCAATCAGCCATAATGAGTCGAACTTACTATCCGAATACCGCGTATAATCTTTATTCCGCACCAATAATTTTTTATCAAATAGATCAATCAGGATATACAATGATTGACTATTATCAAGACATTGATTCATGTCTGACAACTTCCTGCGATATCGATCCGATCAATTCCAGGACTTTCGCCGTGTATGACAGATATGATGTTACTGATAATCAGTATCAACTTTTTATTAGACAAGACTATTTTGCAGACTGGGATTCGACCGGCTCGGCGATGAGTCTGTATTTTAGCAGCTTAAACCAGCATATCATCAATCCTTCTATTGCCGTATATAATGATAATATTATTATCGTTGCGGAAACCTACAATGATTCCAATCCCGAAGTAAAAAACATCGCAGGTTGGTTCACCAATGATGGCGATATTTTTAATATGGGCAATAATACCATTATAGATGACACATTCAATTCGCAAAATTATCCCGATATTTCTCATGTCACCGGTAATACTTTTGTCTATACATTTACTTCAAATCAAACACTATATGCCACACGAACAGATAATGGCGGATTAAACTGGATCAAGCCCGAACAGGTCTCGGCTGTAAATCATCTTGTGGAAGAAGAATACCGATGCTCCGATATTGGGGACGGCGGCCATTATGCAATATATCAGTATTCTACCGTGAGCAACCCTACGGCATACACAAACATTGTTTCACTTGATTCTTTAGACACTGATGGCGACGGTATCTATTTCTATGATGACAATTGTCCTCAAATTTCAAATAATGCCCAAATCAATAATGATTCTGATCAGCTCGGTGATGCTTGCGATAATTGTCCAACCACTTTCAATTCATATCAGGAAGATACTGATTCTGATGGTTTTGGCGATAGTTGCGATGTTTGCATTTATGATCCGCTCAACGATGAGGATAATGATGGCATCTGCTTTACTAACGATAACTGCCCTAATATTTCCAACCCAAGCCAATTTGATGATGACGAAGACGGCATCGGTAATGCCTGCGACAATTGTCAGTCGACTGAAAACCCGGATCAGCTTGATTATGATGACGATGGGCTGGGAGATCTCTGCGATTACTGTACTG
This sequence comes from Candidatus Zixiibacteriota bacterium, assembly GCA_032123495.1. Lineage (GTDB taxonomy): Bacteria > Zixibacteria > MSB-5A5 > GN15 > PGXB01 > JAAERC01. The sequence continues at coordinate 925 of JAQBFG010000210.1, read as the reverse complement.
ACAGTGACAGTGATGGTTACGGCGACCCCGGCTATCCTTTAAATACCTGTCCAGAGGATAATTGCGCATCGATTGCCAATCCTGATCAGATTGATACCAATTTAGATGGCATTGGCGATGCTTGCGATTTTCTATGCGGTGACGTTAATAATGATGAAGCTATTAATATTCTCGATATAACCTATAATATTGCATACATCTACAAAGGGGGCCCTCCCCCGATTCCGGTTATTGATGCAGGCGATATCAATAACACCGGCGACATTAACATATTGGATATTACTTATTTGATCAACTATCTATATAAAAGCGGTCCTCCTCCGGAATGCTAAATAATCCATGTATTTTTAAACATACAAAATAATCAGTCGTCTATTAATTGAAGCAAATGATTTCGGAAAAGCAGTCTGACTTTACATCTGAAAATCAAAATCATTAATCATATTATACCCGGGGGGGATTATGCTTAACAAACCTTCAATTAATGGAACAACCATCCTGTTTCTTTTCTCAATACTGCTGTTTTCAAACAGCTTTGGGAAAATGCAGGAGACAAATCAAGAAATATTCGGAGATAATTCGCAATTTTCTACGACTGAATCACCTTGTGCCGATGCTGGGGTCCATGACACCAGCAACATTCAACTTTCGATCAATAACTATGGCCAAATCGGCAGTCAATTTGGACCAAATGTAAATAGTAGTTCTTACCCAAAAGGAAGTGAATCAGAATTCCTTTATGCCGCGGCATATTGGATCGGCGCTGTTGTTGGGAATGACACTCTTGTTTCAATTGGGATGGATAGATGGCAGGTTGTTCATGAAATGTGGCCTGAATCGTGTCCCGAGGGAGAAATTATATCAGACAACTCTATTTCTCATCAGGACTTCATTGCTGAATTTACCGACTCGCTGACCGATCCAG
>JAQBFG010000209.1:0-37833 GCA_032123495.1 Candidatus Zixiibacteriota bacterium | reverse complement strand
AAAGGAGGTCGGTTTATGTCAGGTTATGAATTATTTGTAATGTCAAGTTTAAGGTCCGAAGATTTCTATCAGCTAATGTTTTATCGAAACTTATGTATCATTACATGAATTAGTTGATCGAAATCAAGAATCTATCTGAACAAAGCAGGTGTTTTGGCACCTGCTTTTATTTTATTGGACTAATATTATCATTGAGTATTACCGGTAATTTATTAGCACGCCAGGCAAGGATACCGCCACGCAGGCCAACCAGTTTATCATACCCGAAGTCTTCAAGAACGAATAAGGCTCGGGCAGTCCGTCGGCCTGATCGGCACGATATAAGCAATCGCCGGTCTCTGGGAAGATCACCGGCATTGTTTAACAGCTCTCTTAATGGCATCGATTGAGCACCTTCCAAATGCGCTCGACTAAATTCGGCCGGTTCACGGACATCGATTAACAGCGAATCGCTGTTTTCCATTAACTCTCGGAACTCATTAGGTGATATCTGTAAATGGTGACCCTGTGGATCTTTTGGCGCCGAGGGGACATTGTCACCATAGACATGTTTCACTACCGTTTGACATTCGGAGAAAACACGATGTTCGCATTCATAAACGCAAATATGCGGATCTATATCATGCTCAAACAAGTATTCAATAGCACCCTCCTGCTCAAGAACATGATCGCGTCCAAGGGTGTTATCGATAAAACCGGATTGCTCAAGGGCGTACAAAACCGGTTCACGTACTCTTACCAGAAACAGATCACCATCAAGCTGCCGGTATGTTTCAACGGTCGATTCAAGCATCTCAATTCCACTGATATCGCACTGATCGACACCGTGCATTCTCAGGACAAGGATCTGCTGGCCCGGATATTTTTCATGGTTGTGCCGCAGCTCTTCCTCGATATGGTACACCGCGCCAAAAAAGAGAGGGCCGCGAATGTTCACCAGTCCCAATTGCGGACAGACCGGTCTTGATTCGTCATGTATCAGATGGCGAAAGGTCGGGTCAGGAACGGTAGGATATACCCGCGGCAGGCTCGATTTAACGACAAAAATAGCAAGTGAAAAAACAATCCCGCTCAAGATGGCAAAATCTAAAGGGAGCACCAAGGTGGAAAGAAAAGTCACTGCCATGATGACTGTCTCTCTGCGTGATGTCCTGATCACTCTCCTGATTGCAGAGTGGTCAACCATATTCCAGGCAATAACCAGTAAGACGCCGGCGATGGCAGCGCGCGGAATCACCCGGGCATAAGGCGCAAAAATTAATAATGCCAGCAGTATTGTCAGGCCGGTAAAAACGCCGGTCAGGTGAGATTTGGCGCCTGACTGCTGGGCCAATGACGAACGAGTGAAGGAACCGGAACTGGGATATCCGGAAAACAGACCTGAGACCACTTTGGCCAATCCCTGTCCAAAAAATTCCTGATTCGGGTCGAGCCGTTCACCGGTGCAACGAGCGAGTGTTTGCGAAGCAGCTACCGCCTCAACCAAACCGAGGGCAGCCACAGCCGCTGAGCCGATAACCAATACCCTGATCATATGTAAATCAGGAAGCATTCCGGTAGAGACCCATGTAAATGGAGGTAATGAGCGGGGAATTTCACCGATCACATTAACTCCTTGTTGATCCAATCCAAGAAAAACAACTGCTAATGAGGAGATCAAAATGGCAGATAGTGCGGCTGGAATACGGTTGCCTATTCGACTCAAAATAATCATGATTAGTAATGATCCCAGTCCCAATATCGCACTTGCACCATTAATTTCCGGAAGTTTATTAAAGATTGTCAAAATGTTGTCAAACAGTTCCGGTGACGCTGGGACGTTCAAACCGAGTAGATGACGCAATTGACCGACGGCAATATGTAATGCAGCCCCGGCAACAAAGCCGATAAGCACCGATCGTGAAGCAAGGGTCACTATTGCTCCAAGACGGACAAATGCCATAGTCATACTAATTACGCCGGCAATAACCGCTATCAAACTGGCAGCAAGCAGATATTGTTGTGTTCCCGGAACTGCAACTGATAATAATAAGGGAAAAACCAAAAGAGACAGAGCATTAGTCGGCCCGGTCGCCAAAAAGCGTGATGATCCCCAGAGGGCACCAACAATAGCAGCCACTGCCGCAGTGTATAAGCCGATCTGCGCCGGCAGTTCGGCGATTGAGGCATAGGCAATTGCCTGCGGAATGGCAACGGTGGCAACTGTCAGCCCCGCCAGCATGTCGGCCGGAATGTCCCGGGAGCGAATATTTTTTAATATGACAACTGGGCGTAAAAAATAATCGATGATTTTTCCTGCAAATTGTTCTGTATGAAATACCATCTTGGTAATCTAACTCCCGGTAATTACTATTTATAACCATTTATACGAAAGAATTGAGTCACTTATACAATGTTTATCAAAATGCGGTATTAGGCATGGCTTCGCAAGTTAAATTATTTGGCTGAATAGCCGTTGATCTGTTGGTGAATGCAAAGCGTTGTAGGAGTGTGTGTTATAAGACACCTTATCAATCGGAGTATGTCTTGTAAACAGGACAAAAAAGATCGAAATTGCTTGACATTTTTCGGTTTCAGTATATATTAACCAGTAAATATATATTAAGATTTTCGACTGCTTTGTTCTGCCTCTTGATGTAATATGCGCATCTTTTCCGGTGGACTATGTGCTTGCGGTCGACAACAGTGGATGATCCACAGAGAGGAATTCTTATGAAGCGGTTGCTAATGCCTTATCTTTTCACCCTAGTAATTTGTTTTGTTCTGGTTGGAGGTGTCTCGGCGCAATGTCCCGAATCTTATGTTTTTGATTCGGTTGAGGTATCATCTTTTGATGGGGCAGGTGATGTCAATAATGACGGCTATGATGATATTATTATAGGAGCCTTGACCGCCAATAACTCTCAGGGTGCGATTTATGTTCATTCCGGGAAAACAGGGTTACTTCTTTACATAATTCCTGGCAATTCATCAATTTATGGCTATGGGCTCGGTCGATCGGTTGGCGGTGTTGGTGATATTAATAAAGACGGCTATGATGATTTTGTTGGGACGGGACATCCCAATAACGGATCGTTTCTATTCTCTGGTTTTGACGGTTCAATATTAAGAAATATTCCTTATTATGGAGATGCCATTGATGGTGCCGGCGATGTCAATAAAGATGGTACTCTCGATATTCTGATTGGTTATGCTGACGCCAAGTGTGATTATAATGGAACTCCTACAACTGCCGGACAGGTTGTCGTAATTTCCGGAGCCGATGGCGCGGTCATTCATGATTTGTGGGGGAGATGCACGGCCAGTTATTATGACGGTAATACTAAGTTTGGAAAATCGGTTGCAGGGATGGGTGATTTAAATGGTGACGGATTTGATGATTTTGCCGTTGGTATACCGGCACTAGATGTTTATTTTAATAAGAATTTTGTAAACCATGGGGAAGTTATTGTTATCTCTGGTGCCGAAGGTGATACTCTCCATATCTGGCATGCCGGAATGGATTTTTATGATCTATACGGTTTTGGAAATGTATTAGATAATGTCGGCGACGTAGATAGAGATGGCTTTAATGATATTATTATCGGCCATGTTGGACCTACAAATTCAACAGCACGCAGAGACTCTGCCTGGGTTTTTTCAGGTAAATATGATTCAACTTTTACAACTGATACATTGATTTATACTTTAAGTAGTGGTTTTTCTTGGAATCCCAAAAACAAATTTGGTACATCTGTATGTTCAGCAGGGGATGTAAATTTAGATGGTTATCCTGATTTTGCCGTAGGTGATCCGGGACGTAAATATATCTTTATCTTTTCAGGGATAGATGGTTCACGAATTGATGTTCAAAACGTTCTTCCAAATACAAATACTGGATCTTCGATAGCTTATGCCGGTGATGTGAACGGTGATGGGAAAGGTGATATTATTTCATCATATACGCCATCGAATTTAGTACAGGTTTATACCTGTATCTTCCCCGAACCGGAATGTTTGGCCGGCGGAGATGCTGATGGCGACGGTTACGGAGACCTTTGCGATAACTGCCCCGATGTCTCTAATTATAGTTATTATTATGGTCAGCAGGACAGTGATCATGATGGTATTGGTGATGCCTGTGACGACTGCACCGACTCTGACTGGGATGGCTATGGTGATGCTGGTTTCCCGCTTAATACGACCTGTATTGGCGAAGATAACTGCTCCAATTATCCTAATCCGGGGCAGGAAGATTCTGATGGTGATGGTGTCGGTGACCCCTGCGATGGTTGTCCCGATATCTACAATCCAGATCAAAAAGATACGGATGGTGACGGGTTTCAGGATGCGTGTGATATCTGTCCTGCTGTTGCAAATCCAACACAATTGGATAGTGATGGAGATGGTCTTGGTGATCATTGCGATAATTGTAGTAAAGTGGCAAATGATGATCAGGCTGACTCCGATGGTGATGGTGATGGGGACGCTTGTGATAACTGTCCTGATGTAAGTAATAGCAATCAAGCAGATCCTGATAAGGATGGAATTGGTATGGCATGTGATCCTTGCTCTGATTATGACCATGATGGATATGGTGCCGGATTGCCGCAAGAAACTTGCGAAAAAGATAATTGTTTCGCAATTTATAATCCAGATCAGCTTGATTCTGACGGCGATGGTATCGGTGATCCCTGCGATAACTGTCCTGACGATTATAATCCGGGTCAGGAAGACAGCAACTATGATGGGTTCGGCGATGCCTGTGTGACGGTAGTAACAACTCCGTCAGGTAGTGACGTTGAAGTCGATCTTGGATCGGGAGTCAGTCTGACAATTGACGAAGTGGGGTATGAAACGACGATTGATATTTATGTCAGTGATGTAGACGACCCTCCGGCTGGTGAATCATTTTCTCTTCTGCCGGGCGGCGCGCAGGTTTATCATATTCAAAACAATGGCGGGACATATCCGCCTTACACCGTATGTATAAATTATGATGATTCAGATATGGATGCCGATACCGAGTCACGAGTAGCTCTCTGGCATTATGAATATATTCCTGTCGCCCCATGGGTTTATGGCTGGGTTAACGTCTCAACTTCGTTAGATACGGTAAATAATATTGTTTGCGGTGAGACGCAGAGTTTATCACCATTTGCGCCCGGTATCGGCAAAATTCCTACCGATATTGGTGAGCTGTTGGAAGATAAACTTCCGACCAGTTTTGCCTTGAAGCAGAACTATCCCAATCCGTTTAATCCTGAGACGGTGGTTGAATATTCTGTCTCGCGTCAATCAGATGTGACGATAGAAATTTTTAATATTGCCGGGCAAAAAGTAAGGACTCTGGTTAATGAGTCGGTTGCTGCCGGAACATACCGAATTATCTGGGATGGTCGGAATGAATCCTCGGTTGCAGTTTCTACCGGGATTTATCTATACCGTTTCCAAACAGGCGATTTTGAAGAAACAAAGAAGATGTTATTGCTAAAATAAGTTTACTCTAAATTGTATCATAAGAGCGATTCGTGATTGAATCGCTCTTTTTTTATATTTATTGTTTTTGAAGTAATAAAAAACAATGCTACTTTGCCAGCAGGATCAAAGTTGAGCGGGGAGGGAGATTAACAATTTTCTGGTTGCCTATTTTTATTTCCTGACCATTATCTAAAATATCTATCGGCGAGTCAGATGCGGTGTTAAGTTTTAGATACCAGTATTTGTCTCGCGGCAATTCCGGTAATCTGAATTTGAGCGGTTTCCAGTAGGCATTAAACGCTATATAGATATCAGAGACCCCATTGAGATGATCAATGGCGGTCGGAATCTGTAAAGCAATACACCTTGATTCGTGCGACCAATCAGGCTTATCCGGCTTCACCCCATGTGATATAATGGAATCAAGTTCTATTTTAATCGATTCTGATATTTTATCGGTCAGGACGTGATACTGTTTGCGGAATTTAATCAATAGCCTAAAAAATCTTAACAGATCAGAATTCTTATTAGCCAGACTCCAATCTATCCAGCTTAATTCGTTATCCTGACAGTAGGCGTTATTATTTCCTTTTTGGGTACGGCCGAACTCATCTCCGGCAAGGATCATCGGGACACCACGCGAAACCAACAGGATCGTTATCAAATTTTTTATCTGACGTTTTCTAAGCAATTCGATTTTTTCGGAGTTTTTTAAACCTTTGGAATCGCCTTCAACGCCGCAGTTCCAGCTATTGTTATCATTGGCGCCGTCCTGATTATCTTCGCCGTTTGCTTCATTATGCTTATCATTGTATGATACCAGATCGGCCAACGTGAATCCGTCGTGACAGGTGACAAAATTGATACTCTGGCCCAATTGCTGTCCATGATCTTTATATATGTCGGGGCTGCCAATTAGACGATTGGCCAGAGTTTTAATCATTCCCGAATCGCCTTTAACATATTTCCTGATATCGTCGCGAAATCTACCGTTCCATTCGGCCCAGCGACCATACGAAGGGAACGAGCCGACCTGATAAAGACCAGCAGCATCCCAGGCCTCGGCTATCAATTTGGTTTTGCCAAGAATCGGATCACCGGCAATCCGCTCCAAAAGCGGCGGGTTGGATAGAACTGAGCCATCCTGACCGCGACCAAGGATCGAGGCAAGGTCAAAACGGAAACCATCGATATGCATCTCGGTCACCCAGTACCGCAGGCAGTCAAGAATCAAATCACGTACCACCGGATGATTACAGTTGAGCGTATTACCGCATCCGGAATAATTAAAATATTCGCCGGTTTCGGGTGAAATGAGGTAGTATGTACTATTGTCCAACCCACGGAAAGAAAGAGTCGGACCGCGAAAATCGCCTTCGGCGGTATGATTAAAAACAACATCAAGGATGATTTCAATCCCCGCTTCATGAAATGCTTTGACCATTGTTTTGAATTCGTCGATTTGACGGCCATTTTTATTATCGTGGGCGTACGATGCTTTGGGAGCAAAAAAGTTTATTGAATTGTACCCCCAGTAATTAAGCAGCGGTTCACCGGTAAGCGGATTTGAAAGAGCGGAATCAATTTCTGAGAACTCATTGATCGGTAAAAGCTCTATCGCCGTTATTCCCAACTCTTTAAGATATGGAATTTTTTCTATAAGACCGGCATAAGTTCCGGGATATTTCACCCCGGATGATTTGTGTTGCGAATAGCCGCGAACATGAAGTTCATATATTATTGATTCTGCCAAGGGAATGTTTAATGGCTGATCAAAACCCCAGTCAAAACTATTATCGGTAATGACTGAATGGTACTGACGATGTTTGCCGTTGTTGCTTTTTTCATCGGCAATTGCTCCCCAGATTTCGCCGCCTGATAATGCTCTTGCATATGGGTCGACTAAAATCTCAGATGAGTCAAAATGTTTCGTTTTTTTATTAAACTTTAGTTGTTGGTCAACGCGATAGCCGTACTCGATGTCCTGCTCAAGCCCTTGAATGAAGGCATGCCAAATATCGCCGGTACGGTTGAAACGCGGATCAAATGGAAACTCAGCAATCGATTTGGTATCTCCCGGAATATATAACACTAATGTAACCGACGTTGCATTTTTCGAATAGACAGAGAAATTAATCCCGCCCCGCATCTGAGAAGAACCGAGCGGAAGCGGATGACCTCTTGATATTTCGAAGTCGCGGCTGACGATATCAAGCAAATTTCTACTCTCTTTTTTCTCAATACTACTCACATATTCTCCATTACAAACATATTACAGCAGTTATATACTATTTTATTGGTTATCGGCAAATTGAAAATTTATCTAAATCTATTCGAAACGACAGAATTGGACAGTAATAATTTCATTATTTAAAAATATATTCTTCCCTTTGTGGTTAAATGGTTTAGACCAAAAGCCGACCTAGAATATAATAGGTTCAAATATATAGAAAAGATCGGATTTGAGGATATTTAAAAGGGGTGTTTTAGTCTGTTTGTGTAAGAGAACCAATTTTTATTTGATAAAAATATATTAGTATAAAAGGAGTATGGTATGCCAAAGTGCCATGATACATTTCGAATTAAAGCGACCTTGCCCGATGAATTGGCGATGTTAAATGATCTGGCTTACAATCTTCACTGGAGTTGGAATTTTGAGACAATCGATCTTTTCCGACGGCTTGATCGTGATCTCTGGGAGGAGACGCATCATAATCCGGCTAAAATGCTCGGCCAGATAAAGCAGGACAAACTTGCTCAAGCTGTCACCGATGAGGGTTTTATGGCACAGATGGAGCGGGTTCATGCCAGTCTTCAGAATCATTTGAGCAAGCAGGGATGGTTTGCAGAAAAACATGGAAAATTTGATTCGCCGCAGATGGCATATTTTTCAATGGAATTTGGATTGACCGAATGCCTGCCGATTTATTCTGGTGGTTTAGGTATCCTGGCTGGTGATCATCTGAAATCGGCCAGCGAATTGGGTTTGCCACTGGTAGGTGTCGGCCTATTGTATCAGCAGGGATATTTCCAGCAATATTTAAATGCCGATGGTTGGCAGCAGGAGATATATCCTGATAACGATTTTTACAATTTGCCGATTCAGCCAGAGACCAACGAAGATGGTACCGAGGTATTGGTCGAGGTACCTTTTCCTGATGGCGCCGTTTTTGTTAAAGTTTGGCGGGCGCAGGTGGGACGGATTCCGCTTTATCTGCTCGACACAAATATCAGACAGAATAATCCTGAGCGACGACGGATAACTTATCAGCTTTATGGTGGTGATAAAGAGACCCGTATTCAACAGGAACTGATTCTGGGAGTTGGTGGGATGTTGACGCTTCGCAAACTTGGTTTGCATGTCTCGGTTTGTCATATGAATGAAGGTCATGCCGCTTTTATGGCATTGGAGAGAATCAGGCATCGGAAAGATAAGGATGGTTTGAATTTTAACGAAGGGCTTGAAGTTGTCAAGGGTGGCACTATTTTTACCACCCATACTCCGGTCCCGGCGGGGATCGATGAATTTGAACCGGAGCTGGCCGAAAAGTATATCGGTTATTTTCTCGATAATTTTGGTATCAGCCGGGAAGATTTTTTGGGGCTTGGACGGAAAAATCCAAATGATAAAAAAGAACCGTTTAACATGGCTCTTTTGGCTCTTCGGACGACCGCATATGCTAACGGTGTTAGCAAATTGCATGGTGAAGTCTCACGAAACATGTGGCAGTCGATTTGGAAAAATGTTCCTATAGATGAGATTCCCATCGGTCATGTCACCAATGGGATTCATTCCCGTTCCTGGACCTCAAGTGAAATGTCAGAACTATTCCTTCGTTATTTAGGCCCCAATTGGTTAAAAAAACCGGCCGACCAGTCAATTTGGAAAAGGGTGGAAAGAATTCCTGAGGTGGAATTATGGCGAATTCATGAACGTCGCCGCGAAAGACTGGTGGCATTTGCCAGAAAACGATTGATCGAGCAACTTCAGAGACGGGGTGCCAATTCGAGTGAACTGGAAAAGGCACATGAAATACTAAATCCGGAGGCGCTGACGATCGGATTTGCAAGAAGGTTTGCCACTTATAAAAGAGCCACTCTGCTTCTTAAAGATTTGGACAGGTTGAAAAAATTGCTGACCAACAAAGAGCGACCGGTTCAAATAATTTTTGCCGGGAAAGCGCATCCACAGGATGATGAAGGGAAACGGCTGATTAAAAAGCTGATTCATTTTGCCCGGCAGGAAGATGTCCGCGGCCATATTGTTTTTCTGGAGAACTACGATATCAATGTTGCCCGTTATCTGGTCGAGGGTGTCGATGTCTGGATGAACACGCCTCGTCGTCCGATGGAAGCAAGTGGTACTAGCGGGATGAAAGTAATTCCGAACGGCGGATTAAATTTGAGTGTGATCGATGGCTGGTGGGTCGAGGGATATGATACCGACACCGGCTGGGCGATTGGTGCCGGTGAGGATTATGAAGATCCTGATTATCAGGATGAGGTCGAAAGTAAGAATCTTTATGATGTCCTGGAAAACGAATTGGTTCCGCTGTTTTATGATCGCAATGGAGATAAGCCGCCAAGAAACTGGATTGCGATGATGAAAAGCTCAATGATGAAACTTGGTCCGGTTTTTAATACTAACCGGATGGTGCAGGAATATACGGAAAAATACTACATTAAAGCTTTTGAAAGCTGGAAAAATCTTTCGGCCGATCAATTTGCCAGGGCACGACAGATTGCCGATTGGAAACAGTATATCCAGTCCAATTGGAAAAATGTCCGTATTAATAATACTTGTATTGAGAAAAGAGAAGCCGAGGTTGGTTTTGCATTAAAAGTCTATGCCGAAGTATCTTTAGGATTGATTAAAAATGAAGACGTATCTGTACAAATATACAGCGGGACATTGGATATAGATCGAAATATTATTGATGGTATGATTGATGAGATGAAAAATATTGAAATTAAACCCGATGGGATTACCAAGTACGAAGGTTATATAGCCTGCGATGAATCGGGTCAGTTTGGATATTCAGTCAGGGTTGTTCCAAAACATACCGATATGGCCGGTCGCTTTGATCTTGAAATGATGCGCTGGATCAATGACTCATTTGAACTTGATTTTGGTGAGGAATTATTGCAGCACGAAGAAATTGCTGCCCATTAGTTCGACTGTTTATAAATAAAGGCAGTTCATTTTTTGATCAGAACCGGATAAAATAAAAATCGGTTTTTGCCGATTAATAAGGATGTGCATGTCCAAAGAGATTTGGATCAATGTTATAAATTTGATAATAATATTTTATATAAGACCTGAGGGGACAAAATGAAAAAGGCGTTATACATTGCACACAAGGCAATTAATGAACGTGCCCTGAGCAATATTGTCAAATCCGAGATGGAGATGGAATTTTCAGAATGGGAAAATGTTGACAATATTGATCAATACGATCTGATTGTTCTTGACTGGGAAAGAAATACCGAAGTCAGTGATGATAAGGCCGTTATTATTAGATCCAAGTGCGGTTTTCGTGATGTGCCGATTATTTTGGCCGCCAATGAAAACGAAGTTATTGAGGCCAAAAGAACTCTCCGTCGTGGCGCCAATGATATTATCACTAAACCGTTTAACGGCGAAAAAGTTTTGCAGGTTTTGAAAAAATCTATGCAGCCGGCTGGAAACAAAACGAGCATTAATGGCGACGTTATAAATCCTTTTCTGAATGCCACCATTGATGTATTAAAAACCATGGCGAATGCAGATGCTGCCAAAAAAGATGTTTATCTTAAAAGAAGTCATACTCTTTTTGGCGATATATCCGGTGTTATGAGTCTCTCCGGTGATGCCGAAGGGATTGTTGCTATTACCTTTCAAAATGATCTTGGTTATTATCTGGTTGCCAATATGGTTGGATGCGATGCCTCTGATCTGACCCCTGAAGATCTTCATGACGGTATCGGAGAGATTATCAATATGATTTCGGGAGCGGCCAAAGCGGTGCTGAACGAAAAAGGCGGTATGATTTCAATTGCTATTCCAACAGTAATAATCGGTTTTGGTCATCAGATCGCTCATCCCCGTGATATCCCGGTTGTTGTTTTGATATTCGAAGTAAATAATCAATCGTTTGCAATCCAGCTTTGTTTGTCGTCAGAGAAAACGCCAACTACTAAAATGAATTCCGAAGTTGAAGAAAAAACGGAAGAGCCGGTGGCAGTCTGATAAGCTAGAATAGCAATTCCATCAATTCAATTTTACGATTTTATAATTAGGCTGGCGATTTTAATATTGTCAGCTTTTTTTTATTTTTATGCAACTATTGCTAAATAAAATAGTAATAATCAATAGAGACTATATTAAGGCAATTATGAGATTTTAATTGAGGAGGCAACTATGGATTTCAAGAGAATGATTAAAAAGTCAGCTTTGGGTTTATTATTGGTAGGTTTCACCGTTTGCCAGAATGCGACTTCGCAGGAGGCAACTGAAAATAACGATATCGTTATTGGAAAAACTCATAAAATCGAATCAAAGATATTATCGGAAGAACGAACCATTTCTGTTATTCTTCCAATCGGTTATCAAGATAATAATTTTAGATACCCGGTAGCGTATGCATTGGACGGTAATTTTGTAACAAGACTGATGTATGCCTCATCAACGATGGAACATTTAGATGGCCTGGGTAAGGTTCCTCAAATGATAATTATTGGGATTGATACGCCCAATACCGTGAGGGATTATTTCCCAACGGAACTGGAAGGTCGTCCCGGTTCGGGACAGGCTGATAATTTCATAAAATTTATTAGTGATGAACTTAAACCCTGGGTTGACAGTACCTATCGAACCGTCCCCTTTAATATTTTGTGTGGGGCATCTAACTCGGGACTATTGACGGTTTACACTTACCTGACCAAACCGGACATTTTTTCGGCATATCTTGCCGGCAGTCCATCGATTGGATGGTGTAAAGAATTTATATTGGAAAAAATTAGCGAGAGATTCACCAAGGATATTCAAACCGCACCTGCAATTTATATGAATTATGCCACCGATGATATTGAGAGCATTGTTCTTTCGGCCATGCCTGATTTTGTAAACAGCCTGGAAACCAATATCCCAAAACAGATACGCTGGGAAATGGAGATACTGGAAAATGCCGGGCATGTGCCATTTGTAAGTTTTTATAATGGTCTGGAGTTTATTTTTCCCGATTGGAAATGTCCACAAGATAGCATGACGGAAAATGTGCTTGATGGTCTTCGCAGTCATTCCGACTATCTTGAAGAAAAATACGGTTTTCCACATAGAATTCCTTCCGGCGAGCTGACGAATCTTGGAGGTGATTACTTTCGCGAGGAAAACTGGCAAAAAGCGATAGATGTTTTTCGAGTTTATTCAATGGAATATCCCAAATCTGAGCGCGCCCTTTATTATCTGGGCGAAACATTCAGGAGGAAAGGCGATATCGACTCGGCGGTGGTTTACTTTGAAAAGACGCTGGAAATCGATCCTGATTTTACTCGCGCCCAACAAAAACTTGATGAGATTAATTCGTCATCTGACTGATTAACAATTGCTAATACCTTTTTTGTTGAAAGTATATTATTATACAACATGAAGGATTCTTATCTGAATATCGGTGATGAGTATTTATACTATCGCTATAATGAGATCAAGCCGAATCGCAAATCAATTTTGTTTGTACATGGTCTTGGCGATTCCGGTTTAAGTTTTGAAGATGTTTTCAATGACCAGCGCTTTGATAATTACAATCTTGTTGTTCCCGATTTTATCGGTTATGGCCGTAGTTCCGGCGCCGCAGATAAAAAACGATACAGTTATGATTGGCATGTTAAACGGTTATGGAAACTTGTCAAAAAGCTAAAATTAAAAAATCTGATTGTTGTCGGGCATTCGATGGGCGGCGATCTGACGACATTATTATGCCACTCGGATAAAGCCAGTATCATAAAAAAGTATATTAATATCGAGGGGGATATTACACAGTTTGACCAGACTATTTCGCGCGCGGCGGTGCAGGCGCATAAAGGTGGAAGATTTGACCGATGGTTCGAATCGGGTTTAATAAAGAGAATTGTTTTTGACAACCTGGGGCATCTGCGGTCCGGCCGGTTATATTTTGCATCGTTATCGTTTTGTCGACCGGAGGCATTACTTGAAAATGCGATCGAATTGGTTGCTCGCAATAATAAACTGGATGGGGAATTTAAAAGCGAGATCGGTAAAATCTATTCTGAGCTTACTATCCCGCGTGTTTTTTGTTACGGGACTGATAGCTTGTCGAAAGAGACAATTGAGTTTTTGAAACAAAACAACTTGGAAACAAAGGCGTTTGAAGGAATCGGACACTGCCCGATGACCGATTGTTCTGAGGAATTTTATTCGTTTTTATATGATTATATAAAGGACTGATTTTTCGATTTTGCCTCAACAAATTTTTCAAATCTCAGGTGATATTGAGCAGTTATCGTTTTAAGATTTTTCGGTAATTGCCGATTGACAATCAAAACAGGTAAAGCTATTTTTGATTCGTTATTTAACGACTCAATGAGATAGGAATAAAGCCGATGAAAGTTAGCCGATTTGATCTGCAGCCCGGCAGGACGCTGGGGCCGAATTATTTTATTGTTGAATTTCTTGGCGGCGGCTGGGAAGGTGAAGTCTACAAAGTTGAGGAGCGCCGTACCAAAATAATCCGGGCCGCCAAGCTGTTTTATTTCCGGAAAAAAACTCGTGAGGCGCCACTTTTGCGTTATGCCAAAAAGCTTCATAAACTTAAGACCTGCCCGATTGTGGTGCAGTATCATCATCGCGGAATCGCCAGAGTCGGAAAAGAACAGATAGAATTTCTTGTTTCTGACATGGCCGATGGTCAGATGCTGTCGAGTTTTTTGGAAACGCAAAAGAAAAAACGATTATCCGAATTCGAGGCGTTGCATCTGTTTTACGCTCTTGTGGTTGGTGTCGAAGCGATTCATTATCTGGGCGAGTATCATGGCGATATTCATTCAGATAATATCATCGTCAATCGGCGTGGATTGGGATTCGATGTTCGACTGCTTGATTTTTTTGACCTCGGCCGTTCCAATCAGACAAAGATTCAGTATGATATCTATGATATGATAGCGCTGTTGTATGAGATGATCGGCGGTGAGGCTGGCGGATATCCCAAAGCAAGCAAAGTGCTAAAAAAGATTATTATGGGTCGCAAGCATAGCCTGATTAGCAAAAAATTTAAAACTGCCGGTCAACTCAGAATCGCTCTTGAAAATATAAATTGGGAATAGAATGGGGAAAAAGGACAAATTACCTGAACTGCTTCGGAAAAATCAAAAAGTCGTCTTTTGCGGGTCAGCGGCCGGAACCGTTTCGGCGCAAAAAAGACAGTACTATGCCGGCCCGGGTAACAAATTCTGGAAGACGTTGTTTGAAATTGGACTGACCGACAGATTGCTTTTACCATCTGAATTTGAGAAGTTATCTAAATATAAAATCGGGCTGACTGATTTGATAAAAAAGCAATCGGGAATGGATCATGAAATTGATTTCAAAAAGAAAAGCAGGGAAGAGCTTACTGAAAGAATCGAAAAGTTCAAACCAAAAATATTATGTTTCAATGGCAAAAGAGCGGCGCAGGAATATTTGGGTCATAAAGTAGACTATGGTCTTCAAAAAGAATGTATCGGCAAAACCAGATTATTTGTCGCACCATCAACCAGCGGCGCCGCCAACCGGTTTTGGGATATAAAAGTATGGCATAAATTAGCCGGGCTTATAAATAAATAAGAAATTGCCTGGACTGATAAATCTGTTATATTATATATATAATTAATATTGCACAATAATCATTTCCGCCCGTCTTTAGAAATAAGAGGAGGAGGGAAATCTTATGAAGAATATAAACAAGAGTTATCCCTTTTTATTGGCACTATTTGTCTTTTCGCTAATTGCCTGCGAAAAATATTTCACTACTGAATATGTCCCGGAATATAATCCGCCGGAAGAAAAAATCGATCCGCTTGATCTAACACCGCGCGAACACGCCGAAGCCGAGTGGGCAGCTCTATATTTATCGAATGAGATGACGGCTTCCGATTCACTATATAACCATGTTTTAAGTGGTATTTACTATTTACTTGAAAGATATTCAGATTCAATCCCGGAAGCAAAAATACGATTCAGTTATCCTACTTTTAAAAGCGATTTGACTCTATCTTTTACTGATTCGGCAAAGATCAAAATTCGGGCTGGTGAGTATCATGCATGGGATTCTTTGAATGAATTTTATCGAGTATCCGTAATTGATACGATAAAATTAATGAATATGTACTTAGCAACAATAAGATTTACCGGGAGATTAAATCCATCACTTTTATGTGAAAAATACAACGCTTTACCTGGCGTTTGGAATGTAAGTCCGGCTTATTCGCTAATAGGTGATGGTCCTATGAAATATGTGGATATAAAATATGGTCAACTGCGTTTTCTTATAAGAAATGCCTGGGGTGATTGTCCGGCAGGCTGTATGGCGAGTCATTATTTTTATTTCAGACAATCCAATACTGGCTTGGATTTTGTAGGTGATTGGAATCCTCAGGAGATTGAAAATCCTCCAGTTTGGTGGGACGAAGTCAAATTGCTAAAGCAAGATTACGACCAATATTACAATTATTTCTGCGGTGATGGTCTTTAGCCTGTAAATCCTACAACCCTAGCAACTCTCGTTCGGCTTCGAAGCGGGATGGGGTCAGGCAAATCAGCCAGCCGTCACCGTACGGGTCCTGCAAAGTGGTGTTGGGATCATCGAGAACTTTTTGATTAACTTCAACAACTGTTCCAGAAAACGGCGATAAAATAGTATGCGCTCTCATATCGGATGAGAAAATTTGTAGATAGGCGCCGCCCTGTCGAAGTTCATCTCCTTTGGCCGGAAGATAGATCGACTGAATTTTCCCGATCGGTCTCAGAAATGATCGTTCGACACCGAGGCGCAGGCAGCCTTTTTTCTCAAGCATCATCCAGGAATTATCGCCGACCGCTTTTATTGTATCTTCAACCATAGGCGTATGGGTATCGACGGAATCTTTGACTTCATTAAAACCACGCACCAGTTCGGTTGCTCGTTTGAGTACACCGAGAAGTTCCTTTTTGGAGAATGGTTTGGCAATATAATCAAACGCTCCGAGTTGGGTTGCCTGCAATGCAGTATTTATCGTGGCAAACCCGGTTATCATGATGACCGGGATTTTCGGATTATCTTTTTTAATCATCTGCATAAATTCCAGACCGTCAATTTCCGGCATCATCAAATCGGTCAGAACAATATTAATATCATTTTTCTTAATTGCATCAAGGCCCTCGCTGACCGAGGATACAGTAAAAATCTCGTAATCTTCATTCCGAAGTAATTTTCGAATGCTGTCGAGAATTATCTGTTCATCATCGACAACCAATATATTTATTTTTTGACTCATAATTTATCTCCCAAAGAAAAATATTAAAGCATTAGCATAATATTATATTTATAAAAAATTTCATTTTTTATTTTTCGTATATGTTGCCGGGAGGAGAACCCTGAATATTGCTCCGCCATTCTCAGCCATGTCGATCTCGATGGTCCCATGATGCCGTTCAACAATTCCCCAGCTAACCGCCAGTCCCAATCCATTAGTACCTTTAGTTGAGAAAAACGGTTCAAAAATTTTATCAACCAGATTCTCCGGAATACCGGGGCCATCGTCTTCAACCAGGATAACACAGCGGTCATGTCGCCGGTCATATTCCGTAGTTAACAAAATTGATCCCCGGCCTTGCATCGCCTCGGCCGCATTCAGCATCAGGTTCAGAATCACCTGTTGAAGCTGCTGAAGGTCGCCCAATATGTGAGGGATGTCGTTATTAATGTTTTTCTGAATATTTACATTTCTGAATTGCGGAAGTTTTTCAATAAGCGACATTGCCTGATTGATTATTTCATTCGGTTCGACATTATCAAGTTTGGGTGCTTCCTGACGGGCAAAATCAAGCAGGTTCCTGACGATATCGCGACAGCGCAAAGTTTCCCTGATAATGACTTTGACATCCTCAAAATGCGGGTCATCATACGATAAGTCATCTTTCATATCCTCGGCAAAGGCCAAAATACCGGTTAGCGGATTGTTGATTTCATGAGCAACACCGGCGGCGAGCTGACCGACCGCCGCCAATTTGCCAGCCTGTACCAATTGATTCTGCAGTTCTTTTTCGGAGCTGACATCGCGCATGATAGTGCATGTCCCGGTAACCGAGCCTTCATGATCGGTCAGCGGAAATCGTTTGGCCTGAAAATGATGTTCGACACCATCGATAAGAACAATTTCGTCCCAGGCAAGGTGCCGTTTAGTTTCGGTAACTTGTCTGTCATGCATTTTTATTACTTTGGCCAGTTCAGGCGGAAGAATCTCATCGGCTGTTTTCCCGATAAAATCTCCAACTTTGTGATGAAAAGCGTTGGCAACGACCGGATTTACGATTATGTACTTTCCCTCGTTATCTTTTATTGAAATCCAGTCATCGGCCGAGTCGATAAAACTTTTAAACCTTCGCTCAGCCGCTTCTATTTCCCTTACATGATTTTGCTGTTCTTCCCGTGCATTTACCAAATCCCAGAAAATATGGGCAAAAGTATGGTCTATCAATTTGGTCCCCGGCTTCATCATCCCCTGAATTTCTCTGAGAACATCATCGTTGCCGGTTAATTCGATAATAAGATCTAATTCTACTGTTTTTAGAATCGTTGTATACATATCAGTACTGGTCTTGATGCCTTTTTCTCGGGCATAAATCATTCCTCTGGCATTCGGATCAAGATCAACCACGCAGATAATGTCAAGGATTAATTCCCTTAGAAACGAACCGCGCGCCAGATCGATAATCGCCCGGCATCCCTTACCGCCGCCAATGATTACGGTTTTCATCTCAAACTCCCGCCAAAGGCCTGATATATATAAACAACATCATATTCATTTCGTTATGGCTGTCCATGAGGAAATTCCTCTTTCAGCATCTGGTAATAATCCTCAAGAAGCTGATCCATAGTCTCATAGTACGCTTTCGGCCTAATTGTAAAGTGTAATAACATATCATTAAGTCTTGGAGGAATATAGGGGAACAGCTTTTTCAGATTCATAATGCGGTACTCATAAAAGGCGGCAGCATCGCTTGAGACGAGGCTGTTTTTGATTTCATCAGAGAACTGGGGGTCCCGCATAACATTTTTAAAACCTGTTATTCCTTTGCCGACTGCATAATTAATAATATTGCCGATACTCCAGATATCAAAATCAGAAACATACTGATTAAGGTCAAAATCGATCCAGCGATACTTGCCGGTTTCGGCGTCAATGAGGATATGATCGTTGCGGATATCTCCGTGACAAGTATTATTAAGATGCAAAAACTGGATCGCTTCGATGCAGTCGGTCAGTTTCCATAATATGCCGGGGAGATCCTGTTCGAAGTATTTCCGATGATCCTTCTTTATCCCAACCACATAGTTAAAAAATGAATCGCCTTTAATATAATCGATAACCCTTATCGCGTTATTTTTGTCATCCAGCGTCGTTTGGCCCTGCATAAAACGTAAATCGTCACGAACCAGATCAAGGACCTCACCTTCCTTTTCGGGACTGCGGAAACAATGAATTTTAAACATACCGATATGGACATTAAATTCTTCGTGAAACACCGTTTTGATGATTTTCTGCTCGCCGGTTTCCAGATCATAAACGTCAAATACCCAGCATTTCGGCTGATCACTGATACCGAACCGTTTTTCATATTCATTGCCAGCGACAACAAAGTCATGATTGTTCAGGCGAATGACATTTCCACGGATTATTCGATCCCACTCGGTGGTATCGGTAACAATTTCAACCCGCGGGGCATATTTCCATCCTGTAATCTCCCGAATTCGTGTTGCGATTTTTTCCTGATTGTTCATTTCGGTTTTATACGGTTTTGTAATCGTGCTTTGCGGCAACAGTCCGTTCCATATTTAGTTAAGGTTTTAACTAAGATATGGAATCAGACATTTGAGAGGCAAGTTTTTTATTCTGATGCGAAATTTTTAATACAGCCAGGTTGCGCTGATTTTTGGCCCCGGCCCGTCTTTATAAAGAGAATTTATCAGATAGACAGCGTCGAGAATATTATAACTCAAATCGGCGTTTACATCGGCTCGCCAGCGGGCCGCGATTGTTTGCGGGCCGTTTTTATACTTCCAGTTAATAAGATAGATGACATCTAATATATTCACGGCGAAATCGCCATCGATATCACCCGGTATATAATTAAAATCAAGATGAACCGGCCCGTCGCCGATGGCATAATTCCCCAGGTCGTTTCCGGTCGAATCGATAACATTAATATAATCGGTGCTAAAACTTACCGAAAAGATAGTGCTATCCTGAAATGGTACAGCCGCCATACAGTTGAGACCAACTTCGAGCGGATTAATGCTGTTATGATACACTTCGCCGGTAACGGTATTATATGAATAAATATGTCCCGCTAATGACCAGCCAGCCGCGGCAATATAGGCGACATCATCAGGACCAATATTGATCTGCCCCGGAGAACCACCAACCGGGAAACTGTTAACTACTTCATGATAATCGCCATTAACGATATAAACTTCGCCATTAATATCGAAATAGTTACCGGTGGCAACAACATGAACATTTCCTAAGCGATCAACCGCTGCGTACTGTGAGTTCAAACCGACATCGACTTCATCAAGTAATGCGTTATCACTTAAATCGTATATGTAAAGTTTGCTCGGATTGAAACTGTAGGTGTCGAAGTCGTAGCCGCTACAAACAACAAAAACCTTATGATCATAAATAACTATTCCCGACGGACTGCCCCCGGTTTCTATCTCATCAACAATCAGACCGCTTAGGACATCGATTTTGGCGACTTTATTTTTTAGCATCAAGGTAACATAAACATATTGGGAATCATAAAATGCCATCCAGTATGGGTTCGAAAAAGCACCGGTATTGATATAATTTACAGTTGTTTCTGTTTTTAAATTAATAACCTGAAGTTCATCGGTACCGGAGGCGATAACATAAGCGAGACTATCCCGAACAACAATTTGATTTGGATATGATTGAACATCGGTACCAATAGTAACAATATTATTGGTGACTATCCCTGTAGTTATATTTATTTTGGATAATGTTTCACCGCTGGCATTAAGAACATAGGCGATTTTATCCATAGATAAGATCATTGCCGGGATAAAAATTATAAATAGTACTGTGGAGATTGTTTTACGTATCACAAATTTTCCTTTCCAATATTGTAATTGATACCGATAAATATGTTCCACTGACGACCCGGCATCGGAAAATTAGCCATTAGCTCATAGCTGGTGTCAAAAATATTGTCTATTTCTGTTAAAACCGAGACCTTCCAGCTCTTTGATAGGTCAAAATTAAAACCGAGACGCAGATCATCGAGTCGATAAGCGCCATAGGGGTGGCGGCTATTAGATTCATTGGTGTAGACAAAATCAACCATTCGGACCGAATATGAAAAAAACAGGGGAGATGAATTTATCCGGGCCGAAATAGTTGTAATATAGTGAGGTGAAAAACTTAATCTTTTGCCATAACTGTTATGTCCCGGGATTTTGTTTATCGAGGTCGAAATTGTATTTTGATACGAGATCTTAATTTTGTCTTTTAGCAGGCTTAAATGAATAAAGTCCTCATGTCCGGTTGTAAGCGAAAAGGCCATATTTTTTGGTGTCCAAACTCCCTGGGGATTGGGCGCCCAGACCACCCGATCTTTTATAAATAAATGAAAATATGTAAAACCGGCTGAAACAGATATATCTTCAAAATCGAGTTTGATTTCGATTCCTGCTTCCGAATGTTCCGATTTCTCCGGTTTAAGTCCGGGATTGCCGCTGGAGAGGACATTACCCGTCCAGAAAAGGGCATTTAAAGTTGGCAAGCGGAATGATTTTCCATAGCTGGTTCTGAGAATAAAAAGAATATTTTGGCCTTTTGAAAATGCCAGACCGAATTTGGGGGATAGTTGTTTTGTACTGTTTGTTTTTACCGTATCGGCGTAAGAAGTAGAATCTTTTTTTGTCCGGGAAATATCATATCTGACTGCAGCGTCAAGATTCATTAAGTCAAAAAGTTTAATTTTTGATAAATCAGCTTTTTGATTAATAGAAAAATAAACAGACAGATTATTTCGGGATGTTTTGCCCATACTTAAGAAGGGGCGATGACGATCGGTTTGATTTAATTTCTCGTCACGATACGAAATTGAATAACGGCTTAAATTTCCATTTAGAAAAATGAAGCTGTGGTGATGAGTGATACTATATATATCGTTTATAAATTCACTGTCATATTTGACTATTTGGCTTGTGTCAATATCAAGAAATTGCTGATTATACTGAGTGTAGCCAATTTCAATATCAAGCCTATGATTGTCTGATACATTATAATTAAAGGCGCTGGTTAGTAATTTGCGTCGATCGGTCATGGCGGCCGTTTCATTTTGGCGGGCAGCGCGATCGGGCAAACCTCGCCCGGATTCAAAATATCGCCCTGAGTAATTAAAAGTAACTTTTTGAGACGGTTGATAAATACCGGAAGCAAAAAAATTGTCAGATTGTGATTTATTATTCAAACGAGTTCCAGTAAGTAATGAATCGGATAAGTGATAAGTAAAGTCAAAATCGCCATCCGTTTGATTGGACAAGTAAAACCACCTGTTTGTAAAATTTTTAAAATAGATCGGATTAGACAGATTGAGTTCGAAAGATCTTGTGTTCCAGCCGCCCCAACCTTTTTGGGTTCCCAAAGATATTTTTTCAAGAAGTCTGGTTGGGCGGGTTATAATATTTATCGCCCCGGCCAGCGCATCAGCTCCAAATTCCGCCCCGGCACCACCTTTATGAAGTTCAATACTTTCAATTATGTCAATTGGAATCCCGCTAAGATCGGCAACACCACTCCCCGACGCGTTTATTTTTTGTCCATCGATTAAAACCAGAACCTGTCCCGGATCACAGCCGCGAATTCTTACCTGCGATTCCCCTGACGGGCCTGTCTTTTGGATTGATACTCCTTCAATTGTTTCCAGAATTTCTGATACATCTCTGATATGACTCTGTCTGATTTCATTTCGAGAAATTATGGTAACTCTATCACTGGTTAAATCAGGTTTTTTTCCATGAACAACAATTTTACCCAGATTATAAACTTTTCCTGACATCTTTATTATAACTCGTTTGACAATATCCGGTTTGATATCGAGATAATTCAAGGTTGTGTCATTATATCCAGGTGCAGTAATTTTTATTGAATATGAGCCGGTGGTAATATTCTCAAAGTAAAAGAATCCAAAATTATCTGATCTTGTTTTTATGCCGAGTTCAATAATTTGAATGGCCGCGTTTTGTATAATCGAGCCGTCATTATTGTCATAAATCTGTCCGGTGAGACTAAGATTTGATTGAGCAAAGGCAGTCGAAAAGCACCATATCATAATAGACAGAATTGATATTGCTGAATTAAGAAACAATCTGTTTGTTTGAAGAACTTTTCCGATTCGCTGATATAAAAACCGCCACACAGCAACTTTCTCCTGTTGCCGGCGGCGAAGCCATTTTGTCCCGTTCAGCCCTCGCTGACGACAACAACCGTTCGATATGGATACGGCAGGCCTACTGACTTAAGCATCAAACCTCTCGCAGGCGCCTTCCCAGCTCTAATGAGCCAGTGGCATTGTGCCTGGAAAGTAGCTATTACAGTAGCGGGGCTGTGACGGATTTGCACCGTCTTTCCTATTCTCTGTCTTTGTTAGACAGCACCGCATCATTTTAATTATTATAGCGACGTTGTTGGCAGGAGTCAATATTAAAATAAAATTGGATAAAGAAAAACCGCCGGAGTGATAAAATTCCGGCGGTTAAAAAATATATACCAAAGGTGTCGTATTTATCCGACTGGTTGATGCTCGCGCGGAGCCTGTTGCGGTGGCGCCGGTGGGGCGCTAACATCGCTACTGAAGGCAAGATAACCCAGAGCGATAAAATTAAGAAACGGCACAATCGCCATAATTCCCCAAGCCGCTGACTGGCGGCAGTTTTTTGCGATCTCCATCCAGATAACAGCGATAGCAAATATATTGACAACCGGAACCAAACAGAAAAGAAACCAGTACCATTCTTTTCCGGCCATTTGAATCTGCTGGAAAAAATTGAGAATCGGAACCCAGGCCCACCAAGGGGACTGATGTCCGACTTTCTGCGCAATTTTATATTGCGTAAATGCGAAAAAGAAATAAAGGGCGGCCCATAAAAACAGGACAAACCCCATTCCCGAATCAGCGGCATAAGCAGCTTCGTTCATAATAACCTCCACTAAAAAATTTGATTGAAATCGCTAATTATCGCTTAGATAATTAGAATGATTCCTTTTTATATTATCGACTCAGTGGAGATTTATCGTTAATTTGGAGCGGCTTTAACTAATTTCTAAAAATAAATGTTTGATTTTTGAACAATTATATTAAATCGCTCACGTAATTACCCTGACAATAAACGGTTAACGCTGAAAGTGGTTTTTGATAGCCAGGATAAATTGATCCTTTCAGTCAAATGCGAGAATTTAAGGGTAGATAAATACCTGGTACTCCATTTACTTTTATATCTTATCTAAATCGTTCGCTTCGATTGTCAACTTATGATTGACCTGGCCGGTGTTACGGGTTGAGGCCGGTTCAAATACCATAACATGACATAGTTTTTCCGCCACCGGTTTATGTTCCACGCCATGAGGAATAATACAAAATTCGCCTTCGCTTAGGGCTATCTCGCCATCGCGAAGCATAATTTTGAAATCGCCTTTGAAAACCAAAAACATCTCGTCTTCAACTTCGTGACTGTGCCAGACATATTCACCTAGGCATTTGACGATTTTTACAAATTGACCATTTAATTCACCGGCAATTTTTGGGACATAGGTTTCATCGAACGAATAGAATTTTTCTGATAAATTTATTTTTTTAATCAATCTTATAACCTATTTAAAACTTAAACGAATCGTATTGGCCCATCTTTATAACCATCTCACCCTTAGTGACTCTGATGACTACTTCCTTGCCAATGTCAGTTGAAAAAGTACTCGGTTTTATGTCACCTTTCTCTTCAAGATTAAAAGTGCGGTATTTGACCGGTCCTTCACTAACATCGACACCATCTTTCCAAAATGAAACGACACATTCCGATTCACCGTCAAAAGCATTGACAAATCTCGTGTCGATATTGTCATAAGTTTCTGACATAAATCGATATTCGCCGCCCGCTTTTACCGCTTCCTCCTTCATTGGAAAGAATTTGACATTAACATGGACATTGCCTTCAAAAACATATAGTACAATTTCGTCGGCTTCAAAAGATGTCTCAGCACTGCGCGCGCATATTGTCCCTCTCATGGCAAAATTATTGTACCATGAAGGTTTTTTATTGGGGCGACCATCCTTAAAAGGAATTGCCTTTGCCACTGCTTCGGATTCATTTGTGCCTGCTCCTTTGACCCATACCGACTGGCCGACCGATATCGGTATTCTTATAATTTCGCCGGTTACCATATCTTTTTCAAAGGGCGGTGTCATTGATGTTGCCGATGAAAGCTCTTTGGCCCATTCCGGGATTTCGACCGGTAGATCATCCGGGTTGATCCATTTTTTGTAATCATCCGGAATCACGAATAAGGTCTCATCAACCGGGCCTTCAACAATATCGGTGATTTCAACGAATTTGTTTTCTGCCATCAAATGTTCGATTTTAACCGGGAAATTATACTTTTGAGACACCCATTTGGCCATCATATCCTGGTTGGACATAGATATAACAAACTTATCGCATTCCAGACCATTAATTGTTTCGGTGCCATCCTGTTTGCTTTCACCATTTTCAGCCATATATATAACGACCTGAAACGGATCATTCATCAGGCTCTCATGATCCTGACTTTTTATTTCCTTGTATATTTTTTCAGAATGACTCAGAACTTTGGTAAGGCCGGCATCCTGATCGACGATGACAGATATCTTCTCACCTGATTCCTCAAGGTCGATGCGATAAAATGAATCTTTTAAGGTAATTGTTGATGTTTTTACAATACCGCCTTCATGGTCATTTAATTTGGCAGTGAACTCTGCTGCCGAAATTGGTGCATAGGTCAAAGCTATAAAACTTAAAACCATAGCCACAAACAACCATCCGGAAAAATACTTTTTCCTCATGATAGTCCCTTTCCTAATATTTTGAATTGCCTTATATAAAAGCTATAAACAAAAGTATCAGGCGCAATATAAAAACTTCAGAGAAGTTCTCAACCACCCAAGGCCTTTTTGGTCAATTTACCTTTTAGCTCCGGGATAACAAATTTACCGTCTTTGCGGATCAATTTATTATCAAACCAGATTTCGCCGCCGCCATATTCCTTGCGCTGAATCTGCACCAGATCCCAGTGAATCGCCGATTTGTTTCCATTGGAAGCTTCATCATAACAGCGACCCGGAGTGAAATGGAATGAGCCGTCGATTTTTTCATCAAAAAGGGTGTCTTTCATCGGCTCCATAATCATCGGATTCACACCTAAGGCAAACTCGCCAACATATCGGGAACCAGCATCGGTATCGAGAATATGATTTAGTTTCTTGGTATTATTGTTGCATGTAGCTTTTATAATCTTGCCACTCTTAAACTCGAACCGGATGTTTTCATAAACACTGCTTTCATACAGTGACGGTGCATTAAAAGTAATAACGCCGTTGACCGAATTTTTCACCGGAGCAGTGAAAACCTCACCATCGGGGATATTAAACTTTCCGGCGCACTTTACAACCGGGATATTTTTTATCGAAAAGGTGAGATCGGTGTTTTTGCTCTTGATATGTACATCCTTGGTCTTTTTCATTAACTTGACCAGGGGATTAAGTGCCTTATCCATCTTGGCGTAGTCGATACAGCAGACATCGTAATAATATTTTTCGAATACTTCCTGCGGCTGCTGAGCAAGTTGGGCCATAGCGTTGTTGGGAAAACGCATCGCCACCCAGCGAGTTTTTTTGGTGATAACATTGGCGATAACCGGCTTGTGATAAAACATCTTCCAGGCATCCATTTTTTTGGCCGGGACGTCGGCCAGATCAAAAGAGTTGTCTGGGCCATAGATTCCGATATAACAATCTGTTTTTTTGGCCATTGAAAGATGGAATTTGGCAAACTGTTTTATCTGTTCAACCGTGTTAGTCATCAGAAACTGCCTTGTTAATGAATCGTCATTATAATACCAGAACGGAATTCCACCCGCTTTGGTCACTTTGCGGATAATCGCTTTGCCCAACTCCAGCGACGGAATACCTCTGATGGCTATATAAACCAGATCATTTTTCTTGACGGAGCAAGAAAAATTAACCAGAATGTCGGCCAGTTTATCATTGCGTGGATCTACCATTATATCCTCCCGGTGAAAATCTCACCGAATAAATTGTAGGTTCAATTTTTATTGGACAATGATAATAAAAAAGTGAGGAAAATCAAAATTTAAAATTAATGGTTTAATATGGACAAATTAATTGAATGATAAAATTTATTTTATTGCTGTGTTGTGCAATATCATAGAAGTCGGCATGTTCTTCGATAGTGATACATCCTGACAAATGTGTCTGGAAATTGTCAAATATATAATTATAATTGTTAGAGTTTAATTTTCATCAAATAGGTATCGAAATTTCCTGCTCCCGAGGAATTGGTTTGTCCGAGGATAACATAAAAATCATCTTGAACAGAATATATTACACTGCCTCTGTCAGAGCCAGTTCCGCCAATACATTTTTGTTGAATTAAGTTACCATTAGAATCAATTTCTGCAATGAAAATATCATTATTACCATCGGTTGATTTGCTTGTGCCACAGATAATCATTCCTCCGTTATTATTCATACAAATTGAATTTCCATAATCATAAAAAGGTTTGTTTCCATATGTGTTGGCCCATATCTGATTGCCGTCTGAATCTACTTTTATGACAAATGCATCGAGTAAATCGTTGCAACTGGAATGACCGGACAGAAAATAATCGCCATTTTTATCCTGGCCTATAAAGTTGGCCCAATCATAAATACGTTTGGCAGGTTCCCCCTTGGCGTGGAAATAATTAGACCAGATTTCATTTCCCTCATTATCCGTTTTAATAAGATAGATTTCACTATTCATTCCCTCTATAGAACCGGATGCTCCGGCAATTAAATAATCTCCTTCGTCAGTAACATGAAATGAATTCGCAATTTCGGATCTTTTTCCGCCAAATGTTTTTGACCAGAGTTCTTTTCCCTTGCTATCAATTTTAATAATATATGCATCATCTTCGCCGGCTCCGAACGAATGAGTATGACCACAGATAATGAAATTCCCGTTTTCCGCTTTCCCGATGAAGTTTGCAACATCCCAGCTGGTACCGCCATAAGTATTGGACCAGATTTCGTTTCCATCGTTATCAATTTTTAGGGCATAAACATCTTTTGAGCCAGCTCCGAATGATGTTGTGTATCCAACCAGAAGATAGCCGTCATCTGCGCGAATACAGCCGTATCCATATTCGGTTCCCGCTCCGCCGAAGGTTTTGGACCAGATTGTATTTCCGTTCGAATCGGTTTTTATCACAAGGATATCGGAATTGTCTGATCCATGTGAAAAAGTATATCCAACAATAATATAGCCTCCATCAGAGGTCTCACACAGTGCCCGTCCTCCCTCAGAACTTATTCCACCATAAGTCTTGGCCCATATAATGCTGCTATCCTTAAAAGCTTCGCAATCAGATGCAATAAAATTTGTTTTAATTTTATTGATGGATATATTCTTTGATTCTTTGGACTCCAAAACTGTCGCTAAGGCCTGCGTGTTTATGGCGTTATTATACATTCCTTTGGCCGCCGTAATAATATTGCCTTCTATTGATGGTGGTTGATGATTTCCAAGAAATTTTGCTCCGGCGGCTTCATATTCCGCCTGAAACTTCGGGCTGCCAACTACATTCATGCCTTTAATAACATCCGCCGCGGCTAAAACTCGAACTCCTGCGCAATAGACCAATAAAGGTATGTTGTTTGCAACAATGGATTTGACTAGGTCAATTACTATAGGAGATTCCAGAAATTCAGCATATGGATCAGCCGAGGTGTATTGCGTGGCTGCCATAATAATAACACCATCATAATCATTGATATCAGTAATTTCTGATATGAGAATATCGGATTTTACTGTTAATGCGCCATACGGAACTGCGTATGCTTCGCAAGCCGGAATTGTGTCAGATATGCCGGTCCGTATTAAATTCCACCCATATTTCTCAAAAACATCGCCATTCATATAATAATTAACGCCGTAACCTTTGCTCATCATCAGTAAAATATTTTTTCCGGATATTTCTGTATCATCTGTACACCCTACATTTGCCAGCATAAGAAAAGTGATAAATAAATAAATCATTATACGATTTTTATAAATTTTGTTAATAATTGTCATTGGACATATCCTCTGTTTAATTATGTTGATTCCATAGCTAATTATAATCTCTATCTTCTATGAGATATAGACATATTAAAGGTAAAATTGTTTTATGGTTAGGAGAAAAAAATAAATATTTTTTTAGAAAGTAAGGAATATTGGGAAGCAGTCAGTTCAGTGTTGAATTAGTTGCAAAATCTTAAATAATAAATTGAAGTATTTAATGTTATTGCGTGATAACCGGTAACATTTTTATCCGGTGAGTCCTAATTCGACATCAAACCATAATCCGCACCAGATCATTACTATTATACCGCGGGCATCAAGCGGCCAACTTCCGCCGAGCATAAACAGATAGCAGAGAAGCGTCAGCCCAAAAAATATTTTCACCATTCCGAGTCTTACTTTATCCATCAGCATATTTATAAAACCAAAAAGCAGATAAAGCGTTATAAGTGCCGGTGCAAAAAAGGCGATCAGCCAGGGCCAAAAATTCAGATTATTTAAGGGTGATACCGCGTCCGGAAGATTAAGCAGGAAAAAGGCATGGATAGCGAGAAAGAAAATACTGATGGCGGCAAACAGATACCCATAAAGATTTTCGTTTTTCATCTCACGGATACCAACCATTGCAAAAAATAGAGCCCCGGTCAGAAGTGCGGTCAGCTGAAAATAGGCGCCATCGGCGAATATCTGGTTAATTTGATACATATTCAATCTCCATATTAATCTCTAAAGAATTACTATTGCAAGCAATGTGCCGGATATGGAGTCGTTGAGGATAATTCGTAACCTGATGAATACCTGTCTGTTACGGATTTTTATTCAGCGACTTTTCATTCGGGATGAAAGTTGATACATAATCAGATGCAATAAAAGTAACTATAACGGCTTTCAAATGTCAGTGATATTTATAGAATAAATGATTTCGTCATATTTGTTTACTTTGTTGTTTGTTATAAAACCGATGCTTTCATAAAGAGTTATCGCCACAATGTTCTCTTTTTCAACGGTCAACTTCATCTGTTGACAATTTGGATGAATCGTCGGGATAAATTCCAATATTTCTTTTAACGATGATTTCCCATACCCATTACCTTGATATTTTTTATCAATAAAAAATCCGCCAATCCAATAGTTGTCTATGCTGTCGGGAGTATATGAAAGATAAAAAAGACCGATTATTTTGTCGTCTAACATTATCGCATAAGGATCAAGTGCCTCATCCCATGGTTTGATATAAGCCGATGCTATCGATTCTGCCGGTGAAGGTACAAATTTTTGTTGTTCGGGATGAACCTCAAGTTCCAGCGCCGTTTCCCAGTTTTCTTTTGTGATCGGGATGAAGAAAATATTTTTCGTCATAAGTATTCACTTTCATATTTAATTATTTCGCGCCTAGCCTATATGAGACGAATATATTATATTCTGTCTAAATTTCGGCATAAATTTTGCATTTGACCCTGACAAATATGAAATACCCCACCATAATTCTTTGAGAGGTTGACAAAAAAAGATATCTTGTTATATTACAATAAGATATTATTTATATTATCCAACTCTCTTTTGATTACTTTTGTGGAAGGGAAATACCTATGCAATTGGGTAATTATTTTCCGGATTTTTTCTATTATTTTTTGCATCTCTGGTCAAACACTCATAATGTCGAGAATTTTATAAATTACGATAAATACCAATCAATTGGATCATATTGGAGATTCAGGTTATGAAAAAATCAATTTATTTATTCAGTCTATTAATTTTGGCGGTTCTTTTAATGAACGCCGCTTCCTATGCCCAGTCCAAAGGAGCCTGGGTTGAATATAAGCTGCCCGGTGATCGGCCCGTTAATTGGGCACGGATGGTCGGTGAAAACTGTTTAATCTTTATTGATCGGATGGCACCTGAAATCTACGCCTTTGATATTAATTCAGCCGAATGGCATACATATACGGCATCAACCGATCTTGACTGGAGTTCTCAAATCAAGGTGGGCCGGAATGTTGCCATGATCTATAACGATGAGATGGCAGTTGCATATAATGGTCTGGCTCAGACGTTTGTTCCTATATCATATACCGGAACGATGTTGCCAGGATCAACTTATGGTCATGACTGTGAAACCGATATGGCTTATTTTGCCACCGATTTGAATTTTTATGTTTTTGACGGCGAGGATAATGTCTGGCACAGTTATGATATTTCTGATGCCGGAGATATTCTCAGCTGGGGAGTTTATGGTATTGAAGACTATCTATTTTTGATGCTAAACGAAACCGATGACTCCAAGAAAATTGTAGCGTACAGTTATCTAACCAAAACTTTTGTCGAACATGATGGCGAGGGTTATGTTGAATATGAGGAATTAAATCATGGTTTTATTTTTTATAAAAATATGACCCCGGCGGGAGATTCGCTGACACATTTTTTTGCCGGCTATTCGGCCTATACAGGAAATTATGTGTTACTGGAAAAGACCCATAATACCGCACTCTGGAACAGTATGGCTCGACGAGGACATCCCGGAACAACAGCAATGTTTGAGGATAGATCTAAAATTGTAGATAACAACTGGAAAATAGATTTATTCGGGTTTGATACCAGGCATGGTAATTTTGTTCAAACAAGTTATAACTACACCTATAACTGCAATGACAACTGCCCCTATATAGAGAGCGCTGGAGGTCAAATTGCCGTAAATACCGAAAGGAAAAAGGATACCGGCCAATTGTATCATATAATTTATAATGGCAACAGTAACAGCTTTTCTTCCTTAATCTCTCCGCTTATATATCCAACCTGCGCCACAGATGCGGTTGTTGCAATAGGTGGCGCCATTTATTCATCATCTGATTGCAGCAATGTCTGGTTCTATGATGTGGATGCCGGCCTGGGTGTCAGCGCTGGCTTGCCATCAACTACCGATGGTTATTATAATACGGTTGGTCATTGGATGTATAATAATTGGGGAATTGCTGAATGTAAACGGGCACTTCAAAATACTGTACATATATATAGTTATCATCAGGATAACAATGATAGAATTCACTCCTTTACCTTCGAATCAGAATTCACTTATGGCAGATTTGATTCAACCAATGTTGGCGGAAGAATGTCAAATAATACTGGTGGGCCTTATGTTTTGTATCTCTATTCACCCGGCACAGATTCCTGGTCGTCGGTAGATTTTGGGTCTTCACATGCAAATGTTGGAAAAGGGGTCCAGAGGGATTATATCTATTGGTTTGATACTGAAGTTTCCGGTCCTATGAAAATTTTTGACGGTGTTACCGGTTTAGAAACATCAATGCCTTTTGGCTGGGCTTATGTAAGTACAGGAAATAGTCGGAAATATGCCCGGTCAAACTTTATGTTGGTTCATAGTGCCGATGATATATATAGTGGTTATAGCACCTATACAAGAACATTCAGCGAATATCCCAGCGAATTTCTGAGCAGCTTTATTGGGCAGGAAGATCTGGTTGTGATGCGCAAGACAATTTCTGGTGGCGGGGTAAATATACTGGCTTATAATGTTCTGTATGATAATTTTGTAATGACTTCATTGGGAGCAGAATATGGTACCTATTTTGACATTTGGGTCGGTGGAAAAACGGCACTGATTATGACTTCACCGGGTCATCTAATCGCCTGGGATCCGAATGCCGATGCGACCACTGATGGTGAAAATAATTTAAGTGATAATATCATTCCTGATAAATACAGTCTATCGCAGAACTTCCCCAACCCGTTTAATCCGTCAACAATTATTTCTTATACGCTTCCCAAAAGAGCCGATGTTTCAATTTCGATTATCAACCTTCTTGGGCAGAATGTTAAGACTATAAAAAATGATAATCAAATAGCCGGAAAACATGAAATAATTTGGGATGGAACCGATCAATCGGGCCGGTCTGTTGCCAGCGGAGTCTATTTTTACCAGATCAATTCCGGCGACTATACCGAATCGAAAAAGATGATAATGCTGAAATAAATTCGATCCGGTTAATAAATATCTGAATAAGGCAGAACCAAACAGGCTCTGCCTTATTTTATTTTTTAATTCAACAAAACTATTGCTAAACAGTCTTACTCTGAAACATATGGAAAGAATAACCGTAATAAATTGAACGGCTTATTACAATTAGGAATTATCCGACTATAATTTTGGGGAGACACCGTGCTAAAAAATTATCTTATCACCGCTTTTAGAAATCTAAGAAAAACCAAAGCATTTTCATTGATTAATATTCTTGGTCTGGCTATTGGGATGACAGCTTGTCTTCTTATTTTGCACTATGTAAACTTCGAAAACAGCTATGATAAATTTCAAAATAACAGTGACAGGATTTATCGGCTTCGTTATGAGCGGACTGACGAAGCGGGGCAGGCGGTTTGTTTTGCTTCCTGTTGTCCGCCAGCCGCTGTCCGGATACGCGGGAATTATCCCGAAATTGAAAAAATCGGACGAATGTTCAAATATGAGGCCTCGGTTTCATATTTGGATATAAAATATCCCGAAGAAAGAATCTTTTTCGCTGAACCGGATATTTTTAATATTCTCTCATTCAATTTTATTGAAGGGGACCCGGTAAAAGAATTGGCGAAACTTGGTAACGCTTTTGTTTCTTCATCAACTGCAAAAAAATATTTTGGTGATGAGGATCCGTTAGGGAAAACGATAAGTACCAATAAAAAAACCGAATATAAAATAGTAGGTATTTTTGAGGATGTTCCTCAAAACTCCCATTTGAAATTCGATATTCTTCTGCCCTGGGAAAACCTTGCCGTCGCCTATGGCCCTGACTATACCGAGGCCTGGGGACATACCGGCGCATATACATATCTATTGGCATCACCCGGAATAGATATAAATGCCTTCGAAGAGAAAATGGTGAAACTGGCGATAGCGGAAAATCCATGGCTGGAAGAATATAAAATGAGAATAGACCTGGTGATGCAACCGCTGACAGATATACATTTGAACTCCAATTTTATGCAGGAGTACGAAGCCAACGGTGACCGTGACTCAGTTGAGTTTCTGTTTATCATCGCGATGTTTATTATAATTATGGCATGGGTCAACTATGTTAATCTCTCGACTGCTTCATCGCTGAATCGGGCCAAAGAAGTCGGATTAAGAAAAGTCGTCGGTGCCTCGCGCGGGCAGCTTATCATGCAGTTTTTCTTTGAGATTATAATTATAAATCTGATAGCGATAATAATGTCGTTTGCGATTATCTCATCGGTTCTTCCGCTTTTCTGCCAATTGACCGGAGTTTCAATTGCTTACCCGTTTTGGACTCAGACGTCGTTGTGGTTCTCGGCTGGAATCATGTTTGTTGTCGGGATTATTTTGTCGGGTCTTTATCCGGTTTTGGCGATGTCTGCTTTCAAACCTGTGACTGCTTTTAAAAATCGGCAGGCGACTTCCAGAAATGGCATCAATTTGCGCAAAGTGCTGGTACTATTTCAGTTTGTTATGGGGCTGTTTTTGATTGTCGCGACTTTCACCGTTGTTCGTCAAATTTCTTTTATGAGGCAACACGAGTTAGGTTTTAGCATGGATCAAACGCTGGTTGTCAAGGCTCCCCGGGTAAGAGATGAAAACTACGGAACAGTTTTTGAATCATTCAGGGAAACTTTATTAGGAAGAACAGAATATGCAAATATCAGTCTTGTCACCGAAGTTCCCGGACGACAGATATATTGGGATGCCGGTGGAATCCAAAAAGCTGGTGGCGATCTCACTCAGGGCAAAAACTACCAGATCGTTGGCATTGATTATAATTTCGTTGATCTCTTTGATTTAGAACTTGTTGTCGGGCGAAACCTTTCGAAAGAATTCTCTACCGAGGATAAATCATTGATATTTAATGAAACAGCAGTTCGATTTATGGGATTTGAAAGCGCCGAAAAAGCCATTGGGGAGAAGGTCGATTATTGGGGTGAGATTTTTACTATTGTTGGGGTCCTAAAAAATTATCATCAGCAGTCATTAAAAGAAGCTTTTGAGCCTCATATATTTCGCTATATGCCGTATGGTCGGGGATATTCAGGGATGATTGCGATGAAACTGAACACTCCCAATACAAAAGAAGCTCTCGAGATAACCAAAGCCGAATATGATAAATTCTTTCCGGGAAATCCTTTTGATTATTTCTTTTTAGATGATTATTACAATCAACAGTACCAATCGCAAGAACTGTTTGAAAAAGTTTCTAGTCTCTTTACCATGCTTGCGATATTTATCACCGTTCTTGGTATCTATGGCTTATCATCATTCAGCATTATTCGGCAAACAAAGGAGATCGGTATTCGGAAAGTCCTGGGAGCATCGGTGTCGAGTATAATAAAATTACTGACCAAAGAGTTGGTTGTACTTCTGGTGATTGCTAATATAATTGTGGTCCCGATTGCTTATTATGTGATGAATCGCTGGCTGGAAAATTTCGCTTTTCGAACCACGATCGGGATCGATCTGTTTTTGCTGGCCGGTGTTATAACGCTCTTTTTTGCGATGACAACCGTTATCTATCAAGTGATTAAGGCGGCGCGGTCCAATCCGGTCGAAACTTTGCGATATGAATAGATTATATAAGTGCTAATTTTTGGTTAATCTGATTTGCGTAATTTCATTAAATGTCCCTAATCGCATCGGCAGAACAAAAGTGCTGGCTCCCTGAGAAACATAAATGTAAGTATCTTTATACTTATGGATTCCCTCATTATACGGAAACGTGTAAGCTGACATAATTGTTGCCGGGAACACCTGACCCGCATGGGTATGTCCGGTTATTGC
This sequence comes from Candidatus Zixiibacteriota bacterium, assembly GCA_032123495.1. Classification (GTDB taxonomy): domain Bacteria; phylum Zixibacteria; class MSB-5A5; order GN15; family PGXB01; genus JAAERC01. The sequence continues at coordinate 1,947 of JAQBFG010000209.1, read as the reverse complement.
CAAATCAATATTATGCTGACTCATATATTCAATCCCAACCGGGCTGTGATGTATCAGAATAGCTGGCAGGTCGGATGAGATATCAAGAGTGGGAAGAATCTCAGCTATTGTTTTTTCATTAACTGAGTGGACATCAAAAGTTGTCGAATCAGCATTCATATAATCAAGGCCGACAAGTTGAATACCGTTTGTAATTACAATTTCATTTCTTAAAACGATAACATCGTTTTCCTCAAGCGCCTCAAGCACTTTTTCTAAACCAACATAATAATCATGATTCCCATAAATGAAATAGGCAGGTGATTCCAAATATGCCAATGGTGATAATAGCTCCTTGATCTTTTCACCTCTGCTGTCAATTATATCGCCGGTGATTAATATAATATCCGGCTTCAACGAATTGGTTGCTGCTACAATATTTTCCAGATAGTCGGAATCTCTCTGAAAGCCAAGATGAATATCAGATAATTGAACGACATTTAATTCATTCTGGAGCGATTCAATTGATACTTCAATCTTTGATATTTCAAAGTCGCGGGCGTTCCAAATCGAATAAATAGAAACCAGAAGAGCCATGCTCAATAATACAATTCCCCCATTTCTCTTTTGCAATTTGAAAAAGATATTAATTATTTCAAAACAGATCATCAGGACCAGCAGAAATAACATAAATCCAATAAAACTTGATGAGACCAGATAGTACCAACCAAACAACGGATTCGATGTTGTCGTTAATAGTGACATTGTGAGCAAGAAGGATATTGTACCGCCGTTAAAAATCAGATAAAGGAATCTTTTTCGCTTCAGCCCAAACAAATTTCCAAGTCTTTTGGGAATATATATATTGGCCCCGACTATAATAAAAAGATCTATAATTAAATGCAAAATCATTGAGAAAATACTCATAGCTTTATTCCCCTGTTTTATAGACAACTAAATTATATTAAAAAAAGCCGGAGATTAAATTCCGGCTTTTTTATTTTATAAAATAAATAATCGTTATGATAGCAGGGTCAGAAATACTCCGGCGGCTACTGCAGATCCTATCACACCTGCCACATTGGGACCCATCGCCGGCATAAGCGGATTAACATCACCGTTGGTTTCATCTGAGACAAATTTCTGAACCACTCGCGCCGCCATCGGAACTGCCGAAACTCCGGCCGCCCCAATACATGGATTCATCTTCTTGCCCTGAGATAAAAAGAGATTTATCAGTTTGGCAAACATTACGCCTCCGGCAGTGCTAAACGAAAACGCCACCGCTCCAAGAACCAGGACCATCAACGTTTTAATATTCAGAAAATGCGGGGCATCCATTGTTGCGCCAACGACCAAACCAAGAAATAGAGTCACAATATCAATCAGCGCGCCTCCGGCGGTTTTGCGTAGTCGTTCGGTAACACCACTTTCACGAATGAGATTGCCAAACATCAACATCCCAATAAGCGGTGCCGATGATGGAATTGCCAACGAGGCAACAATACCGGTAACAATTGGAAATACAATAACTGCCGTCTTTGAAACCGGTCGGGCCTGTGGCATATCAATCGCTCGTTCTTTTTTGGTAGTCAAAAGCCGCATTATCGGCGGCTGAATTATTGGTACCAACGACATATAACTATAAGCGGCCACGGCAATCGGCCCCAACAGATGCGGCGCCAGTTTGCTGGCCAGAAAGATCGAGGTCGGTCCGTCGGCTCCGCCAATGATTCCGATACTGGCTGCCTCTTTAGGTGTAAATCCAAGCAGGTAAGCTGCTCCCAAAGCGGCAACAAAAATTCCCAACTGTGCCGAAGCGCCCAGTAAAAATGTCAACGGTCGTCCAAGTAGCGGTCGGAAATCGGTCAGGACCCCAACTCCAAGAAAAATAATTGGCGGCAGAAGTTCGGTTTTGATACCGCTATTATAAATAAGCCCGATAATTCCCTCGCCATAAGAACCCAT